>CANRAA010000098.1 GCA_947628485.1 uncultured Bacilli bacterium | reverse complement strand
AAAACATAACCTTTATTAGTTATGTTTCTTTCTTACCCACCTTTTTTATTTTTGTCTAAATTTTGGGGTACAGTTCACTTTACGCTATATTATTTTTAAATATTTCTTTATAGATATCACTATATTTACTAACCTTTTTAATTTCTAACTTATCAAGAATCTTTTTAGGAATTTCTTTTAAGTCGCTCGCATTATCTGTAGGTATATAAATTGTTTTAATCCCGGCATTATATGCAGCGATAATTTTTTCTTTAATACCCCCCACTTTTAAGATATCTCCTTTTAGAGAAATTTCCCCGGTAAATGTTGTTTTACTATCGATTAAAACATTTTTAATTTTCGATAAAATAGCGGTAATAATTGATACGCCACAAGAAGGCCCTTCTTTTTTAGTGGAGGCATCTAAGAAGTGCAAATGAATAGTTTTATCTTTAACGTCATCTTTAGATATTAAATTATTTTCCTTTAAGTAAGATAGCCCTACCATCACACTTTCTTTTAGAACATCTCCCAAAGAACCCGTCACAATTATTTCTTCTTTACCTTCATAAATACTACATTCTACTTTAAAGGTTATACCACCAAGAGGAGTATAAGCAAGAGCATTAACTACTCCCGTAGTTGTAATATTAATATTTACTTCTTCTTTTAAGTCTTCTAAGTATTTACTTAAAGATTTCGTCGTTATCGTATAAGATGATTTATTAGATACGACTTTCGTAACTAAAGTTCTTAATACTCTTTTTAAGTTTCTAACTCCTGATTCTCTTGTATAATTATTAATTAAATACATTAAAGTATCATCTTTAATAACTAACTTTTTGGTTAAATTAAACTCATTATAAATACTTGGTAATAAATATTTCTTGGCAATATCTAATTTTTCATAAACATTATAACTAGATAATTCAATAACCTCTAAGCGGTCAATTAAAGTATAAGGAATATTACTTATTTCATTGGCTGTTAAAACAAACATTACTTTACTTAAATCAAATGGTTCTTCAATATAATAATCAGTAAAATATTTATTTTGGGTACTATCTAGAATATCTAGTAAGGTACTTGCGGGATCACCTTTAAAATCTTTAACCATTTTATCAACTTCATCAATTAAGATAACGGGATTATTGGTATTACATTTTTTTAAGGCTTCGATTATTTTACCAGGTAAAGCCCCAAGATAAGTTCTTCTAGAACCAATAAGTTCGGTTGAGTCATTTAAACCCCCGACACTTATTTTATAAAATTCCCGATTTAAAGAAGATGCTATACTTTTAGTAATCGTTGTTTTACCAACTCCGGGAGGCCCTACTAAACAAATGATAGGACTCGGAATATCATTATTTAAATTTTTCACATTTAAATAATCAATTACTCTATTTTTAATTTTGGTTAAACCATAATGACTTTTATTTAAAGAACTCATTACTTTTTTAGCATTTAGATTTTCTTTACTACTAATATTCCAAGGTAAATATAAAACCCAATCTAAATAACTTTGTAAAGAAGCTTTTTCGGGAGAAGAGGTACTCATTCTTTCTAATTTTTTAATTTCCCCTTCTAATTTTTCTTTCGTCTTCTTCTCTAAAGTTAATTCATTTAATCTATCATAATAAACTTTAACGTTTTCGTTTTCGTCTTTAATTCCTAAAACACTTTCAATTTCTTTTAGTTTTTCTTTTAAATAATATTCTTCTTGTTCTTTAGAAAGCCGCATCTCGACACGATTTTCAATTTTTTCTTCTAGTTTTAAATATTTTATTTCTAATTTAATATCTTTAATTAAATTAATGGCTCTTTTTTCATAATTAGCCTCAATCATATAAGGCATCTTTTTTTGCGGTTTTAAAGGTAAGAAAGTTGTAATCGCATCCGTTAAAAAATCTAAGTCTTCATTATCTTTAATCATACTAACAATACTATTAGTAATATTAGGAGAAGCATCAATATATTCATTTAAAGTATCTTTTAATTTTTTCTTAACGACTTCTTTTTCATTTTCCTCTAATTTAGGTAAATTTATATCCATAACTGAGGCACTGATAATGTCATCACTAAAAGAGGTATATTCACAAATTTTAACTCTCTTTTCACCTTTTAAAGTTAAACGAAGATTACCATTAGATAATTCTAATTTACTTTTAATTAGAGACACCACTCCTATTTTAGGTAAGTCTTCAATGGAAGGTTCTAGTTCATTACCACTTGGACTAACAATTAAAATACGATTAGCAAATTTTTTATTAGCTATTTTGACAATCTTTTTACTTATCTCATCTTTTAGTTCAATTTTAATTTCTTGATAAGGTAAGATAACGAGGTCTTTCATCAGCATAACAAGTATTGTGTAGTCCATTTCACACCTCCAAAAACATAAATTTTATTATAATGAAAAATACTTTCTTTGTAAAGAAAAAATAAGTAAAATTTTAAGAAAAATTACTTAAATTTTTGGACTGTTTTTTAATCTTAAAATTTTTCTTAAAAATTACTTGTTTTTAGTTGTAAAAACAAAAAAATTGGTTTATACTAAACGTTAAGAAACGTAAACTTTTACTTTGATATATTAGCTTGCTACCATATTAATGGTAGTTTTTTTTTAAAACTAAAGGTGAATTAGACAAGAAAAAGCAACTAGCAAAGCAAGGAAATAAAGTGGACAAGTAAAAGCAAGAAAAAATTGGTAT
>CANRAA010000097.1 GCA_947628485.1 uncultured Bacilli bacterium | reverse complement strand
TTTGCTAATATAAAAATGTAGGTTTTCCTACAAAATTATATTAGCCAAAACCTACATTTTTATGTTGACATTATCATGTACCTACTGAGTTACCTGTTAAGAATGTAAAGAGTAAAGTAAATACATTAGATATTTTAGTTAAGACTAAAGATAACCAAATTTTAAATATTGAGCTTAACACAAATTTTGATAAAGTAACTAAAGAAAGAAATCTAGTATATTATACAACTTTGTATTCGCAAAAGAAATTAAGAGGAGAATATATTGAAGATGTTGATGAAGAATTAGAAGTTTTACATATCGATATAAACTTTAATGAGAGTAAAAAAGAAGAAGAGAAGAAAGTGTATTATGTGCAAAATGAGAAAGGAGAAAGATATAGCAATAGTTTTAAAATTATCACCGTAAACATTGCTAAGTACAAGCATATGTGGTATGATAAAAACATAAAAGGTGATAAAAGACATATTTATTTAGTAATGTTAGATGCTAATAAAGAGGAGTTAAGGAAGTTAGCTAGGGTAGATAAGCTAATAAAGGGAGTGGATGAAGAAGTGGAAAAGTTAAATGCAGACGAAGTATTTATAAAAGAAATAAGTAGAGAAGAAGAGGCCAAGATAAGAGAACAAATGCGAGTTAAAATAGCCAAAAAAGAAGGTATTGAAGAAGGAGAAACAAACAAAGCTAATACTATTGCCAAGAATATGTTAGAAAAAGGATATTCAACAAAAGAAATATCGGAAATTACTAATTTAAATGTTGAAGATATAGAGAAGTTAAAAAAGTGTCATTAATTTGATGCTTTTTCTTTTAGGTAATTATTTAAAATAATAGTAATATAATATAAGGAAATTATATTCTTTTTGTAAACAAGCAATATTTGTCAAAAATTAGTAAAAATATATCTTGACAAATAGAATACGGGGGGGGGTATAATAGACACATAGAAAGGAAAGAGGAAAAAAATGAAAAATTTAAAAATGTTTGCAATCGCTGTTATGGCATTTGCTGTAATGGCTATGGGTGTACATGCTGAAAAAACTGTTAATGGTTTAACATGTACAGAAGATTCAATAAGTGCTACTAATGCTGTTTGTACACTTAAATCAGCTGGTACGTTATCTGGCGATGTTGATGGAAACTTAACTATTAAAGCTGCTAAAGATAAAACAGTTACAATTTCATCTTCAGTAACAATCAAAGCTGGTACAAATTTAACTATTGAAGGAGGACGATTAATCCTTAAAGCTAATGTTATTATTGAAGATGGAGCTACACTAAAAGTAACTAAAGTTCCTGTTGATGACGTTGCTGCAAATGATCATGGTGCAATAGATGTTCAAGCAAATTCTACTATTACAGTTACAGGTGGTACTTTAGAAGTAAGTGACAACTTAGGAAAAGGATTTTATGTTGGTGGTGTTGATTTAACTATAGATTTAAGTGACGAAGCACACTTTGCATTAAATAATAACAAATTAAATGCTATGAATGGTGTAGGTACTGGTGGTGAAATTAAAGCTGATCATTCTACTATTGAAGTTAAAGACAATGGTTTAGGAGGATTAAATGGTAAAGTTACATTAGTAAGTTCTACTATTACTGCTACTGGTAACGGATATCAAGGTGTAACATTTGCTGGAAGTCCTGTAGGATCAAGTATCGATAAAAATTCTAAAGTTATCGCAAATAACAACTTAAAAGGTTATGAAGGCGATGATATTGATAAAAGATCAGATAAAGCCGATGTTTTAATTAATGGTACATTAACTGTTAAAGGTGAATTAACTGCTGATTCAATGGCCCCATTAAAAAAAGATAATGGAAATTTAGTTAATACTTATCAAGTAAAATTAGAAGACAATGGTATTGTTCGTGTTAATGAATCAAAAGCTTTATGTAATGGTAACTTTGGTGGAACTTGTGCAAAAGGAGATCAAAAATCCATTACTGCGACAGGCGATAGTCAAGGACTTTTAGTTGTTAATGGTACTGCAACAGTTAAAGGAACAGGATCTGTAAAAGTTCCTAGTGATATTAAAAAGGTAGTAATTGAAGGAAGTAATGGAAATGTTATAGTTGCTCCAGGAACTGAAGTAGAAAACAATTCAGGTTCAAAATTAATTGTTCATACTACTGATGGATCTGTTTATGAAGTAGCTGCTGGTAGAAGTGCTGTTCTTGGTACTGCTGCTCCTTCTCAAGAAGAACAAAATCCAGAAGGACAACCAGGAACAACAGAACCAGGAACTACTGGTGATGGAAATCAAGGAACTACAGATAATGTAAAGAACCCAGAAACTAATGATAATATCTTAGTATATGCTGGTCTAGGACTAGTAAGTCTTGCCTCTGTTGCTTTTACAGCAAAGAAAAGAGAAGACTAAAATAATTAAGTTACCTAATTTTGTTAAATAAATTGTTTAAATAGAAATTTAGGGACTCGCAAACACCCTAAAATTCATTCTCACAAACCTTTCCACATAACTTGTGGTAATTGTAAAACAATTATTAACAAATTGGTATAAATGAAAAAACTTAAGATGCAAAATTCTTAAGTTTTTTTCTCTTCGATAATTGTATTTTTTAAATAATTAAGATATAATCTTGAGTTTGTCAGTTGTTAATAATAAAAACTCTCATAAAGTCCCATAAATAAAGGGAAAAGCGAGAGT
>CANRAA010000096.1 GCA_947628485.1 uncultured Bacilli bacterium | reverse complement strand
TAAAATTCAATAAAAAAACAAGTATTTATGCTACTTGCAGAACTATTTTTTATTATCATGTGATAAACTTGGGAATTTAATTTCACTTTTTTTAGTTGTAAAAGTATCTAAGATAAACTATAATTAAAGAGAAATAATTTAATGGGTGATTTAAATGTTACTAGTTTTTATTATTGGAATAATTATTTTAATACTTTTAGATAGATTTAATGTTTATAAAAATAAATATTTAAAGACTTTTTTTCGTTATATAATATATTCTTTAATTATTTCTTCTTTTTTAGAAGTAACTTTATTTAATTTTCGACATTATGAGTCAATGATTTTTAAAGATGAAAAGGAACTCGTAAATTATAATTTATTTGGAATTACTTGTGATAATGTTTGTCACGTTACCGATAAAGAAAATGCTTATATCGAAATATTTAATATTGATAGTGAGATTAGTAATTTATATTTAGATATTCAAAGTAAAGATAACTTATATTTAAAATATAAGATTGATTTTACGGATGAAGCCAATAAACTTTATGCTGATGGTGGTAGTAGATATTATGTTAATAATATCGAAGAAAGTCATTATATAAGAATGCATACCTCTGGTAAAAGTGAGGCTTTAAAATTAACTATTCTAGAAGATAATAATAACTTTACCATTAACGAAATTAAAATAAATAAAGAAGTACCAATGTTTATAAATAATTTAAGATTGATTTTAACTTTTGTTTTTAGTTTATTAATTTTTATTATTAATCCTAAAAGTATTTTATATGAATTAAAATTTGATTTTAAAAAGGGTAAAGTAATAACAGTTGTTATTATAAGTGTTTTAGGTTTAGTGTTATGTTCAAATACTTTGTTATGCGCTAAAAGTTATAATGATAATGAAACCAGTCAATATTCGCAATATAAAAATTTAGCTAAAGCTTTAAGTAAAGGACACTTTTATTTAGATTTAAAAGTTAGTGATAAATTAAAAGAGTTAGAAAATCCTTATGATATAAGTTATCGCGATAATTATTTAAAACCTTATAAAGATTATTATTGGGATTATGCTTATTATAATCAAAAATATTATTCTTATTTTGGAGTTGTTCCTTGTTTACTTACTTATTTACCATTTAGATTAATTACCCATAGTGATTTACCTAATTATATAGCGATGTCTATTTCTTTAATCTTCTTACTTATTTCGGTTTATAAATTTATGTATACTTTAATTAAAAAATACTTTCCGAAAACCAGTTTTATTTGGTATCAATTATTAAGTTTATTTTTACTTGTTACATCGGGATTATTTATTTTTAGTGCTGAACCAACATTCTATAATTTACCAATTATCTTTGGGTTAAGTTTTTCTTATTTAGGACTGTCTTTTTGGTTTAAAAGTACCAATGATAAGAGTTTAAATAAAAAGTATTTAGCCTTAGGTAGTTTATGTTTGTCTTTAGTGGCGGGTTGTCGTCCGCAGTTGTTGGTTGGTTCTTTCTTGGCGTTACCAATATTTTGGGATTATGTCTTTAAAAAAAGAGAATTATTTTCGAAAAGTAGTCTAAAAGAAACTTTATGTTTATGTCTTCCTTTTGTCATTGTGGCTTTATTTATCATGTATTATAATTATGCTCGTTTTGGAAGTATCTTTGATTTTGGAGCTAATTATAATTTAACCACTAATGATATGACTAAAAGAGGTTTTAGATTTGATCGTATATTCTTAGGATTATATTATTTCCTATTTGCACCAGGAAGAATATCTTTAGTATTTCCTTTTGTTATTAGTGAAGAAGTTTTAACTTCTTATGTAGGAGTAACTATTTTTGAAAATATGTATGGCGGTTTCTTCTTTATTAATATAATTACTCTACTTGGGTTATGTTTTTCTAAATTTAAAAAAGTTATTAATAATAAAGTATTATCTAATATGTGTTTAACTTTAGTAATAAGTGCCTTACTTGTTGTTTTAGCGGATACCCAAATGGCCGGGATTTTACCAAGATATTTATCGGACTTTGGTTGGCTTTTATCTTTAAGTACGATTATTGTTATTTTATCTTTAGTTAATAGTAGAAATTTCAAAATAGATTATAAAAAATTAATTGTTACCTTTATTGTGATTAGTTTAATTTTTAATTTCTTTACTATATTCTTAGATAAAGAGTCATTCAATAATAGTTTAATTAATTTGATTTATTATAAGATGTATTATTTATTTATGTTTTGGTTATAACTAAATTTAAAAAGTAGGAGCAACCCTACTTTTAGGATGTTTATAAAAGAAAAACAAAAATTCTAAATCATAGACAAATCAATTAAAAAGGATTAGTTCTTGTAAAAGAAACAAATTTGTGGTATTATGAATATGTCAAAGAAATATGGCATAAAATAAAAAAGGAACATTCAATTTCGTAAGTGAATGTCGCCCTAATAAATTAGGGTATGACACTCAAATCTGAGTGTCATTTTTTTATCGCTACTATCAATAAAGATAGGAGAAATAAATTGATAGCAATGTAGCGAAGAATCTTTATAATAAAAATTCTTTTCTTCATTTTATCAATTATGTTGCGAAAAATATTATGTTGCCAAGGTTTAAAAAAGTTCCTGTTTATAAGGAAACTTTTATTTTTTTGAC
>CANRAA010000095.1 GCA_947628485.1 uncultured Bacilli bacterium | reverse complement strand
ATTATACCCCCCCCCGTATTCTATTTGTCAAGATATATTTTTACTAATTTTTGACAAATATTGCTTATTTACAAAAAGAATATAATTTCTCTATATTATATTAATAATTTAATAAAAGATTACTTAAATGAAAAAAGCATAATTAAATGCTTTCTCTTAAACTTTTTAACTTATTTATTTGTCTATTAAGTAATATACATAACCTATTAATTCTCATATCACTCATTTTCGTTATATTTTGATATTGATGTAATAAATTATCAAACCACTCTACTAAACCATCTAGCTTGTTTATATCAATTCTTTTTAAATCTTTAACAACTTGGATTATTTCCTCAAAAGATTTAACTTCATAGAAGAATCTACCATTACCAGATATATGAACTTCTTCTTCGTCATAATACTCAATATTTAAACTTTGTCCATTATCAAATATGGGAGCTACATCAAGCCAATTTAAAGTATTGACATCTCTAATAATACCAAAATTACCTAAATGTCGATCTTCATTCATAATAAGAAAATCTAAAATATACATATTTTCCACTTTTTCTCGAGCATTTTCAATATGATGTTCTTCTAACTTTTTAATATATTCTTCATAATCTTCTTTATTATTATGTCTTTCCATATCATCTCTAATTTGATAACAAGAAACATATTCCGTATCTTTATTTATAAAACATGGACATTTAGATACGACCATATCTTTATATATATCTATTGTATATGGAACATGATTAAAACCTAGTCTTTTACATATTTCACTCGCTAATACTTCATTAAAAGGTTGCATTATTTCATTTTTATAACCACCTTTTAATAAATATCTTGTACCATCCTCTATAATCCAAGCTTTTTTAAGCATACCATCAGTTGTGTTATTTGGGGTTTTTAATGAGGATTCTTTAGTAATCGGCTTACTATTAGTTGATAAGGAGGCTTCCATAAACTCGGCATAATCAAAATCATTATCAAAAAAATTAATATTATCATAAGAAATATCACTATTAAATGGCTTTAACCAATATTGATCAGATAAAGATAAACCAAAGGCTTTATCTAATAACTCATAAGGAGCCACTATATTTAATCTATGTAATAATAAATCTAATTTATCTCGCCATGATGGAATGCCTCGACCTTTAAACCATTCACTTAAATTAGTTTTAAAAGGAGTATTATTAATATCATTTTCTAGATAATAACTTTTTAATATATAGGGTGCATAATTAATATCTTTAACTTCATATATATAATCAAAGAACTTTGAAGTTTCATTATATTCCACTACTAATACTTCTATATTTTTATTCATAAGTATACATTTCATATAAATACTCCTCTCTACCTATAATTATAACATAATTAACTAAAAAACATACTACCGAAATAGTATGTTTCATTTATACCAATTTGTTAATAATTGTTTTACAATTACCACAAGTTTTGTGGAAAGGTTTGTGTAATGATTTAGGATGTTTGCGAGTCCCTATAATCTATCTTAACAATTTATTAAACAAATTTAGTAACTTTAATTAGTCTTCTCTTTTTCTTGTTGTAAAAGCAACAGATGCTAGACTTACTAGTCCTAGACCAGCGTATACTAAGATATTATCATTAGTATTTGGATTTGATGGAATATCTGTAGATCCTTGGTTTCCATCACCAGTTGTTTGATCTCCTTGATTTTCATCAGGTTTTTGTTCATCAGCAGGAGCTCCAGTACCAACTACAGTATTTCCACTTTCATCAGTAGTAGTATCTCCTACAACTAATTTAGCTAAAATGTCCTCTGCAGGTTTTGTACCACCATTAACAGCTACATCTCCAGTTACAGGTCCATTAAATTTAGCGTTTGATACTAAACCAGTTAAATTAGTTAATAATGTACCAAGAACATCAGTATTATTTACTCTAAGAGCAATTCCTGGTAATATTTTATCATCATCGTCAGTACCACTAACTAATGAAGCTCCACCACCAATTTTTGTGTCTTTAGATAAAGCTAATTTAGTTGCACTATAGTTATTAATTGCTATAGCATTATATTTTTCACTAGTATATGTACCACCATTTAGTACAACTGTTGCTGGACCATAGTAATCACCTCTATCAGTGCTTTCTACTTGAATAGCTGCTCCGCTATCTTTCATTCCACCAACCATGTCATCATATTCTGCTCCTCTTGTTGTTAATGTACCAGTAACAGTAGCACCATTAATAGTCATTTTACCTGCTCTTACCATGATAGCAGTTAAACCGCTAACTTCGGCTTTACCAATAGTAGTTTCTGCATATCCAGCTTGATAAATTGCTGAATTACCAGTACTATCTAATACAGCACCATCAGAAATAGTTATTTTTGCTGCATTATCTTCCTTTTTGATATTTCCTTCAATACCTAAAATTGGTGATTCTGTTTTAGCAATTAATTTACCAGCAATATTAATTTTAGTGTTTTTAGCTGAATCATTACCATCTGGTAATAAAGCAACAACATATTTTCCATGACCAGTTGATTTAGTTTCAGCTGTAACTTCTTTATTAATAGTTAAACTAGCTTTTGGTCCAGTAATATGAAATAAATCATGTTCACCACCATTAACTATTAAGTTTTCGTAATCCTTTCCCGTAGTTTCATCAATTCCTGTTTTTCCAGAAACAACTAATGAACCTCCATTAATAATTTGAACACCATTACTAACAACGGCACCTTTACCATTTAAATCTAATGTTACTTTTGTTAATTTTGTACCATCAATTGTAACAGATGTATCAGTTGTTTTTTCTAAAATTGTTAAAGTAACTTCAATTGCTTTTGTATCAGGATAAGCTGCATTATACTTCTCAACTAAATTTAAAGTGTTAGTAATAGTATCGCAAGTATAATTAACACCACCTAATTGTACTTTAACATTTTCAGCGGTTGCACATGTTGATTTAGCAGTATTAAAATCAGCTGCAGCATCAGCATGAACACCCATAGCCATTACAGCAAATGCCATAACAGCAATCGCAAACATTTTTAAATTTTTCATTCTCCTCTTCCTTTCTATGTGTCTATTATACCCCCCCCGTATGATATTTGTCAAGATATATTTTTACTAATTTTTGACAAATATTGCTTATTTACAAAAAGAATATAATTTCTCTATATTATATTACTATTATTTAAAATGATTACTTAAACGAAAAAGAAACAAAAAAATAACGAAGTATACAGGTTATTTCGTAAAATAAACCATCTTCGTTTTTGTTTTGGATAAAGTCCTAGATAATCTTTGTCTTCTATCTTCCCTAGTATATAACCTTAATCATATAATCATTCAAGTTATAGAAGGCTTAAGGCGAACCGCATACGTATTGTTCACATTCGGATTGTCCAAGTTGCCGTCCGTATTCACACGCCACGCATTGTAATTGCTGCCATCTCGGCCATACCTAACTCTATACCAAGATTACCTATCTATATTATATCGTAAAACTATTATTTTAAAAAAGATAATTATTGAAATATAACTATCTTCTTGTTATTTATTAGTCTTTCTTTTTGCCGATACTAATTTTACTTTACTTTTTCCATTTAAAACATTTTCACTCCATTCAAATGGTAAGTATTCTTCTGGGGTTTTACTATGATTGATTTTACAATGCTTGATACTAGTAAAATGTTAATTTTAAATTTCTAACCACCAAGAATTTAAAAATTAAATTAACCTAAAAAAGCGAAAAAAAGAAAGCAA
>CANRAA010000094.1 GCA_947628485.1 uncultured Bacilli bacterium | reverse complement strand
TACTCAACGTGAGCAGTATTAATTGTAATACCTCTTTCCCTTTCTTCTGGAGCTTTGTCGATATCAGCATAATCAACAAATGTTCCAAAATATTTAGTGATCGCCGCAGTTAATGTTGTTTTACCATGGTCAACGTGGCCAATAGTACCAATATTAACGTGTTCTTTAGAACGATCGAATTTTTCTCTTGCCATATAATATTTCCTCCTTTTCTTTATTACTATTATATTTTATCTAATGCTTGAAAGTTTTTCAAGTATTATTCGGCTTTTCTTGCATTAATTATTTCTAATTAACACTATTTTTCTTAATAATATCATCAGCGATATTTCTTGGTACTTCTTCATAATGATCTAATGTCATTGTGAATGTACCACGTCCTTGGGAATTAGAACGTAAAGTTGTAGCATAACCAAACATTTCGGCTAAAGGTACCATGGCATTAATTGATAACGCATTTCCTCTTGATTCATTTCCTAGAGGTTTACCTCTTCTACTTGTAAGGTCTCCCATAACATTACCCATGTATTCTTCAGGAACAACTACTTCAACCTTCATAATTGGTTCAAGTAAAACTGGCTTACATTTTTTAGCAGCTTCTTTTAAAGCCAATGATGCGGCAATTTTGAAGGCCATTTCTGATGAATCGACATCATGGTAAGACCCATCAAATAAAGTTGCTTTAACATCTACTACTGGGTATCCCGCAATCATACCACCAGCCATAGCTTCTTGTAATCCTTTATCAGTTACCGGAATGTATTCACGAGGAACTACACCACCAACAATCGCATCAACGAATTCATAACCTTTTTCAGGATTTGGTTCAAACTTAACCCATACGTGACCATATTGTCCACGACCACCTGATTGTTTAATATATTTACCTTCACAATCAGCAGTTTGCGTAATAGTTTCACGATATGCTACTTGTGGACGACCAATATTAGCGTCAACATTATATTCATCTTTCATTCTTCTAACTAAAACTTCAAGGTGTAATTCACCCATCCCACTGATAACTGTTTGACCAGTTTCAGGATCTGTTTTATATCTAAATGTTGGGTCTTCTTCCGCAAGTTTTTGTAAGGCTTGGCCAAGTTTTTCTTGATCAGCTTTACTCTTTGGTTCTATTGCTTCATCAATAACTGGGTCAGGGAATTCCATACCATTCATGATTACTGGGTTCTTTTCATCACATAAGGTATCAGCAGTAGTGGTATTTTTTAAACCAACTAAAGCGGCAATCTCACCTGTATAAACATCAGTTATTTCTTTTCTTTGGTTGGCATGCATTTGTAAAATACGTCCAACTCTTTCTTTAACATTTTTCGTACTATTTAAAATGTATGAACCACTTGATAAGTGACCAGAATAAACTCTAAAGAAGGCTAAGTGACCAACATAAGGGTCAGCGGCAATTTTGAAAGCCATAGCCATAAATGGTTCTGAATCACTTGGATGTCTTTTAACAATATTACCGTTAAAGTCAGTACATTCAATAGCTTCAACATCAGTTGGAGCAGGCATGTAATCAATAACAGCATCTAATGCTAATTTAACACCTGTATTTGATAAGGCACTTCCACATAATACTGGGAAGAATTCTGCCTTTAAAACACCTTTACGGATAGCACTTTTAATTTCGGGAACACTTAATTCTTCACCATTTAAGTATTTTTCCATTAAAGCATCATCAAATTCCACAGCCTTTTCGATTAATTCAAGTCTTTTAGTTTCTACTAAATTCTTTAAATCATCAGGAATAGGAATTTCTTTATAATTTTCATGTTCATCAGCTCTATCGAAAGTATAAGCTTTCTTTTCTAGTAAATCAACGATTCCATGAAAATCATTTTCCGCTCCAATTGGCCATTGAATAGGGGCATAATTAACTCCTAATCTTTTACCAATGGTATCCAAACTAAATTCAAAATCCGCACCTAATTTATCCATTTTATTAACGAATATCATTCTAGGTACTTTGTATTCCGTAGCTTGACGCCATACTGTTTCGGATTGAGGTTCAACCCCAGCATTACCATCAAGTAGGCAGATAGAACCATCTAATACTCTTAAACTTCTTTGAACTTCAACAGTAAAGTCTACGTGTCCCGGAGTATCAATGATATTTAAACGATATCCTTTCCAATGGGCAGTAGTTGCCGCACTAGTAATCGTGATACCTCTTTCTTTTTCTTGTTCCATCCAGTCCATTTGGGATTCTCCATCATGAGTTTCCCCAATTTTATGAGTAATACCAGTATGGAATAAAACTCTTTCTGTAAAAGTAGTTTTACCGGCATCTATATGGGCCATTATACCAATATTACGTATCTTATCTATTGTAACATCTCTTGCCATATCACACTACCATCTATAATGAGCAAATGCTTTATTTGCTTCGGCCATTTTGTGAGTATCTTCACGTTTTTTAACCGCTCCACCTTCACCATTAGCAGCATCAATAATTTCATTTGCTAAATTTATAGCCATTCCCTTTCCATTTCTTAATTTTGCATAATTTACTAACCAACGAAGGGCCAAAGTTTGCGCTCTTTCATCAGTAACTTCCATCGGTACTTGATAGTTAGAACCACCTACACGGCGTGATTTAACTTCAAGTGCTGGACTTATATTTTTTAAAGCTTCTTCATAAACTTCCATGGCTTTTTTACCAGTTTGTTTTTCCACAATATCAAAAGCTTCATATAAAATCTTTTGGGCAGTACCTTTTTTACCATCTAACATAATTGCATTAACAAGTTTAGTAACAACCTTGGAATTATATATAGGGTCTGGTAACACATCTCTTTTAACTGCTCTTCTTTTACGCATATGTTTTCCTCCTTCTTTTATTTATTTAATTATTTACTTTTTTTAGTACCATATCTACTACGGGCTTGTTTTCTATTTTCAACACCATGAGTATCTAATGTACCACGAACAATGTGATAACGAACACCGATTAAATCTTTTACACGTCCACCACGTACTAAAACAACACTGTGTTCTTGTAAGTTGTGTCCTTCACCAGGAATGTAAGCATCGATTTCTTTACCATTTGAAAGTCTTACTCTCGCATATTTACGTAAGGCTGAGTTTGGTTTCTTTGGTGTTTTAGTTCCTACACGAGTACAAACTCCTCTTTTTTGAGGGCTTTTCGCATCAGTTTGTTTTCTTTCTAAGGTATTGAATCCCACATTTAATACGGGACTTTTACTCTTTTTCGTTTTCTTTTGACGATTTTTCTTAACTAATTGATTAATTGTAGGCATATTTTCTCCTTTCCATTAACACGAATCCAAGTGTGTCATAATTTCTTTTAAATTAAGTTCTACCAAGGTAGAACCTAAATAAAATGCGTTATTAATATACCATTTTAATATATGTTTTGTCAATATCTTTTATACATTTTTTTAATAATTTAAAGTTGTATAATTAGGACACTTAATTCTTCCTTCATAATCGTAGGCAATATCGTTTTTAAGAATAATAACATACCCATCACAACTATGACCTAAACTATCTTTAAAATCATTAACTAACCCACTATTTTGAAGAGCCTCTAAATCTACTCTAAAAGTATCAGCAACCTCAATACTATTTAGTCTAATAAAAAGGGCTGCCGCATTTTCAAGTTTTGCTTCTAAATCTGCATATTCTTTATTACTCTTAGATCCTTCAAAAGATCCATATAACTTCGAGATAAAGAAGACCGCAATTAATAAAGCCAGTAATAATCCGCCACTTAGTAAAAACATTTGTAATGTTCCCCATCCATTTTTTTTCATAAATCCACCTAACCTTTAACACTTTCTCTTACATTTATAAATATATGTCCAAACTCTTTCCCATATAAACTTGTTCTTTCATAAGTAATTGATTTATAACCTAATCCATAATAAACATAAACATGGCCATCAGGATACGTTAAAGTATCTTCTTTTAATACTACTAACATTGGTTCATTATTCTTATAACGATTAAATTCAATCACAATTAAACCTACCCACATTATGACTAGTGTTACAATTAAAACTTTAAGTATAATCCCCAATGTCTTCTTCATAGTATCACCAATAATTATTATAAATTAAATACCATAAAAAAGCAAACTACTTTGCCATAGTTTACTTATATTCCCTTCTTCTTGACAATAGTTTATCTTTTTATAACTTTTTCTTCTTTCCATCTAATAACTTAATTATTTTCTTGACTATTTTTTAAAAATAATCCCATTAACTTTCTAATCAAATCACTATCTTTGACTTCTTTTATCGTCTCATTATTTAGTAGTCCAAATATTATTTTCCCCTTTTCACTAACTAAATAAAGATAAGTGTTCCCTTTATATTCCACTTTACTTACCACAATATAAACATTGCCATCATCTAATGTTAAACTATCTTTAATCAAAACTTCCATAATTAACCTATTTTAGAGAATTTAGAGTTATTTCGCTATCGATATTATCTACAATACTAGCAGAGTTCATAAACTCTTTAAAAGATTTAAAAATTTTAATTAAATCATAGATAGAATAACCCGCAGTTAATAAAGAAAGTAAGCCTGTAATAACTTTTAAATCCATACTTTTTTCTTTAACAAAAACTATTAGTAACAAAACTAGCTCTAAAAACCTAATTCCTAAATTAAAGGTTTTATTCTTAACTTCTTGAATAGCATTATTTGCTTTTACTTCATTTCTATTTCTTTCAATTATTTTATATTCTCTTTCTTTCTCATTCATCATTATTTCCCCCTTTAAAAGCGCTTTTTATTATAGCACTTCCTATAGTCATTGTCTAGTTTTTGAATTAATTAAAACATCTTGGAGATTTAAAGTATCTATGACACTTTTTAAATTTTCATGTCCTAAGTTTTGGGTAATTTCATAAACTTTATTTATTATGCTATTATCTTCATAATATTTATTAACGGTCTCTAAAGTTAAATAAGTTCCTAGTAAATACTGATAACTATCTAAAATTATGGTAGGATTTTTAATAATCAGCATCGTTGTAAAATCACATTCCTTATTTAACATTTCCTCGGGATTATAAACAAAATCTTCAAGATTTTTTATAAGATCTTTTATCTTAACATCATTTTGCATATCTTCACATGTTTTTTGAATTTTTGCCCTTTTTATGGGCATAAAATCTTCTTTGTTCTTATATAAATCCGCTATATCATTTAAAACAGGATAAGTAAAACGCATGATATCAAAATTATTAAGCATCCGCTTTTTTAATAAATGAGCTAAAATATTATCATTATAACCTTTTAATTTCAAAAAACCTATCGCTAAATATTCTAGGAAAATACTAGGAAATTCATTTATGGAAGGTTTAACATCCTTATTATCCATGTACATTGCAACATAATGGCCAAATTCATGACAAAGAGTTATAAAAGCCCTCAGTCCTTTACCATAAATCATAATTTTTAAATTACCATCTTCATCCACATAACAATTAGAAGTTTTACCTTTTTCGGGTTCCTTATAACAAATAAAACCATTATTCATTAAGTTTTGATAATAGGTAAGCCACTCAGCAGGAGCATCAAATTTCTTTAAAAATTCTTTAAATAAGACATCTACTTCTTCTAAAGATATAGTAGGTAATTTATCTTCTTTTTCTAAATCTTCACCTTTTAAATCCGCTACCATTTGTTCAAAAAATTTTCCCATAAGAACATTTATATTCTCTAAATATTCTAAATCTAATGACTCTAAACATTTAACTTGTTCCTTTAATAAATATTCATAGGTTGGATAACGCATTTTACTTACAAACCAATTAATTATTTCCGCTTTATCAGTAGGATTTTTTAAATGATCACTTAATAAACTAACATTTTCCTTTTCTTTAAAATATTCTTTAGCCATCCAAAAATAAATTTTATCAAAAGAAAAACTAACAGGTATTTTAATATGTGAAACATCCATTTTATCTAGTTTATTTATCAAAAATAATAAATAAGTACTTATATCATCCAAAGGTTTTTTCTCTTTTTCATAATAATTAAAATTAGCCATTACAATATTAGAAAAAAACTCATTAAAATCAGAAACATACTCTATATCTTCATCAGTAGTTTCTATAAAACTAATTATATTTTTAGATGGTAAACAATCATAAATTATAGAATAATTATTTTTAACAATATTTATTATTTCTTCTATTTCTTCCTTATCATATCTAATTGTTATATCTTTAATTTTAACTTCTTTCATAACCAAATCCCCTTTTGATAGATAGATATTCTAGCACAATAAGCATAAATAGTCAAAAAAAAGCGTTAACCCTAAGGTTAACAACTTTTTCTAACTTTTATTAAGCAAGTTCTACTTCAGCACCGGCTTCAGTTAATTGGTCAGCAATTTGTTTTGCTTCATCAGCAGGAACATTTTCTTTAATGTTTCCACCATTATCAGCAAGTCCTTTAGCTTCAACTAACCCTAAACCAGTAATTTCTTTAATGATTTTAATAACAGCAATTTTATTGCCACCAGCATTCTTTAAAACAACAGTCTTAGTAGCAGAACCAGCATCTTCAGTGGCACCTTGAGCTGGAGCGGCAGCAACAGCTACAGCATAAGGATTAATTCCTAATTCCTCTTGCATTGCATCTACTAATTCTTTTATTTCAAGAACCGTCATTTCTTTTAATGAATTTATAAATTCATCTCTTGTTAATTTTGCCATATTAATTCTCCTTCCCTTCTAATTGTTCGGCATATAATTTTAAACTTATTGCTAAATCTTTGACATATTGAATCATGCCACCTGCAAGCATTGTAAG
>CANRAA010000093.1 GCA_947628485.1 uncultured Bacilli bacterium | reverse complement strand
AAAATTACAAACAAAAACGAGAATATTCTCCCGTTAATGTTTTAAAAAATTCAAGACATTTTCAAAAACTATTGACAAGAAAATTCCATTTACAAGTTAAAATACAAACATACAAAAAGTATAATAATAATTAAACTATTATACTTTATAAATATATCATTATTGTATTCTGAATGGATCAGTTATTATTCCTGTTCCAGCTAATGTAATATTTGGTACAAGGTAGAAGACGGGCCGAACCGCATTCGCTTCGGTCACACGAGATACGCCTACGTGGCCGCCTCTCGCCACATACCACGCAAGGTAACTTTCGTCGTTGTAGAAGTAGCCATACCTACTCATTGTCCATTCATCCGGTCCTATATTTCCGCTCCATCCATTTGTTATGAATAACCAATTGTCTTTTGAACTATTTTGATATGCATTTACATAATCTGCTCCAGACATTAACCCTATATGTGCTTGTATTGTTCCATCTTGATTTCCTGTTGTTGTTTGTGTCCATGGGCTTGATCCTACTAAGTCCATGTTCCATGTATGGTTTTCTATTAATCCTTGTATTCTTGCATTAAGTGAATTATAAAATGTACTATTTAAATATGTATATAAAGTCGATGCATTCCATTTTACATCCAAGTAGTCACCACTATTCCATTGTCGATTGTCTCCATATTTTTTTGCTTTGATTACTTTTAGTTTTCCGTCTGTTGTTATTCCTATTATTCGATACATATCATTACCATCTTGACATGTGTCTTCAGCTGTTGGTCCTAAACATATATAATTATTTGTTACTTGACTTGCTGTTCCTTTAAATCGATACATTCCATCTACTGCTGTGTCTTGTAAGGTGTTATTTTTATCTGCATCACTTAATACATTTTTAAGTGGTTTTGCTTTAGTTGTAAATGAATATTTTTGTCTATTTGTTGGACTTCCATTTCCAGCATTATCTTTGGCATATATATAGAAATCATAACTTGTTCCAGCTTGTAAACTATTTATTGTTATACTTGCACTTGCTCCACATGTGTAATCTCCTTCATTTGTTGAGTTCTTTTGAGAATAACAATATTGGTATATGCCACTTGTTGTTTCATTTGCTGTTATACTTAATGTTAAACTTGTCTCTTGTGGATTTGGGGCTTCTACACTTGTTATTGTTGGTGGGGTTATGTCATATGTTATAGTATCTGTCTTTTCTATATTTGATATATTACTCGCTTTGTCTCTTACATAACCATAGATTGTTTTGGTTCCTTCATTATTATTTGCAAATGTATAATCCATACTTTCACTTATTGTTGTCCATTGACAATTTGTTGATGTTTCTTCTTCTGTTATACACATGTCTTTAATGTTGGTATCATTATATTGGAAATATACTTTATTTTTTATTTGATTTGTATATTTTGAACTTCCTTCTTCTTTTATATAGAATTTATTTATTGTTGGTAGTGTTTTATCATATATTATACTTGCTGTCCCTTTTATTGAGATGTTTCCAGCATTATCTTTTAGATAACCATTATATAAATGATCTTTTTCTACATCTTCTAATTGAATTTGTTCACTTATATTTTTTTGTCCATTGGTTTCTTTCCATATACAATTGGTTGTATCTTCTTCTTGGGTTATACAATATTCTTTTACATCTTCATCTATCCAACTCATATATAATATATTACCTATCTTATTTGTATAATGTTGTCCTTCTATATCTTCATTAAAATATATTTTATCTATTACTGGGGCTACTGTATCCGTTGTACATTTAAAATCTTCGATTATTATACTTACATTTAAGGTTTGGCCTGCTAAATATGATTGATCATCATTTCTATTTGTAAATTTTAAATAGGCTTTTATTGATTTATCTTCTATTGGTTTGGTATTTTCTAACACAAATTCTAATGTGGCTGGGTAATTATTACTTATCTCTGTTAAATCACTTTTATTAAGATATTGTTCACTTTCTAAATATAACTCTAAATCGCCTTTTTTTATTAATGTAGCCATACTTCCACCTAATGTCACTTTAGCACTAGCTGTACACACATGTCTTTCTTCTAAGTCTCCAATTACTTCTACTTTACCTATCTCTGTTAATCCATCTTCTTTATTTGTTACATAAGGTAATATACTATCACTTGTGGCATAATATTCACTATCTATTCTATTATAAGCCATATCTTTGACATCTAACTTAATATGAAAGTCTTCTAATCCTCCAGATAATTTTATTTGCTTACTACTTCCGGTTGTTATTGTTACTTTGGTACTTGTTCCTTCTCCATTTACTTGTAAACTAAAGTAAGCATAAGTTGAACCTACTACCACTAGAAGTAATACCATTACTATTATGATACTTCCTACTAATATTTTCTTTTTATTATTCTTATTTAAAATATTATTCTCTTCCATATAATTTAACTCTCCTTTAAATGTTGCAAATTACTAACTACTATTTTATATTAGTTGTTTTTATATATTCCAAAATGGCATATATTATAATAATATAATATTCTATTTTACCGAATATGTCAATATTCTATTTTCCGACATGATAGTTTTAGGTAGTGATTAAATATGAATAGATTAAAAGAATTAAGAGTTACTAAAAATTTATTACAAAAAGATGTGGCAAAACTTTTAAATATCGGGCAAACTGGTTACTCCAAATATGAAACTGGCTCAATTGATTTACCTACTGATGTACTTATAATTTTGGCTAAATATTATAATGTTAGTATTGATTATATACTAATGCTTACAGATGATCCAACACCTTATAAAAAATCTATTGTTGAAGAGTGATATAATGAATAGACTTAGAGAGATAAGAGAAGATAGAGACTTAACCCAAGAAGAAGTCGGTAAAATTTTAGGATTACAACATTCTAGTTATTCTGATTATGAACGAGGTAAATGTGATATTAATACTAAAAATTTAATTAAATTAGCCTTGTTTTATAATGTTTCTATTGATTATATACTTTATTTAACTGACGAAAGAATTCCTCATAAAAGAAAAAACATATATAAAGATGATATTTGAAATATTTAACATCATTTTTTATTAATAATAAAATAGCAACAATTACTAAAAAAGACAATGACGCAATACTTGATATTATTAAAAAGTACTATGCCTTTGAAGATATAAAAACTAAAAACATTAAAGTTGAAAAAATTAAAAAACACGATAAAGTATTGACTTAAATATTATAAATGGTATAATTAGATTACTTTAGATTGTTGCAAGTGCATTTGCACTTGGTAGAGTTTTTTCAAGAGGAAGATTAAATCTTCCTCTTGCTTTGTTTTATAATGTTTCTATTGATTATATACTTTATTTAACTGACGAAAGAATACCTCATAAAAGAAATAATAAAACAATTAATGACATACAAATAAAGTGATAATTTTATATTAACAACTGGTATTATTTATGGTATTATTATTAACAGAAACGGAGCATTTCAAAAACCGGAGATCGAGTTGTTAAACAACCCTGCCGGTCGAAGTGCTCCGTTTTTTATATTGATATAGCCTTTCTTCTATAATGCAATCAGTTTAGAAACAGGTTATTTCTAAACCGGTCTAATAGTTGATTACTCAACCATACAGGTCGGAATAGCTTGTTTTTTTACAGAGCAAATTTCATGTTGACAATGCGTATCATTTATGGTATTATTGCTTATAGAAACAAATTGTTCCTAAAACCGGTCTAAGCGTTGACTATTCAACCCTACCGGTCGGAACAGTTTGTTTTTTTATGTCTTGTAATTTAAATATTCTTTGTATTCGAAAATGTTTTTCATTTCTCTCTCTTAACAAAGTATCAAATTCCACAATATATTTTTGTCCATTAATTTTTATTGGGGTTATATAATAATCCCATTTTTGATTTTGCCATCTATTCTTTGTTTCACAAGCACTAGTTACTAATTTGCCATTTTCAATTATCTTATCTAACTTAGAAAACAATGCTAAATGTTCTGTTAATAATTGCTTCTGATAATCACTTCGTACAATTTTAGCAATGCTTTCTTTAATATCACTATTAGATACATATATTTCTTCACCATTATTTAAAAAGATGTTTTTACCTATCTTTTTAAATTCTTCTTTAGCTTTGTTATAGATAGTAGTTTGTAATTCTTTACTATAATCTTTCTTTTTATGAGTTCTAATTACAACATATGGTTTAAAATTATTTTTAATTTCTTTAACATAATCTTCGATAGCTTCTTTTATGTTAGTATAACTTTTTAGTTCTTCTTTTGTTAGCATAATTTTTGTATTTAATTTTTCTCCTCTCACTATTATTATTAAACTTTTTTTCCAGATTTCCTTTTTTTCGCGAAATTTCTTTTAAAAAAGGACAGATTTGTTGTAAAAATGCAAAAAAGATGAGATTTCTCTCATCTAATTACACAAATAATTTCACGAAAATCAAAGCACTTTTTGTCATAAGTTTCACGAAAACCGAAGGACTTTTTATAAAAACTTACACCTTTTTGTAACCACTTTTTATAAAAATTTACACCTTTTTGCACCCACTTTTTAGAGAAACTTACACTTTTTTGCACCCACTTTTTTATTTTCTTCATTCAATCCCATTATTAGCTTATCTATCTTAACAAATTCTTTTAGCTCCTCTTCATTAGCATCTAACATTACTAAAGAAATGTGGATTTTATCACCTTTTATGTTTTTAGAACACAAAAATTCGTATATTTAGCAATGTTAACAGCGATAATTTTATATTGACAATACGTATCATTTATGGTATCATTGTTTATAGAAACAAATTGTTCCTAAAACCGGTCTAATAGTTGATTACTCAACCATACCGGTCGGAACAGTTTGTTTTTTTATGTCTTGTAATTTAAATATTCTTTGAATGCGAAAATGTTTTTTATTATCTTCAGACTTAACTGCAGTATCAAATTCCACAATATATTTTTGGCTATTTATCATTATTGGAGTTATATAATAATCCCATTTTTGATTTTGCCATCTATTCTTTGTTTCACAAGCACTAGTTACTAATTTACCATTTTCAATTATCTTATCTAATTTAGAAAACAATTCTAAATGTTCTGTTAGTAATTTTTTTTGATAATCACTTCTCACAATTTTAGCAATACTTTCTTTAATATCACTATTAGATACATATATTTCTTCACCATTATTTATAAAGATGTTTTTACCTATCTTTTTAAATTCTTCTTTAGCTTTGTTATAGATAGTAGTTTGTAATTCTTTACTATAATCTTTCTTTTTATGAGTTCTAATTACAACATATGATTTAAAATTATTTTTAATTTCTTTAACATAATCTTCGATGGCATCTTTTATGTTAGTATAACTTTTTAATTCGTCTTTTGTTTGCATAATTTTTGTATTTAATTTTTCTCCTCTCACTATTATTATTAAACTTTTTTCCCTAATTTCCTTTTTTTTCGTGAAAGTTTTTCTAAAAATCATTAATTTTAAACTAATTTGTTGTAAAAACCCATAAAAAAACTACTATTTCTAGTAGTTAATTTATATCTTTAAACTAATTCTAATCTAACTTGTAAAGCATCATCGCCACGGCGTTCATTAATTTTAATTATTTTTGTATAACCACCATTACGATCTTTATATCTTGGTGCTAGTTCATTAAATATTTTATTAGTAACTTCTTTATCATTATGTAAGAAAGCTAATGCTTTACGACGAGATACTAAAGTTCCTCTTTTACCATAAGTAATCATTTTATCAACAAATTTTCTTACTTCTTTAGCTCTGGCATCCGTAGTTACAATACTTTCATGCATAATAACGTCTTTAGTAAGTCCTGCTAAAATACTTCTTCTTATTCTTGTTTCTCTTCCTAATTTTCTGTACATAATAATCTACTCCTTAAATGTAAGTCCTAAATCCGCTACTTTATCAAGAACTTCTTTTAGACTCTTCTTTCCTAAATTTCTAATCTTTGTTACTTCAACTTCTCTTTTTTCCACTAAATCTTGAACAGTATGAATACCAGCTCTTTTTAAGCAATTATATGCTCTAACACTAAATTCTACTTCTTCAATTGGTGTTTCTAAAGTTTTCGTAATAGTATCTACTTTCTTCTCTTGCATCATGCCTGAGAAATCACTAATAGCATTTAAATCCGTAATAATATTAAAGTGTTCTACTAAGATTTTGGCCGCTAAAGCTAAAGCTTCTTCTGGGTTCATACTTCCATTAGTAGATACTTCCATTATTAATTTATCATAATTTTCATTTTGTCCAACCCGAGTATCCACTACTTCATATTTAACTAGTTCAATTGGTGAATAAGCAGAGTCAATAGCAATAGTACCTACTCCCGCATCTTCTAATCTTTTCTTGTTTTCTTTGGCTTCAACATATCCCCGACCATTTTCCACAGTCATTTCCATGTTGATTTTACCACCATGGACAAGATTACAAATTACAAGATCACCATTAATAACTTCAACATCAGCATCTTTTTCAATCATTGAGGCGGTTACAGGACCTTCTTTAGAAGCACTAAGTCTTAATACTTTTACCTCATCAGAATGATTTTTAACAACTAAATTCTTAATTGCGAGAACAATAGAAGTTACATCTTCTACAACACCTTCAATTTTTTGGAATTCATGTAAAACTCCATCAATCTTAATGCTTGTTACGGCACTTCCTGGTAGACTTGATAATAGTACTCTTCTTAAAGCATTACCAAGAGTAGTACCAAATCCTCTTTCTAATGGATCAATTTCAAATTTTCCATAATGATTGCTTTCGATGTATTCAGTAATTTTGTATTCTGGTTTTTCAAATTTTATCATCATACAATATTCCCTTTCTATTTAACTAATTTCTTGGTCTTTTTGGTGGACGACATCCATTGTGAGGAACTGGAGTTTCATCAATAATAGCTGTAACTTCTAATCCTGCACTTTGTAATGAACGAATAGCATTTTCTCTTCCTGGTGCAAGTCCTTTAACATGAACTTCTACTTTTTGAACTCCTTGTTCAATTGCCGCAGCCGCAGCAGCTTCTGCTGTAAGACCAGCAGCATATGGAGTTTTCTTTTTACTTCCTAGATAACCAATTCTACCAGCACTTGACCAACTAATGGCATTACCTTCTTTATCAGATATTGTTACAATAGTGTTATTATATGTTGCTTGAATATGAGCAATGGCTTCAGGAACATTCTTTTTAACTTTTCTTTTTCTTCTATTATATGCCATAAATTACCCTCTACTTTCCAACCTTTTTCTTATTAGCCACAACTTTACCTTTACCTTTACGAGTTCTAGCATTACGACTAGTTCTTTGTCCTCTTACTGGTAGGCCTTTCTTATGTCTAATACCTTGATAACAATTAATTTCCATTTTATTTTTAATGTTCATTTGAACGTCTCTACGTAAATCACCTTCAACAACATATTTATCTACTTCTTTACGTAGTGCTGTAATTTCATCATCAGTTAAATCTTTAATCTTCTTTGTTGGATCAACTTTAGCATCTAAACAAATAGTTTTAGCTAAAGGTCTTCCAATACCATAAATTGCTGTAAGTCCAATACATGTATGTTTTTCATTTGGTAAATCTATATTTTTAATTCTTGCCATTTAAATCCTCCTAACCTTGAACTTGTTTATGTTTAGGGTTATCACAAATAACCATAACTTTTCCATTTCTTCTTATTATTTTACATTTCTTACAAATTTTCTTTACTGATGGTCTAACTTTCATAAGAACTCCTCCTATCTTCTATTCCATGTTATTATCCCACGTGTTAAATCATAAGGCGATAATTGTACTGTAACGGTATCACCTGGTAGAATACGTATCATATTAATGCGCATTTTACCAGAAACGTAGGCTTTTACAGTATGGCCATTTTCAAGTTCGACTAAGTAATCAGAACCTTTTAATACTTCAATGACCTTGCCTTCTACTTCAATTTTATCATTCTTTTTAGATTCACTCTTGGATTCTGCCAATTCTTATCACTCTCCCGTTAATATAACATATCCATCTTTCGTAACTAATACAGTATGTTCAAAATGGGCACTAGGAAGTCCATCTTCCGTTCTAATTGTCCAATCATCATCTTCTAAGTAAATATCTTCCCCACCTAGATTTAGCATTGGCTCTACCGCAATGACCATACCAGCTCTTAGTCTTGTATTATCAGTTGTATAGTAGTTTGGAACATCAGGATCTTCATGAACACTAGTCCCCACACCATGTCCTACTAATTCTCTTACAACTCCTAAATCATTTTTAATTGCAAAATCTTCAATCTTTTTGCCAATGGCACTTATTTTAACACCATCAGCAATAACACTCAAGCCTTCGTATAAAGATTTTCTCGTATTTTCGACTAAATCTTTGACCTCTTTTGAAGCATTTCCCACAATATATGTATTAGCGGAATCAGAATGATACCCTTTATACGAAACGCCAATATCAACGGATACCACATCACCTTCCTTTAATTTTCTTTTAGAAGGTATCCCGTGGACTACCTCATCATTGACGGATATACAGATACTTGCTGGGTAACCTTCAAATCCTAAAAATGAAGGTTCACAATCATTTGCCAAGATAAACTTGTGCGCAATATCATTTAGAGCTTTGGTACTAATACCTGGCTTAATATTTTTGGCTACTTCTTGGTGCGTCAAATAATTGATATGCCCAGCATGTTTCATTAATTCAATTTCTCTTTCACTTTTTAAACTTATCATTTTAAAATTTCCTTAATTCTATCTGTAATTATATCATAATCTAATGTTGTATCAATACAATGTAATTTATTTTTCTTTTCATAATATTCTTTTATTGGTTTGGTACTTCTTAAAAATGTTTCAAATCTTACTTTAAAGGACTCTTCATTATCGTCACTTCTTTTTACTAAGACTTTACCACATTTATCACATATATTTTCATTTTTAGGTTTAAAACCATCTATATATATGTTATAAGTTTCCCCACAAGAACAAGTAAGTCTTCCAAGTGCTCTTTTCATTGCTTCTTCTAAAGATATATCTAAATAAATTACTTCATAGTTATTAATATTTAATTCTTGAAATAATTCATCTAATAAAAGGGCTTGTTCCATAGTTCTTGGAAATCCATCTAAAATAAATGGTTTATCACTATTTATTTTATTCTTTATTAAATTAAAGACAATCTCATCACTAACTAAAGAACCACTAGAAATAAGTTTATCAATTTCTTTGCCTAAGAGACTGCCACTTTTAATTTCTTCCCTTAGCATGTCTCCCGTCGCAATATGATTATAACCTAAATCTTGTAACCTTTTACTTTGAGTCCCCTTACCAGCAGCCGGGGGTGCAATAAAAATCACACTTTTCATTTTATCTTAACCTTCTTCTTTTTTCTTTATAACTACGAGCCATTAAACTACTTTCCATTTGTTTATATGTTTCAATGGCAACACCAACCACAATTAATAGTCCAGTTCCTCCAATAGTTACGGTACTAGGTAAATTAGTAAATCTACTAATTAAGACTGGTAAGATAGCTATTATTGTTAAGAAGAAACTTCCTACAATTGTAAGTTTACCGATAGATGAAGATATATATTTAGATGTATCTTCACCAGGTCTTATTCCTGGAATATATCCTCCTCTTTCATTTAAGTTCTTGCTCATTTCTTCTGGATTCATAATCATATAAGTATAGAAATAACCAAAGAACATAATTAAGATTATATAAAGAATAATTCCGGTATTTGATGTATAAACAATATATTTATTAATAAAATTAATTACTGCTTGATTTTTAAATAAAGCCGCAATAGTTGATGGTATAGTTAAAAGTATTTGAGCAAATATTACCGGAATAACTCCTGCCGCATTTAACTTAATTGGTAAATAACTTTGTTCAGCTCCATAAGCACTAGTAGTTCTATTAGAATATTGAATAGGTATTCTTCTTTCCGCAAGTTGCGTATAAACAATACCTACTAATACTAACAAGTAAACTAGAATAAAGATAATAAATAAGATTATTCCAAGTCCTAGGGAATATGTGCCATGAATAAAGGCATTATAAGCTCCCGTAAATATTCTTGGCATACTTAAGATAATCCCGGCCATAATGATCATTGATGAACCATTACCTACTCCTTTTTTAGAGATTTGGTCTCCTAACCATAAGCAGAATGCGGTACCTGCTGTCATAACTAAAGCTGTCTTAATCATATTTACTGTACCCATACTACTCATGTAGAAAATACATAAAGCATAGGCTTGAATAAAGGCAAAAATGATTGATAAATAACGCGTTATTTTATTCATTTTTTGTCTTCCGGTATAACCTTCTTCTTTTAATTCACTAAAATAAGGAATGATGTCCATTTGTAATAATTGAGTTATGATGGATGCTGTGATGTAAGGAGAAACTCCTAAAGCAAAGATGGAAAAGTTTTGAAGTCCACCACCACTCATTAAGTTAAAGATTTCTAAGAAACCTAAATCAGAATATATTCTTGATGCCCAAGGAATTGTAATTGTTGTACCTAAACAAAATATTCCAAGACATAGAAGGGTAACATAAATTCTCTTTCGAACATCTTTATTTGATTTACTAAATAGTCCCTTGAAAGATGAAAACATCTAAATCACCTCAGCTTTGCCACCGGCTTCTTCTATTTTAGTTACAGCCTTACTTGTAAATCTATGAGCTTTAATAGTTAACTTCTTAGTTAAAGCTCCACTTGCAAGAACTTTAATTCCTTCAAGTTGTTTTTTAATTATTCCTCTTTCCTTTAAGATTTCTGGGGTTACTGTATCACCATCTTTGAAGAATTTATTTAAATCACCTAAATCGATTGTCGCATAATTATGCGCAAATCTTTTATTATTAAATCCTCTTTTAGGTATTCTTCTATATAATGGAGATTGACCACCTTGGAACCATGCTGGAATACTAGCACCACTTCTCGCTTTTTGACCTTTTTCACCACGAGTTGAGGTTTTACCCATTCCGCTTCCTGGTCCTCTACCTACTCTTTTTATTCCTTTTGTTTCTTTAGATTTTGGTAAATTTTCTAGTTTCATTATAATTCCTCCACCTTCTTGCCACGTAGTTCAGCAATATGTTCAGGACTTCTTTGGGCTTGTAAGCCTTTTAAAGTTGCTTTGGCAACATTGATTTGGGTATTAGCTCCTAAGCTTTTAGCCACAATATCTTTTACCCCAGCAAGTTCTAATACGGCTCTTGCCGCACCACCAGCAATTATTCCTCGACCTTCTTTAGCAGGTTTAATTAATACAACACTACGACCAACTTTTCCAGTTTCTTCATGAGGAATAGTCCGGTTATCAATTAAAGATATTTTAACGACATTTTTGTTGGCAGCTTGAATGGCTTTTTTAATTGCTTCTGATACTTCATTAGCTTTACCAGTTCCAATACCTACAAGACCTTTTCTATTTCCTACAGCTACATCAGCTTTAAAACGAAAATGTCTACCACCTTTAGTAACTTTTGTTACTTTAGATATTGAGATAACTTTTTCTTCTAATAAGTTCTTCTTGGCATCATTATTTTTTCTTGTTACATTTTTCTTATCCATAAAAGCCTCCTATATCTCTAATCCTGCTTCTCTAGCAGCATCGGCTAGAGCGCTTACACGACCATGATATAAATATCCACCACGATCAAATACTACTTTATTAATTTTTGCTTTTTTGCATTTTTCCGCAATATCTTTTCCAACTGCTTTGGCAGCTTCGACATTACCACCATTTTTAAGTTTTAATTCACGACTTGAAGATGAAACTAAAGTTGTACCAGTAACATCATCAATTACTTGAACATAAATTTCGGAATTGGAACGAAAGACATTTAATCTTGGCATTTCTTTAGTACCACTTAAAGTTTTTCTAATTCTTTTATGTCTTATTTCTCTTCCGGCATTTCTAGATTCTTTTTTTATCATACTTTACCTCCCTTAAGCCGCTTTCTTTCCTTCTTTACGACGAACAATTTCATCTTTATAACGAATACCTTTACCTTTATATGGTTCTGGTTCTCTTATTTTCCGAACGTTGGCAGCAAATTCGGCTACCTTTTGTTTGTCGATTCCTTTTAGAGTTAATTCCGTACTACTTACTAGTTCCGCACTAATACCACTTGGCATTACTACTTCAACTGGATGAGAGTAACCAGCATTAACTACTATTTTATTACCTTGAACATTGAAACGATATCCAACACCCACAGCTTCTAGTCCTTTTTCAAAACCTTTGGATACTCCAATTAACATATTGTTAATTAAAGAGTTCGTAGTTCCTTGTAAGACGTTTGCTTCTTTAGAAGGATTCTTTTGAGTAGTAAGAACTTTACCTTCTTCTACTTTTACTAATACTTGTTCATGAACATTAAGTTCAAGTTCTCCTTTAGGTCCTTTAACTGTTACTTTACTACCATCAACAGTTACGGTAACACCTTCTGGAATATTTAATTTTCTTTCACCTATTCTACTCATAATTACTTACCAAATATAGGCAAGGACTTCGCCTCCTAACTTTTGGGCTCTAGCTTCTTTATCAGTCATTAAACCTTTAGAAGTAGAGATAATTGCAATACCTAAGCCATTAAGAACATGAGGAATTTCATCTGCTCCGGCATAAACACGTAATCCTGATTTACTAATTCTTTTTAAACCAGTAATAACTCTTTCTTTCTTATTTCCATATTTAAGAGTTAATAAGAGTTTATCACCTTTAGTACTCTTTTCATATTTAAAATCTTCAATGTAACCTTCTCTTTTTAATATTTCGGCGATACCTAAAGTCATCTTTGTTCCTACAACTTCAACTTCTTTGTATCTCATAATATTAGCATTCCGAATTCTAGTTAACATATCCGCTATTTTATCTTGTACAAACATTCAATTTCCTCCTTCTTACCAACTTGATTTCTTGACGCCAGGTATTTGGCCTTTATTGGCTAGTTCTCTAAAGCAAATACGACATAAATGGAACTTAGACATAACTGCATGAGGACGTCCACAACGTTCACATCTTGTGTATTCCCGAGAACTAAATTTTTGTTTTCTATTATTTTTAATAATCATACTTTTCTTAGCCATAATAACACCTAACCTTTAAATGGCATTCCAAATGCCTTTAGTAATGCATATGCTTCTTCATTACTCTTTGCCGTAGTAACAAAGATAATATCCATTCCTCTAATTTTATATACATTATCGTATTCAATTTCTGGGAAAATTAATTGTTCTTTAACTCCTAAAGTATAGTTTCCATTTCCATCAAAGGCATGAGCAGATATTCCTCTAAAATCTCTAACTCTTGGAAGACTAACTTTAATTAATTTTTCCATGAAATTATACATATTTTCCCCTCTTAATGTTACTTTAACACCAACAGGATTTCCTTCTCTTAATTTAAAACCAGCAATTGATTTACGAGCTTTCGTAACTACTGCTTTTTGACCTGCGATTAATTCTAAGTCTTTTACGGCAGCCTCAATGAATTTAACATCATGACTTCCTTCACCAACACCCATATTAATAACAATTTTTTCTAGTTTTGGTACTTGCATTACACTTTTGTATTTAAATTCATTTTGTAAATCTTTTTTAATTTTAGTTTCATATAGTTCTTTAAAATTACTCATAAATTCACCTACTTACTAGCTTTCTTTGTAGTTTTCTTGGCTTCTTTTTTTGGAGATTCCTTTTTACTATCAGCTTTTTTAGCCTCTTTCTTAGGTTCTGCTTTCTTTACATCTTTAGAAGCCTTACTATCTACTAATTTAACATTTGAGATATGGATAGGCATTTCAATATCGAAGATACCACCTTGATCATTTTGTGTTCTAGGTTTAGTATGTCTTTTCGCAATATTAACACCTTCCACTACTACTTTTTGTTCTTTTCTTAATGTTTTTAATACTTTTCCTGTTTTACCTTTATCTTCTCCAGTTAAAACTTTAACAGTGTCATTTACTTTTATACTCATAAAATCCTCCTATAAAACCTCAGGAGCTAAAGAAACAATCTTCATATAATCTTTTTCTCTTAATTCTCTAGCAACTGGTCCTAATACTCTGGTACCGATTGGACTTTTATCATCCTTAATAAGTACACAAGCATTATCATCAAATTTTATATAAGAGCCATCTGAACGACGGACACCTTCAACTGTTCTAACAATAACGGCTTTAACAACTTTTCCTTTAGGCATATTGCTATTGGGAATGGCTTTTTTAACTGTTCCTACAACAACATCACCAATATTTCCGCTTTTAACTTTACTACCACCCATAACTTTAATAACTAAAAGTTCACGAGCACCAGTGTTATCAGCAACTTTTAATCTTGTTTCCTCCATAACCATAACAATACCTCCTAAAGAACTACAGCCTTAGTAATAACTTCTACTAATTCATACTTTTTCGTTTTTGAAATAGGTTTAGTCATTCTAATTCTTACTGTATCTCCTACATTTGCTATATTCTTTTCATCATGTGTTGCATATTTCTTCGAATATTTAACACGTTTATTATATAAAGGATGACGTTTATAAGTTTCGACTAAAACAGTAATAGTTTTATCGTTTTTACTACTTACAACTTTACCTACTAATTCTTGAACTCTTTTAGCATCTTCAACTTTTTTAGCCATTATTTATCCGCCTCCTCTAATTCTCTTTCTCTAAGAACAGTTTTCATTCTTGCAACATCATGTCTTAAAGTTCTAAGGGTACTTGGTTTTTCTAAAGTACCATTTGCTTGTTGCATTCTTTTTGTGAATAATTCTTCTTTAGTTTCTCTAATTTTCTTTACTAAATCTTCATTAGATAACTTTCTAATATCTTTAATATCCACTATTATTCACCATCCTTTTTAACAAATTTACATTTGATTGGAAGTTTGTGAGAAGCAAGTCTTAAAGCTTCACGAGCTACAGCTTCTTCAACATCACTTATTTCAAACATAATTTTTCCAACCTTTACGACAGCAACATATTGTTCTACGTTACCTTTACCTTTTCCTTGACGAGTTTCTAAAGGTTTTTTCGTAATAGGTAAGTGTGGGAAAATATTAATATAAACTTTTCCACCACGTTTCATATAACGAGTCATGGCAATACGAGCAGCTTCAATTTGACGAGCAGAAACCCATGCTCCTTCTAAAGCCATTAAGCCATATTCCCCTTTAGTTAGGGTAGTATTACCTTTGGCATGACCATCATATGTTAATCTATGCGACTTTCTATATTTAGTCCTTTTTGGCATCAACATCTGAAGTCGCCTCCTTTACAACTTTCTTCTTAGCTGGTAAAATTTCATCTTTGTAAATCCATACTTTAACCCCTATTTTACCATAGGTAGTGTTAGCTTCACTTTGCGCATAATCAATGTCCGCTCTAATGGTATGTAGAGGAACAGTTCCTTCAGTATAACCTTCACTACGAGCCATTTCAACACCATTTAATCTTCCAGATACTAAAGTTTTAATTCCTTTAGCTCCAGCCTTCATTGTGTCTCTAATTGCTCTTTTTTGCGCTGCTCTAAAAGGTGCTCTATTTTCAATTTGCATCGCGATGTTATCAGCAACTAATTTCGCATTTAAGAAAGCATTCTTTTCTTCAACAATATTAATATATACTTCTTCATTAACAAGACTTGCTACTTTCTTACGAAGTTTTTCAATGTCTTCACCACCACGACCAATAATAACACCTGGTTTAGCAGTTCTTATTGTGACATCAACTCTATTTTTCTTTCTTTCAATAATTACAGAAGAAATAGAGGCATCTTTTAAAGTTTTTAAGATATATTCTCTTATTTTAATATCTTTATTTAAGTATTCAGCATAATGTTCTTTAGAATACCAACGAGAATCCCAATCTTTATTAACCCCTAAACGGTATCCAACTGGATTAACTTTTTGTCCCATTATGCTTCACTTCCTTCCTTAACATTATCTGTTACAATAACTTTAATATGACTTGTTCTTTTATCATGTCTATCAACATTTCCCCGGCTAGCAAATTGGATTCTTTTTAAAGTACGTCCTGGATTAACAAAACATTCTTTAATAACTAAATCTTCTTCTTTAGCCCCATTATTGTTAACAGCATTAGCCGTAGCAGAATTTAATACTTTTAAGATTAATCTACTAGCTTTTGTATTTGTAGTTTCTAAAATTTTTCGAGCAGTAGCCACATCTTTACCTCTAATAAGGTCCATAGTCATTCTTGCAAGACGAGGTTTAATAATTGCTCCTTTATGTATTGCGTATGCTTCCATTATTTATTACCTCCACCAGCATGACCAGTAAACTTACGAGTTTGACTAAATTCGCCAAGTTTATGACCTACCATCTCTTCAGTTATATAAACTGGAATAAATTCTTTGCCATTATGAACAGCGATAGTGTGTCCGACAAAGTCAGGGAAGATAGTACTTCTTCTTGACCAAGTTTTAATAACTGTCTTTTTATTTTCTTTATTTAAATTTTGAACCTTTTTTAAAAGTGATTCTTCAACATAAGGTCCTTTTTTTAAACTTCTTGCCATATTATCCTCCTATTTACTCTTCCTACTAATAATAAGTTTTTCAGAAGCCTTTTTAGATTTACGAGTTTTATGACCAAGGGCTGGTTTACCCCAAGGAGTCATAGGACTCTTACGACCAACTGGTGCTCTACCTTCACCACCACCATGTGGGTGATCGTTAGGGTTCATTACACTACCTCTATTGGTAGGTCTTACACCCATATGTCTTTTACGTCCGGCTTTTCCTAAGTTTACTAGGTTAGCATCTTCATTACCAACAACACCAACTGTAGCAATACAAGTACCTAAAATCTTTCTTGTTTCACCTGATTGTAAACGAACAATTACATATTTACCATCACGGCCAAGGATTTGCGCACTAGTACCAGCAGCCCGACATAATTCCGCACCTTTACCTGGTTTAAGTTCAATACAATGAACCATTGTACCTACTGGAATATTTTGAAGTGGTAGGGCATTACCAACTTTAATATCAGCACCCTCACCATTTTCAATAATCATATTAACTTTTAAACCATTTGGGGCAATGATATATTTCTTTTCCCCATCACGATAATTAATTAAAGCGATGTTTGCATTTCTATTTGGATCATATTCAATTGTGGCAACTCTTCCTGTAATACCAACTTTATTTCTTTTGTAATCAATAACCCGATATTTTTTGGTATGACCTCCCCCAATGTGGCGAACGGTCATTTTACCTTGGTTATTTCTTCCGCCAGTTTTACGAACCTTCTTAATTAAAGATTTAGTAGGATTGTTGCTAATTGTTAATTCTTCGTTTAAAAGAGTAGTCATTCCTCTACGACCATTGGTTGTAGGTTTATAATGTTTTATAGCCATTTTCTAATTACCTCCTATAAATCTATTGAAGAGCCACTATTTAGAGTAACTATGGCTTTCTTATAAGTCTTAGTCATTCCAGAATATCTTCCAACTCTTCTTTTCTTTGCTTTAGTGTTTAGAGTATTTACACTTTTAACACTAACTTTAAATGCTTCTTCTACAGCTTTTTTAATTTCATCTTTACTAGCACTCTTAGCTACTTTAAAGACATATACATTATTACTTCTTTCCGCCATAGACTTTTCAGTAATAACTGGTGAATAAATAATATCGCTATAATGTTTCATTATTTAATCCCCTCCTCGACTTTGTTTAATGCATCTTCTGTGATAACTAAAGTATCTGCATTAACAATATCATAACAATTTAACTCATCGGCCATTAAAACTAAGATATTTCCTAAGTTTCTTCCAGCCATATATAAGTTTTCGTTTTCATCACTAGTAACAAATAATACTTTACCAGTTAATTTTAAACTTTCTAATATTTTTGTTAACTCTTTAGTTTTTAAACTATCTAACTTAATATTATCTAAAACTAATACTTTCTTTTCTTTTGCTTTATAAGTTAAAGCAGTTTTTAAGGCAAGTCCTCTTTCTTTACGATTGATTTTAAATGAATAATCACGATTATCAACACCAAGAGGAATTCCGCCACCACGCCATTGAGTAGCACGAATACTACCTTGACGAGCACGCCCTGTACCTTTTTGTTTCCATGGTTTTCTTCCGCCACCAGAAACTTCACTTCTGTTTTTAGTCTTTCTTGTTCCTTGACGCATACTATCTAGTTGTAAACGAATCATTTTCTTTAAAGCGTCATCATTAGTTTCAATATTCCAAATTTTACTATCTAAAGTGATTTCTTTAACATCTTCACCTTTAATATTTTTAACACTTATCTTTGTCATTTTAACCCTCCTCTAGACTAATTATTAGCCTCTTCTGGATTTTCTTCTTTAGTTTCTTCTTCAGATTTTTCTTCAACAGCATCAGTAGTTTCTTCAGTAGCCTCAGTTGTCTCTTCTTTAACTTCTTCACTAGGTGTTTCTACTTCTTCAGTAGTATCTTCAACAACTTCTTCTTTTACTTCGGTATTTTCTTCAACTACTTCATCAACAACAGTTTCAGCCTCTTCATAGGATAATATTTCTTTTGGTTCACTCTTACGTGAATTTTTAACTGCTGTCTTAATTAAAACTAAAGAATTTTTGGCTCCTGGAATATTGCCACTAACTAAAATATAATTATCAACTGTATTTACTTCAATAATTTCTAGATTTTGAATTGTTACAGTTTCTACTCCCATATGTCCTGGAAGTTTTTTACCCTTTAATACTCTTTTTGGTAACATTGTACCTAAAGAACCTGGTTTTCTATGATAGTGAGAACCATGTCCCATTGGTCCACGAGATTGGTTATGTCTTTTAATAACACCTTGTGTTCCTTTACCTTTTGTAGTTCCTGTTACATCAACTACTTCTCCTATATTAAATATAGAAGCATCAACTTTATCTCCTACATTATAAGTGGCTTCTACATCTTTTATTTCTTTTAAGAAGCGCTTAGGAGTTGTGCTTGCTTTTTTAGCACGGCCCATTTCAGCCTTATTTGCACGATTTTCTTTCTTTTCAAATACGCCTAGTTGAATAGCATTATAACCATCTTTTTCCACTGTCTTAACTTGCATAACGACATTTGGTTCACAAGATACAACAGTAACTGGCACAAGTTTACCATCTTTAGTAAATACTTGAGTCATTCCAACTTTGCGTCCTAAGATTCCTTTCATTATAATTCCCTTCCTTTATTAATATGTTTTAATTTCGATGTCAACACCACTTGGTAAATCTAAATGAGTTAAAGCATCAATTGTTTCTTTACTTGGATTTTTAATATCCACAAGTCTCTTATGAGTTCTTCTTTCGAATTGTTCACGAGAGTCCTTATATTTGTGAACCGCTCTAAGTACAGTAAACTTCTCAATTTCTGTTGGAAGTGGTACTGGACCTGAAACTTCGCCACCAGTTCTTTTTACAGTTTCGACTATTTTAGAAGCTGCGATATCAAGTAAACGATGATCATAAGCTTTTAAATTAATCCTTACTTTACTATTTGACATTTTCCATGTCCTCCTTTCGCCTATATCTAGTATAGACTTGCTCCACCCGAATTCCCTAATGCATAAAGAAAGATATTTACCAACTCTTCCTCGTGTATCAGCAACCTCGCGCATCATTGCAGTCATACGATTAACATTATAACACACTAATTATATGAAATGCAACCATAAATTTGACAATTGGGTGTAAAAAATTTTTGTAGGTAAAATAGTAGTTATTGATTTAAATAATCGACTACTATTTTTTCTATTTCACCCCAATGACCACTTTCTTGATAACATCTTAATGCTATCAAATAATTTGCACCCTCAATACTCCATCTCATTCCTGCTTGTTTTAATCTTTGTTGTACTATTATTTTATTAGAACTTTCTATGGCTCCACTTCCTACAAACCAACCTTTATGTTCATAAGT
>CANRAA010000092.1 GCA_947628485.1 uncultured Bacilli bacterium | reverse complement strand
AAATAATGAGTAGTACTTTGCAATTAATTTCTTTTTTAGTATCTTTTTTATATGGTATCTTCTTTTATTTTTTAACATCTTTAAATTTTTATTTAATTAAAGATTTAAAATTATATTTAAAGCATATTTTAACATTTATATATGTAATAGATATGACTATTATTTATATTATTATCTTTTATCATTTAAATAAAGGATATTTTCATATTTATTTTATTTTAATGGTTTTTGTTGGATTTTTTATAGGTTACTTAATATATAAAAAATCTTTTAGTAAAATTAATGTCAAAAGAATTTTTAGACATTGAAAACTGTTTATAGATATGCTAATCTAAAATAAGAATAGGATTATATGAGGAAAAGATTATGCATATAAAAAAGAGTAAAAAAGAGAAAAAAAGACTAGTATTAATTACTCTAACAATAATGATATTGTTAACTCTTTTAGTTGGCAGTGTTTATAAAGATTGGCAACAAATACTTAAAAATAGAAAACAAGAAGCTGAACTTTCACAAAAATATACATCACTTCTAGATAATGAAGTTAAATTAAATGCTGAAATAACTAAATTACAAGATAGTAGTTATTTAGCAAGATATGCAAAAGAAAAATATATGTTATCAGCTGAAGGCGATACAATAATTAAGTGGAAGTAATAAATCACATTTTAAAAATGGTGTGATTTTATTTTGTATTAAATTTTTGAATTCTCTTGACTCGCGGGGGGGGTATATTATAATTATCTTATAATAGATAATAAATAATTATACATAAATACGATATATATGGTATAATAATAAAATAGAGAAGGTAATTATAGATGAAAAAAATATCTAGATATAAAAATTATATTTTGGGAATAATAGGAATATTATTTGTATTAACAATATTTGTACATGTACAATATTTGATGCATCCACAATATAAAGAATTACCAGAAGTTAAAATAAAAGAAAATGGCGATAAAAACAATTCTTTTGCTATAATGATTCAAGAAAATGACGGGGAAGATAAATATAAAGAATATGAAGGTAATACATGGCCAGGTGATAATTATAAATTTAAAGAAGCAAAATGTATGGATAATAATGGGAGTGAAACAAAAGAAAATGTGTTATTTGAAGACGGAAAAATAGTATTAGCTACTGATAAAACTGTATACTGTACTCTTTATTTTGAATTATCAATAATAGGAAAATTACGAGAAAATGATCCAAATAAAGTATTAAGTAATGAAGAAATTGGTGGAATGTATCGTTATCAAGGAGTAGGAACTGATACTGCAGTAGATGATACACATAAACTAGTAGATAATAATTATATATGTTTTGGGACAAAAGATAAGGCAGAATGTTTAAATGATAAAGAAAAATATATGTATCGAATAATAGGAATTAATAAAAATGGCCAAATGAAGTTAATCAAAATGACAAATGTTAAAGATGGAGATACAAGCCAATTTGTTTGGAATAACATTTATTTTAAAACAGATTGTGGGGATGATAAATGTGAATGGCCAACTTCTCTCTTATATAAAAGAATAAACGGAATAAGTAATGGAAGTGTAAGTGCAAGTGGGACATTAGCTGATGGTGGTAATAGTGATATATTTATAGATAATCCAAGTTATGATTATTTAAAATCTGGTGATAATGTTAATGGCGGTAGCACTTCAAGTGATTGGTATAATTTGATAAGTCAATATAATTGGATGTATGGGTATATTATACCTTATGTAAATGGAAATATTGATGATACTACTGTTTATGGTATGCTTAATAATGGAAATATTGTATATCAAATAGAAACTGGTCAATTACCAACTTTAGCAAATGGAAATAGTGATGTTATTAAATATCAATGGACAAATTATGTACCAGCTAAAATTGGTCTTATGTATTTGCACGATTATTTTCTTGCCTATGATAATAATAAATACTGGTATGGATACAGTTCAACGTCAAGCGTACCAACTGAAGATTATAATTGGCTATTTACAGGAAATAATAATACAATTGCTCAAGAAGAATGGATGATATCAACATATGGCCCTAATAATGATTTTGGAAACAGTGCATGGTTTGTGGCAACTCATGGAAACCCAACCATAAATGATAAAGCTTTAATATCAACCTCAACAGTTCGTCCTGTTTTCTATTTAACAAATAATATTAAAATAACTGGATTTGGTAGTGAAAATAATCCATTTTTAATAAAATTTTAAAATAGCATAAAATTTGTTTTATGCTATTATTTCATCTATAAGTCCATATTTTAAAGCATCTTCTGGATCCATAAAATTATCTCTTTCGGTATCTTTTTCTATCTTTTTTAATTTATTACCAGTGACATCTGCTAGTATTTTATTTAATTTTGCTTTAATCTTTAATATTCTTTCTGCAGCAATCTTTATATCAGTTGCTTGTCCTTGAGTACCTCCTAAAGGTTGATGAATCATAATCTCGGAATTAGGTAGGCTACATCTTTTACCCTTTGTACCATTTGCTAAAAGAAA
>CANRAA010000091.1 GCA_947628485.1 uncultured Bacilli bacterium | reverse complement strand
ATGAATATCAATATGGATATGGAAATGGATTATAATAATAAAGTAAGTAATATGACTTATGATATTAAATATAATAATGGTAGTTTAATTAAAGCAGATTTAGTATTAAATAATGGGGATGCTTTTCTTAATTTAAATAGTTTATATAATAAATCTATTAAAATGCCAGCAGATTCAGGATTAGATAATATATGGGATGCTTATGATTTTGAAGGTTATAAAACAATTGTTAAAGAAATGGCCGGGATATTAAAATCATCTTTAAAAGAAGATTATTTTACAACTAAAGATGTAAAAGTTAATAATGTTAATACTAAAGTTTTTGTTTTAACATTAACTGGTAAAGATATGTATAATTTAGAATTAGATGTTTTAAATAATATGTTAAATGATCAAAATTTAATTAATGCTTTAAATAGTATAGTTGGTAGTGATGTTAAAGAAACTTTAGAAAGTATTAAAAATAATGTTACAGAAACTGAAGGTACATTTATAAGTGAAATATATGTTAATAAAACTACTAAAAAACTAGAAAAGATTGTTTTAAAAGTAGATAATAGTGCTTTAGAATTTGATAAAACTAGTGAAGATACGTTTGATATAGTTCTTAATAATAATGATAATAAAATGATTATAGGTAATGCTATATTAAAAGAAAATAATACAACAATATCGCTAAAAGATACTGGAGTAGATATTACAATAGAATTAAAAAATGAAAATAATGCACAAATAACTAATTTAAATTTTGAAGTATATGGTACATATTTTAAACTTAATTTAGAAAGACAAGAAGAAAGTGGTAAAGTCGGAATAACTTTAAGTGATGATAATAACAATAAATTAACATTAAATGTAGATTATACTATAAAAAATATAAGTAAAGTTACTTCTAAGAATACAAGTAATTATGTTGAGTTAGATAAAATGAATGATAATGATTATAATACAATAATGCAAAACTTATATAATAATAGTACTTTAATGTCCTTAATGCAAAGCTTAATGACTATGTAATTTAATAATAAAAGTGTGGTAATTTAGAATTATCACACTTTTTTATATTTTACTTTTAGGATATGGTTTTCTTTCATCAGTTTTATTAAGCAAGTAATCAATAGATACTTGATAATAATCAGCAAGTTCACTTAAATAATTAATAGGAATCAATCTTTTACCAATTTCATATTCTGAATATTGTTGTTGTTTAATATGTAGTACACTAGCTACATCTCTTTGTAATAAATCTTTATCTTCTCTTATCTCTTTTAGTCTATTTATATTCATAATAACACCCAATTAAATTTTTTCATACAACACATCATTTGTATTGACTATACAAAATAAGTTTTGTATAATTTTGACATGATACAATAGATGTTTTGTATTTGTAAAAATGGTGAGAATATGAAAAAAGAAATTAAATATATTTTGTTTATGTTTATTATTCTATTAGCATTGTTTTCTTTTCAATTATTATTTCACAACAAAGATTATAATGATACTTTGCCAGAAGTAAAATTAAAAGAAAAAATAGAGAAAGAGAAAGCTTTTGCCATAATGTTATCCAAAGATGGAAGTAATTATCAAAAATATGAAAGTGATGAATGGCCAGATGATAAATATAAATTTAAAGAGGCAAAATGTGTAGATAATAAAGGCAATTTAGTAGATAATGCAGTTGGTTTTGATAATAAAACAAAAACGGTAATATTAGAAACAGATAAAACTTTGTCTTGTACATTATATTTTGATCATAAAGAAACAATAGAAATATTAAGAGATAATGATAATAATAATGTATTAAGTACAGATATAGTAGGAGGAATGTATAGATATCAAGGAGTAGGAAATAAAGAACAAGAAGATGAAACGCATAAAATAGTAGATAATAATTATATATGTTTTGGTACTGATAAAAAAGAAGAATGTATAAATAATAAAGATAAATATATGTATCGAATAATCGGAATAACCAAAGAAGGACAATTATATTTAATCAAAATGAAAGGAATAGAAGAAGGAGAAGATAAAAGATTTCAATGGAATTCAAAATATGATTTAACTGAATGTGAAGGTGAAACTTGTGAATGGCCAAATGTAGATATATATAAAAGATTAAATGGAGAAACATCAAATGGTAATCCGGTATTTATAAATAATCCAAGATATGAATATATGCAAGAAGAAAATGATTGGTATAAAAAAATAGAGAAGCATAATTGGCTGTATGGTGATGTAGCAAATGGGCTTGAAAAAACTACATTAGATGGAGAAATAATATATGGTTCAACTAATAATGGTTTAATAATATATGATATAGAAACAGGAGTAAAACCAACTCGAACATATGATTATCAACAACAAAAATATGTAAAACATCAATGGAGTGCCGAGAAAAGCATTGATGCCAAAATAGGATTGATGTATTTACACGATTATTATTTAGCTTATGATAATGAAAGAAATTGGCGATTAAACTACGATACAAATAATTGGATTTTTGTTGATAATAACAATAATACCGCAAGTGTTAGTTATGAGTGGACAATTTCCCGTGTTGGTTATCAAAATGAAGGAAATGGTACAGCATGGAGTATACATTTAAATGGTCAGGTTGTTTCTAATGGCTTTGGAACTAGACCGATCGTAAGGCCAACGTTTTATTTAACAACTGATAATAAAATTAAAAATGGTATTGGTATTATAGATGATCCATTTATTTTAGATGTAATTTAGATATTTCATTTGAAGTATCTTTTTTATTATGTAAAATTTATGTTTAATTTTTTGTCAAATTTATGGTTGCATTTCATATAATTATTGTGTTATAATGTTAATCGTATGACTGCGATGATGCGCGAGG
>CANRAA010000090.1 GCA_947628485.1 uncultured Bacilli bacterium | reverse complement strand
TCCTTGAGGACCCGTTGGACCTGTAGGACCGGTTTCTCCAACTAAGCCTTGGATACCTACATCTCCTTGAGGACCGGTTGCGCCAGTAGCTCCTGTAGCACCCGTAGCTCCGGTAGGACCTGTAACTCCAGGTATACCTTGAACACCTTGTAATCCTTGGACACCTTGAGGTCCTGTTGCCCCAGTTGGGCCCGTTGGGCCTGTGGCACCTTGAGGAATTACTAAGTTTAAGATAAAGTTTGGCGAAGTACCAGTTATACTAGCACTAGCCTGACTACCGGGAGCACCAGTTGTTACTGTACCAATGGTAAAAGTAGCATTAATGGGAGTGCCACCAGTATTACCAGCACAGCAACAGCCAGTAGGTACATAATTTTTATTAAAATTATCAATTATACATCTTGCTTTTTGGATGTTATTCATTTTTGCCTCCCCAATATAAAATATGAAAATATGGAGATTTTGCAAAGTATAAAAACCTATAATTGCATCTTTTTTAATTTGTTATAGCATTTTTTAAAGATTTCTATAAATTTATCAATTTCTTCTTTAGTAGTTATATAAGATAAACTAATTCTAATACTTGATTTAGCCCTTTCCATATCTTTAGTAAAGTTATAAACACTTTCACTATAACTATCATTATCACTACAAGCTGTTTTAGTCGAAACGTAAACATCATATTCTTCTAAAGCATGCATAAAAGTTTCGGCTTTTACGCCCTTAATACTAACATTTAAAATATGGGGGATACAATATTCATTACTATTGATATAAACATCTTTTAATTCTTTTAAATTATCTTTTAAGTAATTATTTAAATCTAAAACATAATTATAATTATTATCTAAATTTTCTAAAGATAATCTTAAGGCTTTGGCTAAAGAGGCAATTAAAGGGTGACAGGGTGTACCACTCCTATAGTTAGTTGTAGATTTTCCTCCATGAATTAGGCTTTCTAATTCTAAATTTTTATTTTTAATTAAAGCACCAATACCTTTAAGACCATATATTTTATGAGCCGACATAGATACTAAATCAATATTATTTAAATCAACTTTTATTTTTCCAATACTTTGGGTCATATCAACATGAAAGAGGCATTTAGGATAATCTTCTAATATATTAATTATCTCTTCAATAGGCATTTTAAGGCCCAGTTCACTATTAATATGATTAACCGTGACAAGGATAGTATCATCTCTAAGTAAACTTTTAAAATGTTCTAAATCAAGAAGTCCATTATCTAAAGTATTTATATAACTTATTTCAAAACCTAAAGTTTTTAAATAATCTAAAGTGGCATTTACTGAAGAGTGTTCATATTGGGTAGTTATGATATGTTTACCTCTTGTTTGATATTTTAAAGCCACTCCTATAAGGGCTAAATTATTGGCCTCAGTAGAACCACTGGTATAAATTATTTCTTTATTTTGTAAATTTAAAAGGTTAGTTATTTGTTTAGTGGAAGCTTCGATTAAGTTTTGAGCATTTATTCCTAGTTTATGTAAGGAATTAGCATTTCCAGTCATAAGTGAGGCTTTGTTAAAAGACTCTAGGACCTCTCTATTAACGGGAGTTGTCGCGCTATAATCTAAATAAATCATAAAAAACCTTCTTTCTTAATAAAAAATTATAACATAAATTTCATATTTTGGGGTATTAATATTACCCAATAAAAATTAATTTACATAAAATATTCTAGGTGATATTTTGAAAGATTATAAAGTATGTGTTTACGCCATTACGAAAAATGAAGAAAAGTTTGTTAGTCGGTGGGTTAGTTCCATGCAAGAGGCCGATAAAATAGTGGTTTTAGATACAGGTTCTACGGATAATACCGTAAGTTTACTCGAAAACTTAGGAGTTGAAGTCCACACCCAAATTTTTAATCCTTGGCGTTTTGATGAGGCAAGGAATGCCTCACTTGCCTTAGTGCCTCCAGAATATGATATATGTGTTTGTGTCGATTTGGACGAAGTGTTCAGTAAAGGATGGAAGGAAGAATTATTAAAAGTTTGGAATGACGATGTTACTAGAGTAAGATATAATTATAATTGGTCTTTTGACGAATATGGCAACCCCGGAACTAGTTTTTTAATTAATAAAATTCATAAGAATGGTTATTATAAATGGACCCATCCTGTTCATGAAGTATTAACGCCCTTAAGGGAAGAAAAAGAAGTATTGTGTGACACGATTGAAGTAAATCATTATCCTGACAAGACTAAATCCCGTTCTTCTTATTTACCGCTTTTAGAATTAAGTGTTAGAGAAGACCCCGAAGATGACCGGAATATGCATTATTTAGGCAGAGAATATATGTATTATAAAAAATGGGATGAAGCGATTACCACTTTAAAGAAACATTTAACTTTAAAGAAAGCCACTTGGAAAGATGAAAGGGCGGCTTCCATGCGTTTTATCGGAAGATGTTATAAAGCAAAGGGAGAAAAAGAAGAAGCCATTAAATGGTATCAAGACGCCATTAATGAGACTCCTTATTTAAGAGAAGGTTATGTAGAACTAGCTTATATTTATTATGAAGATAAAGATTATTTAATGGCTTATGATTATTTAAGAAAAGCTTTAGAAATAAAAAATAAAAGCAAATCTTATATTAATGAAGAATTTGCTTGGAATAGTTTTATTTATGATGTAATAAGTATTTGTGCTTTTAATTTAGGTTATTATGAAGAGAGTGTTAAATGGGTTAAAAAAGCTTTAGAACTTGATAAAAATAATATTAGGTTACAACTTAATTTAGAGCAAATGGAAAAGTATTTAAAATAAAAAGGAATAGGTTTCTGAAGTGTACCCCATAAAATAGACAAAGAAAAAAAAGAGAATGGTAACTTCAAGAGAAATAATATAAACTGATA
>CANRAA010000089.1 GCA_947628485.1 uncultured Bacilli bacterium | reverse complement strand
CGAGAAGTAGCACAGCTTGGTAGTGCGCGTGGTTTGGGACCATGAGGTCGCAGGTTCGAATCCTGTCTTCTCGACCATTTGAATATTAAAACCAGCAATGGTTTTTTTTATTTTACCCTTTCAAATAATTGATGTATGCATTCAAATTTCAACCAAAAGTCCCCATTACACGTGCTTAAGCAAGGGGTGCCAATGTTCGTCAAACCATCTTTTATATACATATAAATGAATAATTGTTACTCTTCGAAAAGTTCCAAAAATTTTACAAAACTTTTTAATTTGTAAAATTCAATTCAAATATGCTTAAAGTATCTTTCTTTTTCTTTTGTATATGGATAAGCATAGACAATAGCAAGATTAGATAGTTTTTCATTTAATCTTTTTTCAAGTACATCAAAATTCCAAGAGCAATTTTCTTCTTTATATGAACCTTTCTCATAAGCATACATAATAAAACGTCGTTTATCATAATCTACCCCAGTATAGTCAAAAAATGTCAACGTTTTTCAAAAAAATGTAAAATAATAACCATTTTAGACTATAATTAAACTAGAAGAAGCTATTTAAACGGGTGAGTTAATATTGAAAAACATGTAAAAAAGAATAAAAAGTTTAAATAAAAGCTTCTTTTTTTAATTGTGTAAATTCACGTAAAAAGGCATATTGCTATGCCCTTTATTTAATGCTTGTTACTGTGTAGGGAATAAGAGTTGTACCTTCTCCTATTAATCCTACTGTGGATAACAGATAGAAGACTGGGCGAACCGCACGCGTATTGTTCACATACCAAAGGCTCAAGGCGCCGTCTGCATTCACACCCCACGCACCGTAACCGCCGTTGTAGTAGCCATACCTACTCATTGTCCATTCATTCTCTGCTGTATTTCCGCTCCATCCATGTGTTATGAATAACCAATTGTCAGTTGAACTATTTTGATATGCATTTACATAATCTGCTCCAGACATTAACCCTATATGTGCTTGTATTGTTCCATCTTGATTTCCTGTTGTTGTTGGTGTCCATGAGAGTGATCCCACTAAGTCCATGTTCCATGTGTGGTTTTCTATTAATCCTTTTATTCTTGCATTAAGTGAATTATAAAATGTTCCATTTAAGTATGTATATGCTACAGTATCTTTCCATGTCCTACTATCAGAATAACTACTGAACCATTGTTGATTGGCTCCATATTTTTTGGCTTTGATTACTTTTAGTTTTCCATCTGTTGTTACTCCTATTATTCGATACATGTTTTCTGGATCAGTTTTGCATACATCTGGATTTTCTGATGCTCCTAGACATATATAATTATTTGTTACTTGACTTGCTGTTCCTTTAAATCGATACATTCCATCTACTATAGTTGTGTGTTGTCCTCCACCAGCATAGTAATCTCCACCTTTGGCCTTTAACACTTCTAAGGCTGGTCTTCCCTTTGCAAAGTATAAGGTACAATATATGGTCTTCTTAGTTGTTATTGTTACTGTAGGATTTGGACTTGTTTCTTTAAAACTTATATATGGTGTTGTATCTCCTACATCTTTCCCACTCGCATCAGTACATTTTGTCCCAGCATACATATACTCAGTCTTTTGTGGCCATGTTGTTCTACTTGTATCTGATTTATATTCAAATGTTGTTGGGTCTTGGACCATTATAGATAGTGTCTTATCTTTATTATCAAATATATCTACGGTTTTGATATCTTCTAATATTTGAGATTTATTTGGTTTAAATATATTATAGACAAATACACTTTCTATAATAAGTATAAATACTATTCCCATTAACATTATTTTTCTTTTCATTTTTTAATTCCTTTTCTATTATTTATCAAAATATGCATGGCATATGTTTTTACCGGTTGTTACAAATGTTATTCCAGTTGTTTCACTATAACTAAGTTGAGTGGTTATATTATTTGGGTTGTTACATTCATAATATGTCATTTTATAACCTGCTGGTACTGTATCTCCAACAATGTACTTTTTATTATCTCTTATGGTTACTACATCGCCTTCCTCTGTCTCTATGTACATTATTACTTTTACATCTCCATCTTTTTCTTTATAATCTACTAATTTAAAACTATAATATATTCGACATACTACTTGTTTGGGTAATCCTTCACTGACATTTATTGTTACTGTTCCATCATTTGCTATGGAAAAATCTCTTCCTGAAGCTTTTGTATAGGTTGCATCGGTTGGTATACAATTACTTTTCTTTTCATCTAAAACATAATTAGTTTGAATATTTGCTGGTGGAGTATCATAAATATCATATTTCTTTAAATCTATTCCGCTTTGAATATAATACATAACATTTATATCGGTTGGTTTATCTAAATTAGAAGTATCGCCTTTTCCAGCAAAGTTTCCTACTTTACTATTAAAAATTGGTGTCCAAGCACTTTCATAATCATAATAAGCATGAGTGTCTTTTATCATTAGAAATGCAAAAGTTATTATAGTTATTACAAATAATCCTAATAATATTCTTTTGATTGTTTTATTATCTAGTCTTCCCTTTATCATACTACCTCCTTTATGTTGCTAATACCGAAACAAAATTATCCGAAAACATTTTTATAATTTTTTTAATTATAATATTATATCTATCGTATTGTGAATACGTTTATATTAATAATATATCAACAAGTAATACGTATTGTCAATACGTTATACGATAAAATATTTAATCAATACTTTATAATGTAAATGTAGGTGTAAAATATGGAATTTAAAGCAAACAATTATAAACCAAACGAAATATTACGTTTTATGAGAGAGGCCACTAATCTAACTCAAGAAGAATTTGCTAAACGCATAAACAAATCTAAAGATTGGCAACAATCAAATGAATATGGAAGAAGTAATTATTATTTTAAAGATTTAATGGCTTTAGCCAATGAATATGGTTTTGAAATTAAAATTATCAAAAAATAAAAGAATAGAATGAACTGTACCCCAAAATTTAGACAAAAATAAAAAAGGTGGGTAAGAAAGAAACATAACTAATAAAGGTTATG
>CANRAA010000088.1 GCA_947628485.1 uncultured Bacilli bacterium | reverse complement strand
TTTATTTGTCCACTTATAGTTTTATCTCCTGCTATTGTCCCATTTCCTTCAGATACTTCACTTCTTACTATCTTCCATTTAGTAGAATTTACTTTATGACTATATTTGGTTGTGTAATTATCATCATAATAAATTGGATTAGTTATATCTGGTTCAACATCATCAACCGGTTTATTTGTCCCTTCTTCTAAATAATTAACTGTTAAGGTATAAGGTATTTTTTCAAAGTAATAATTTACAACAGTATTTCCTTTTATTGTGCCACTTATCTCATCGCCATCATTACCAGTCAAACGCCATTTTTTTAAATTGACATTATCATAATTTGTAGTATAAGAACTATCATAATATACCGGTTTGGTTATTTTGGGGTTAACACCATCTAATGTATCTATTGGTGTATGCGTATTTTTAATATAATAATTTACTGTTAAGGTGTATTCTATTTTTTCAAAGTAATAATTTACTACCGTATCTCCAACAATCGTTCCTTCTACTATTTTGTTTTGTTCATTTATGTTGCCTTCACCTTTTGTTACTTCACTTCTTACTATCTTCCATTTAGTAGAATTTACTTTATTATAATTTGTACTATACTCACTATCATAATATACTGGCCTTGTTACATCTGAATCTGCTATAACATCGTTTGTTCCCTCTTCATAGTAATTTACCGTTAATCCATATTCTATCTTTTCAAAATAATAGTTTACGACGGTATTTCCGACAATTGTTCCTTTTATCGTTTTGTCATCCGCAGATGTTCCTTCTCCTTCTGCTACTTCACTTTTTACTATTCGCCATTTTTTTAGATTTACTTTACTATAATTTGTACTATACTCATTATCATAATATAAAGAATTTGTTATATCTGCTGGTAAATTATCAACTGGTTTATTTGTTCCTTCTTCTAAGTAATTAACTGTTAAAGTATAAGGTATTTTTTCAAAGTAATAATTTACAACGGTATTTCCTTTTATTGTGCCACTTGTTTCATCACCATCACTACCAGTTAAACGCCACTTTTTTAAATTAACACTATCATAATTTGTAGTATAAGAATCATCATAATATACCGGATTGGTTATTTTGGGATTAATACTATCTAATGTATCTATTGGTGTATGTGTATTATTTATATAATAATTTACTGTTAATGTATAAGGTATCTTTTTAAAATAATAATTTACTACTGTATCTTTTGTTATTGTTCCAGTAGTTTGATCTCCATCAGTTCTAACGTATTGCCATTTATTTAAGTTTATATTATTATAATCCGTTGAATAGCTATCACCATGTCTTAATGTAGTTTCATATGGATCATCTATTTTAGCATTTGAGCCTTCTTCTAAATAATTAACAGTTAACTTATAAGGTGTTTTTTCAAAATAATAATTAACTGTCGTATCCTTAGTCATTTTGCCATTTGTCTCATCGCCATCACTTCTCACATATTGCCATACTTTCGCATCTACTTTATTATAATTTGTACTATAGTCAGCATTGTAATCATAATAAGTTTCTTGATCAGATTCTGCCACTTTTGTGCCTCGATTACCATTATCATAATAATTGACATTTAATCTGTATTTCATTTTTACATCTACTTCATTTGTTTCTATATCATTAGTTGGACAATCATCTTCACTTTTACATATTGATGATGTTGTATTAGCTTTATTTGTTATTTTTTCAATATTGGATGTATCACTTTTTACTGTTACTGGTATTTGTAATTTATACGTATGAGCATAAAATTCAATTTTATTAAACATTTCTACCTTTGCTGTTGCTTTTACTGTATTTCCATCTACAGAAATATTAAAATAATCTGTTACATCAGTATTACTTTCATTAACTACTTTTATATTATTTTTATCTATTGTTAAATGACTATCTATTGTATCTTTAATTACTATTTGATTATATCTTGTTGTTGCGTATAAATATAAGCCATCATATATTTTATTAAAGCTAAATAATGTTCCATAGTAATTATTTGGAATGTATTGTGACACTGTATAAATAAATGAATCTTCTGTTTTTACATCTGTTTTTGATGCACTTTTTTTGGGAGAATCTATTTCATATGGATAAGGAGATAGAAACATATAATATATGCCACAACTTCTACCACTATAAGTAAAACTAAATGTTGAATCTTGAATATCTTTAGTAGTCATAAATGCTGAGCTTTCAAAATAAATTGCATTTGTATTGCTACTTTCTCTTTCAGCAATTGCTATACCACCAGATTCCTCTTTTAAAATGTGTTTATAAGTATAATTGATTTTATCTTTATTATAATATATATCTGAAGTCCCTACTTTTGGGGCCATTCCTTCATAACCACCAAATAAAGTATCATTATATTCTGAATGATTCCCCCTTAGAATATCAAAATCCCAATATATTCCACTTACAGTATTTATCTCACCAAGTATAGGCGTTCCTTTTTTATATGTTCCGGCTTTATAATATGTCATTGTAAAATCAGCTTGAGCAGTAACAGTGTCAAAAGTAAATAGTAATGGTTGATATAATGCATTTTCAATTGAATCTTGGGTATATGAATCATATGAGGAAGGATCTCTTGGATCTTTAGGGATTTCATATGTTCCACCGATATTGAAGGTAACATAACCATAATCATCTCCCGCTGGAGCATTTTTAAATTTTTTAACATTATCTATTTTTACTAATACATCTAAAAGTTCACCATTTTTATTTGTAGCACAATTAGTTATTAATACTATGAGTTCTCCACTTTTAATATGATCCCTATTTAATATACTATCTTTGAAATTAGTATCTTCAATTCCAGCTTCTTTTATAACTTCTATACTAGTTTCCGGTGATATAAATAAAGTTGAATATGAATAGTCTTCACCTATTTCAGTTATATCTTTCCAATCATGATATGTTGTATTATCTTCTGAAAATACTTTATTTAAAAAGATAACAAAACTAATAGTAATTAATACTATAAAAGATACAATTGATATAATTCTTTTCTTATTGCTTTTCATATTCATACACCTTATACTTCTTTTTTTTAGTTATTTTTTATTAAATTTTATAGATCTTTTTTCTTAATAATATACGATATGTTATTGTTGTTATTATTGTAATTATTCCTAATACTA
>CANRAA010000087.1 GCA_947628485.1 uncultured Bacilli bacterium | reverse complement strand
ACTTTTACTCAGTTATATACATCAAAAAATAAGTGATTATTTCCACTTATTCTTTGTTATGGCTGTAAATAGTAACATTTGTTTCCAATACTAAAAAATACCAATTTTAAATTGAATAAAAATTAATTTAATTGTATAATGAAAATGAAAGGAGATTATCTTATGTATTATTACCCAGGACTTGAAGAAACAGTTACTTCGACACCATCTATTCCTTCTATGGGAGTTTGGGGCATTGTGGCTTTAGTAATAGCTATTATTGGCGGAATTGTTTTATATTATTTATTTGTTAATACTAACAAAAAAGTAAATAATAAGTTCTTAGATGCTTGTAAAAACTTCTTATCATTTAAGAAAATGTTAATTGAAGATTTACTAAAAATTATATATCTTGTTTTAGCCATCTTTATTACTTTAATTTCATTTGAATTAATTACAACTAGTTTCTTTGGCTTTATCTTTACTTTAGTTTTTGGTAACTTAGTTTTAAGAGTTGTTTTTGAAAGTATTTTAGTAAATATTATGATATGGAAAAATACAACTGAGATTAATAAGAAAATTAAATAATAAATAATAATGAAAAATTGGGATTATCTCAATTTTTTAATTGCTGTAAAATACATTTAATTGTATAATTAAATTAGAGGTGAATTAAATGAAAAAATATAGAACATCAATTTTTAGTTCCATAGTATTTTTAATTGTTGGTATTATGTTATTTATTAAACCTGATGCCGTTATTAAATTTGTATCTTATTTATTTGGAGGTATCATGCTTGCTATTGGAGCTTATAGGACATTAAGTTATTATGTCCAAAATAAAAGAACGCAAGTAGTTAATCGTAATGAACTGGCATTTGGCATTACCGCCATGGTTTTAGGTATTCTTTTAATATTCCTAGCCAACACAATTGAGTTCTTACTTAGAATTGTTGTCGGTATTTGGGTAATTGGAGCCGGACTTGGTAAGATTATGCAAACATTCTATACTAATGATCGAGGTACCAGATTTTATACCCTTCTTGTTTTAGGAATTATCTTAATAGGAATTGGTTTATATACTATATTAGTATCTAACATGCCACTTGCTATTATGGGCTTATTTATGATTATCTATGCTTTAATTGATTTAGTAAGTTATGGCATATTAGGTTATGAAGAAGATAAGTTCCAAAAAGAAGTAAATGAAGCAATTGATACGGCATCTGATATTATTGAAGGCGAAGTTAGCGAAATTAAAGAAGATATCGAAGATTTAGAAAAAGTTAAAAGTAAAAAAAGTAAAAAAAGTAGTACTAAAAAGAAAGAAAATAAATAGGCTGTAGTAATATGGCTTATTTTATTAAAGGTGAGAAATGTTAAAAAAGATATTAGTACCCAAGGTCTATTTACCCATTATTTATTTGGGAATTGCTTTCTTAATTTATTTTATAATTAATAAGATAATTACGAAGGCCTTAAAAGTTAAGAGGAAAGTTAAAACATCTAGTTTGCATCAAAAAAGAGAAGCAACCATTGTTAATTTAATTAAAAGTATTGTCAAATACATTATAGCCATATTTACAATTTTAGCTATTTTAGGAGTTTATGGCATTGAAACCACGAGTATTATTGCCTCCCTCGGTATTGCGGGGGCTATCATTGGTTTAGCTTTTCAAGATACTATTAAAAATTTATTATCGGGAATTGCGATAATCTTTGATAATCATTATATGCAAGGTGATGTTGTCACCATTAATGGTTTTAGAGGAGAAGTTATTGAGCTAGGACTTCAAACAACAAAGTTAAAATCCTACAGTGGCGAAGTTATGATTATTAATAATTCGCTTATTACAAGTGTAATTAATCATAGTATGTATAATAATTTACTTTATATTGAGTTTCCTGTAGAAAAAGAAGTATCTTTAAAAACTTTAGAAAGTATTTTACATAAAGTAAATAAAAAAATGCAAAATATTAAAGAAGTAACTAAAGATATGGAACTTTTAGGAATTGAAAGTATGGATGGAAATAAATATTATTATAAAGTATTAATTGAATGTACGCCGGAAAGCCAATTTAATATTAACCGGAAATTTATGGAATATTTAAAAGAAGGTTATGAGAGTGAGGGTATTTCGGTACCAGGAGATTATTTAGAAGTAAAAAATAGAAAGGAATAAATTATGGAAAAAGCAAAAGTATATTTTACAAAAGAATTAACTCCTGAAGCTGTTGTAAGAATGTATGAGGCTTTAGGAAGAAAATTAGAAGGGAAAGTTGCAGTTAAAGTTCATTCAGGAGAAAGAGGTAATCAAAATTATTTAAGACCAGAATTTATGAAACCGATGATTGAACATGTAAATGGCACGGTTGTAGAGTGTAATACCGCTTATGATGGGGCAAGAGACACCACGGAAAAACATTTAGAATTAATGAAAGAACACGAATGGAGTAAATATTTTAATGTGGATATTATGGATAGTGAAGAAGACATTACTTTAGATATTCCAAATGGTAAAGTTATTAAGAAGAATTATGTAGGTAAGAATTTACTAAATTATGACTCAATGTTAGTTCTATCGCATTTTAAAGGACATCCCATGGGTGGCTTTGGTGGAGCTTTAAAACAATTATCAATTGGTATAGCATCATCTAAAGGTAAGAGATATATTCATTGTCATGGTAAAGAAGGAGCTAGTTATGAAGATATGTTTACCGCTGACCAAATTAAATTCTTAGAAGCAATGGCTGATGCCGCATCTTCTGTAGTTAATCATTTTAAAGATAATATTGTTTATATTAATGTAATGGCTAATATGTCTGTTGATTGTGATTGCTGTAATGTTGCCGAAGACCCTTGTATGAAAGATATTGGGATTTTGGCCTCCACTGATCCAGTAGCTATCGATGAAGCTTGTATTGATTTAGTTAAAAATTCTAATGATCCAGGAAGAGACCATTTAATGGAAAGAATTAATTCAAGACATGGACTTCATACCATTGAGGCTGCGGAAGAACTTGGAATAGGCACTAGAGATTACGAACTTATCGAGATTTAAAAGTGAATTTAATTTCACTTTTTTTAGTTGTAAAAGTATCTAAGATAAACTATAATCTTGAGTTTGTCAGTTGTTAATAATAAAAACTCTCATAAAGTCCCATAAATAAAGGGAAAAGCGAGAGTTTTTT
>CANRAA010000086.1 GCA_947628485.1 uncultured Bacilli bacterium | reverse complement strand
TAATTGTATTTAACGGTAGTTAATTGTATTTAACGGTAGTTAATTGTATTTAACGGTAGTTAATTGTATTTAACGGTCCTAAAAAGGACCGTTAAGGGAATTAAAAATTCCGACTTAAATTTTTATTTTATTATATATTTTCCATGCGTATCAGCTTTGGATGTTCCCGTCCATACAATTAAATCCATACTAATGAATTTATTTAACATTTTTACAGCAGTAGGCTTACTTCTTTCAATTAGTTTAGCTGTTTCCTCTGATGTTATTTCTCCTTTATCATAAAGTGTTGTTAACACTTTTCTTTCCGCATAATTTAAACTATCCCACACTTCTTTAATTTTACCATTTCTAAGCATACTTTCTTCTTTTCTTTTACTACGAGTTACAATATTATTATCTAATACTAATAGAACTGAACTGTGCTCTGGTTCTGTATATACAGGCTCTTTTAAAAAGAAGTTTTTCATTTCAATATATATTCTTTTAACACCTTCATTTAATTCTCTTACAATACCCATTTCATTTAATACCCGAGATATTTGAGGATTTCTAGAATATCTTTTAGTTTTCATTGTATCTATAGTAACAAATCCTCCAAGTTTACCTGGACTTTTTATTTCTAATCGATCATCAAATAATTTAACAGTAATATAATCTCCATTATTACTATAATCTCTGTGAATAACAGCATTTATTAAACCTTCATACCAAGCAAACTCAGGATACTCTGGTACTGTTTCAAATATTCCATTAGGATTTAAATGCGTAAATTCTCTTAATTGGGAATTAATAAATTCTTTAGCATTCTCAATAGTCTTATAAAGACATGAGTCAAAAGTTCTATCTTTCACGATATTCATTTCAGTTCCTAACTGAAATGTATTTCCTTCAAACTTTAAAACTCTTACTCTAGCTCCTGGTAAGTATACTGTCGGATTTTTTCCAAATAAAAGCATTCCTGCTTTAGTTAAGTGAAACTTTCCATCTTTTTCTTTTAAAAATCCTCTTGCTTTTAATAATTGTTCATTAGATACTGAAGCATCTATTTTTTCTTTATATAACTCTACCATTTCTAAATCTATATCTTCTATAGAAGTATCTATTAATATTTCTCCTTCAAAATCTCTTTCTCTTCTATCATACTCTAAACTTCTTATTTGTTCTAAAGTTAATTTAATTGAAGAATCCCCTTCTCTATAATATACCTCATCTTTATTATTCTTAACTATATAATTTATTTCTGGTTCAATATGAAATAATAATATATAATCATCTTCATTTTTATTATTTTTTATAGGTACTAATTCACATTTACATATTGGTGTTGGTTTTAAATAATTAGTAACTACTTTTTCACATTCATTTAACTTTTTAGTTCCACAAAAATTAAATCCCTCAATTATACCATTATCAGCTATACCTACTACTAATGTACCTCCATTAGCATTAGCAAATGAAGCAATTTCATTTGCTAAATCTTGTAAAGATACTTTAGCACTCTTTCTTTCTAAATATAAATTTTCTTGTCCTCTACTTACATATTCTAATGTTAAACTACTATTAATACTTGATATTTTCATCATTACCCCCTATGTATTGTTATTGATACATCAACTATACTATATATATTATCTAAAGTCAATATTTTTTGTATATTAAATTATACAAAAAGAATGAGTTTTATTTATTCTCATTCTCAATAATTAATAATACTTCAAAACTTTTTTATTAATATATATTTTTTTTTAGTTCGTTTGGCTACCTTTTTCTTAACTATTATTAAAATGAGAAAGGATGTTAAGAAAAGAGTTATGTCTTTATTTAATGCTGGTCTTACTTTATTCAAAGTTGCTTTTAATTCTTATCATTATATTCGCTTACCCTTCACCTTTAAGTTATATGACATATAATTTGTTATAAAATTTATTGTAAAAAAAGTAGGCAACTTTTTTTACATGCCCATTTTTGCCTACTTTTTCTTCTTTATTTACATTTATTTCTCTTTTGTATGTTTTTTGATGCCGTTTTTATTAATACTTGGTCGCACTTTATTTCCTATAAACCCTTATAAACACTGGGTTTATTCAAAACTGTCCGGTGCTAAGATTTTATGGTCGTTATTGTATAAGGAATATTTACAGTGCCTTCTCCTATCAATCCAACATTGGATCCATTTCCAGTATTAAGATAAAAGACCGGACGAACTGCAAGCGATCCATCTCGATATGCAGGATACATACTACCATAATTTCTCACTGCGAAAGCAGTGTAACCGCTACTAGCCTCGCCTCCTTTAGTCATAGTCCATTCATCCTCTGCTGAGTTTTCACTCCAACCATTTTGTATAAATAACCAATTCGTTAAGTTATTCGTCACATTTGGACCTGCATTTGGATAATCACTGGCATACATTAAGCCTACTTTTGCCCCTATTGTTCCATCTGTTGCTAATGAACTTGATGTTGGGTTTGAACTTGGCCATGCATCAGAATACTGATATTCCATATTCCATGTATGATTTTCTATTAGTTCCTTTATTCTTACATCTAATGAACCATAAAATGTTCCATTCAAGTATGTTTTTAATGGCGAGTCACTCCAGGTGTGGTACCAACTATTAGCCCCCCATTGTTGATTGGATCCATATTTTTTTGCTTTGATCACTTTTAGTTTTCCATCTGTTGTTACTCCTATTATTCGGTACATGTTATTAACATCAGATTTACATGTATCGGGATTTTCTGATGCTCCTAAACAGATATAATTATTTGTTACTTGACTTGCTGTTCCTACAAATCTATATAATTCATCTACTACTGTTGTGTGATTTCCACCTCCAGCATAGTAATCTCCACCTTTTGCTTTTAATACTTCTAAGGCTGGTCTTCCATTGGCAAAGTATAACGTGCAATAGATTGTTTTCTTAGTTGTTATGGTTGCTGTATAATCACTTTCGGCAAATTTTAAGTATGGTGTTGTATCTCCTACATCATTTCCACTCGCATCGGTACATTTCGTTCCAGCATACATGTATTCTGTCTTTTGGGGCCATGTTGTTCTACTTGTATCTGGTTTATATTCATATGTTGTGGGGTCTTGCACCATTATAGATATGGTCTTATCTTTATTTGTTAATTTATAGATTAAAATAATCAAAAATAAAAGAAAATTTAAAAAATAAATTTACTAAAAAGAAAAAACAGAT
>CANRAA010000085.1 GCA_947628485.1 uncultured Bacilli bacterium | reverse complement strand
AATAGTTCTCCTTTCTAGGCTTTTTATTACCATAACTATTATAAATGACCATATTAAAAGTGCTAATATAATTTTGTTGGTTTTTCGACATTTTTATATTCGTCTTTTCCTACATTTTTATATTAGCACTATCACTATACAAATAACATAAATAATACAGCATATATAACATGGGAAGATGAGGATGTAAGTGAATACTGTATAACCAATAAAGAAGGAAGTAATAATTGTACAAGTTGGGATAAAGTAGAAGGTAATCAAGTACAAAAACAAATAGAGTTAACAGATACAGAAGGAGAACAAACCTATTATGTCTATTTAAAAGATAAAGCTAACAATATATCAACAGGGAATAGATATGCAACTATTGTATATGATAAAACAGCACCAAGTATAACAGATGTCCAAGCACCAAACCCACAAGAGACAAGTTTAACATTAAATATAACAGGAACCGATACAAAAGAAGGAGTAAACAGAACAAGTGGAATAGATAAGTATTGTTATTCCCAAAGTGACTCAACAAATGAAGGAGATTACACATGTGATAGTAATTCAAGCATAACCATAAACAATTTACAATCCGGAACAAGTTATACATACTATATCTATGCTATAGACAAAGCAGGCAACAGTGGAATAACAAACAGACAACATTATACATTTAAAACAAAAGCAAAACCAGTAGGAGATTATTTAAAAGACCATTCAATAGGTGGAAGTGAAGTACAAACCTTACAATCAATCCCATTTGGAGGCTTATATAGATATAAAGGAACTTTTGAAGAAGTAACAAATAACTATATATGTTTTGGAACAACAGATGTAAATCAATGTATCAAAACAAATCCTCAAACCTATATGTATAGAATAATAGGAATAACAGATGGAAGTCAAATGAACAAAGATTTAGGATTAGTTAAAGGACAATTAAAATTAATCAAAGCGATACCAATATCAGAGATAAAATCATGGTATAGTAGTAATCTAGGTGGAAATTGGAATGGTTCAGAATTAAAAAGTTATTTAAATGGAGCAGCAACAGACGACTTCTTAACAGATGCAAAAAATAACCAATGGAAAACAGGAGATTATTGGGACTCACTAATAACAAGTCAAAAATGGTATATGGAATTAAAAGCAGAATATCCATGGCCAAGTACAAATCCATTACCAAACACAATAAGTGAAGGTTATACTGAAGGAAAAGTAGGGTTAATGTACGCCAGTGATTATTATAATTCAGGAAGTCAAGATACAAATAATTGGTTATATGTAAAAAATGGATGGAGTACAAGTTCTTCATTAAGTGGAAACTTTATATATGAATGGACAATGAGTAGGAATGGCATAACCGGCGTTTATTACGCTGCGTGGGCTATGACTATTTTCGGCTACTTGTACCCTGACGTTATGAACTATACGTATGCGGTTCGCCCAGTTTTCTATCTAACACCAAATATTACTTTAACAGGTGAAGGAACAAGTACAAATCCATTTATAATAAGTGTGTGAAAGCACACTTATTTTTATAAAAAAAATTAATTTCTATTTTGTATTTTTACCAAAATAATCATTTTGGTAATAAAAATTAATGTATTCGACAAAATAAGACAAAACTTGTCAAAACCTCCTATGGACTTTTTGAATACATATGGTTAAAATAAGTAACTGACGCAGGAAGAAGGCGCTGTCTAACATCCATTTTTTCTAATCTTTCCTTTCTTTTGGGGAGGTAAAAAGAATAGAGAAAGGAGTTGGTTGATATGAAGAATAAAACTTTAATAAAAGTATTAATTTTCATAATTTTTATACTTTTATACCTTATGGTTTTAAAAGAAATAAAAACTACTCCAGTAATACTGGGGTAGCAACCTAAACGATAACGCTAACTTCTTGCGTTTTCTATTTATATTATACTTAAATTTAAATGAAAATACAACTAATAATGATTAATTGATGTATAATAAATATAGGTAATCTTGATATAGAGTTTAGGTATGGCAACAACAATGGCAATTACAATGCGTGGAATGTGAATAATAACGGCAACTTGAACAATGACAATGTGAACAATACGAATGCGGTTCGCCAGAAGCCTTCTATAACTTGAATGAATATATGGCTATGGCTATATACTAGGGAAGATAGAAGACAAAGATTATCTGAGACTATTTTAGTCTAAAGTAAAAACGGAGATGGTAAATTTTACGAAATTTATCTATTACTCCGTTATTTTTTTAATTTTTTAAAAAACTTTCATGGAAAAAAAGGAAATCAGAGAAAAAAGTTTAATAATAATAGTGAAGGGAGAAAATTTGAAGTTATAAAAACATATCAAAAAAATATGTCATGAAAGTTGCAAATTTATTAAAAATTTATATTGATGAGTCTGGAGATTTTGGAAATGGTAAAGGTTCTTCTAAATATTATTTAATATCATTTGTTTTTTATAATCCCAAAATTGATATTAGTAAAGAGATAAATGATTTAAATAAAAGATTAAAAAGGATTGGATATGTTGGAATGGTTCATACAGCTAATTTAATTAGTAAAAGAGGAGAATATAGTAAATTACCTTTAAATGTAAGAAAGAGTATTTTTAATGCTTTGTATTTGTTTGCCAAAAAAATTGAAGCCAAATATTTACCATTATAATAGATAAGAACTATGCCACTAATTTAAGAACATTAAAAAGAAAAATATATAACGAAATAAACAACATGATAAAAAGAAATGAAAACTATTTTAGAAAATTTGATAAAGTAGAAGTATATTATGATAATGGACAAAAAGATTTAGGTAAAGTAATAGATAAAGTATTTAAAGATAATTTTGAAAATTATGAACATATAGTAGAATTTGACCATATTGAAAATAGATTATTTCAAATAGCAGATATGTTAACTTATATTGATAAAGTAAATTATAAATATCAAAATAAATCAAATTATTCAAATTTTGAAAAGTACTTTTTTGAGAAAGATAAGATGAGAAGGATAATAAGAGATTTAGGGAAGAAAAAGTTATAGTATTATAAAAGCAACCAAGAAGGTTGCAGTTATAAGCGGCGCCTAGCACCTACGCGGATCGAGCCACTTAACTGGCTCGGGGAGATATAAAATAAATATCTCTATTTATATTATACTCCTTTGACAATTTAATTATACTATAATTGATACATAAAGTAAAGGGGTAAATTTAAAAAAATAAAAATTTCTTAATTATGAAAGTAAATACAATTATTAAAAAACAGTTGTATTTACTTTTCCAAAATAAATTGTATTTAGTT
>CANRAA010000084.1 GCA_947628485.1 uncultured Bacilli bacterium | reverse complement strand
AGGAAAAATTTAAAGAGTCTCTATTTTTATGGGGCTTTTTTCAATTCCTTAACATAACTAAATCCTTAACATAAAATTGAAAAAAGATGCTTTTTAAAGGAATTAAATAAATATAAAACTTTAAGAAATACATTATTAAAAGGTAATTATGTTTTATATAAAGAAGTATATGATACTAATCATTTAGTTTATCCCATGCTTTCAATTAAAGAATTAAAAAATAATAATTATGTAATTGAAACATTTATTGTCGAAGATAATAACCTTTTAATTGAAAAACTTAATAAAGTTAAAATCAAAAATATAAGATTAATACCCAAAAATGAAAAAATTTTGGCAAAATGCTAAAAAAATATTTACAATTATACCTAATAATGATACAATTAAATCGACAGGTAATGCTGCTACACTAGGATGTTCGGTGTATTCCGCAGCTACGGACAATAATATTAGTGACTGTTGCAGGTTGTCAACTGAATTCAACCCGAACACGAAATAATTAGTTCCTTATGGAACTTTTTATTTTGACTTAAAATATTATTTATTTCATTTATAAATAATAAATTATATTATAAGTATAATTATTTTACCTTTACATATTTTATTCTATGAGATATTGACTAATGACGTTATTTGAGATATTATTTAAATATAACATACCAAGTAGCGACATTAATAATATGGTATATAAAATAAAATTATATGCCATATTATTAATGATATTTATATTCGGTATTTGTAACGTTAAGGAGAAGTATAATGGAAGAGAATAATATTTTAAATAAGAAGAATAAAAAGAAAATATTAGTAGGAAGTATTGTAATAGTATTAGTGTTAATATTAGTAGTAATAACTTCAACTTATGCTTACTTTAGTTTACAAGTAAATGGAGAAGGAACAAGTACAAAAGTAACAATAACAACAGGAAGTAATAATCAAATAAAGCTCTCCGGAGGATTAGAAGATTTCCATATTAAGTTAGAAGTAAAAGATATGGCTTATAATAGACAAAATTGGGAGTATTATGCTACTGATAATAAAGATTTAAATTATGTAATAAATAAAGAGAATGGATTAAAAGAAATAGGAAAAGTAGAAGTAATTGGAGAATTAGAAGAAAGACAAGTGTGTACAGCCAAAGCTAAAGTAAACTTAGGTGGTGATATGAAAGAAGAAATAAAAGAAGGAGATTTAGAAATAAGTTTAGAAAATGGGATGTATACAAGTACAAGTGATTTAACTAAAATAAAAGATAGTCTATTAACAGAATTAGAATTTGTGATAATAGATACAAGTACGCATAATATACAAGCGTATTTAAAATTTAAAAATAGAGATGAAGAACAAAACTACTTAGCAGGAAAGACATTAAATGTAAATATAATAATAGATGAATTTGAATGTAATACGGATAATACAATACCAGTAGTAAGTAATTTTTATTTTGATGAAAATGAAGGTAAAGAACAAAAATATACAAATGAAATAAAACATACATTACATTTAAGTTGGGAAGATAGTGATGTAACAGAATATTGTATAAATAAGAATAATACAACGGATGGATGTGTTTGGACTAAAACCAATGGAAGCCAAACAATAGAAAAAGAAATAGAATTAGATAATACAGAAGGAGAACAAAAATATTATGGATATATAAAAGATAAGATAGGGAACATATCCATAGGAGTAACAGCAAGTATAATATATGATAATATAACCCCAGTATTAAATAGTTTTTATATTAAAGAAAACAAAAGTGGAACAACAAAATATACCAATAATCAAACCAATAAAGTATATTTCCAATATAGTGATAATAATATCAAAGATATATGTATAACCGAAGAACAAACAACAGAAAGATGCGATTGGAAAACAATAAGTAATAGTAACAATATAGACTATATATTTACAAATAATACCGAAGGACCAAAAACAATCTATGGATATGTAAGAGACAAAGCAGGTAATATATCAAATACTCAATTATCAGATACCATAACCTATGATGTAACCCCACCAACAGTGACATATAGTCCAGGACAAGGAACATATACAGGAGAACAAAAAATAACAATAACAGTGGATGATTCTTTGAGTGGTGTAGGCAACTGGGGAGTAAATGTAACTAAAGATGGAGTAATAGATAGTACAAAATCAAATACTGATCTAGCTGGTCAAACAAGTTTTACTGTAAATTTAGAAGAAGGTAGTACATGGACAGTATATGCAATAGTTTATGATAATGCAGGAAATAGACAGAGCACACAACCTGTTACAACAGAAGGTTGGTATTATCAAACATATACAATACAATCAAATGGAGGAGAGAATTTAAAAACATTACAATCAACAAGTGGAGATTATTTAAAAGAAGCATATTCAGGAGATGAATTGCTTCGATACATAGGAAAATATTCCGAAATAACAAATAATTACATCTGTTTTGGAACAATAGATATAGGTACTTGTACAAGTAATCCAGATACATATATGTACAGAATAATAGGAATAACAACAGAGAATGTAAATAGAGAATTAGAATTAGTACCAAATCAATTAAAGATAATCAAAGCGACCCCATTGAAAGAAGGTAGTATGTGGTCCGAAAGTGGTAATAATTGGGATAATACAAACAATACAGTAAGACCATATTTAAACACCACATTCTTAGGTACAATAGCTTCAAATTGGCAAGGAATAATAAGTGATCCAAAATGGTATATAGGAGATAATAAAAGTGCTGATAGTACAACAACAGAAGTAAAGACACCATCAACAGGAAAATATAAAGTAGGATTAATGTATGCAAGTGATTATTACAATTCTTGGACATACGCAACAAATAAAGATAGTTGGTTACATATTACTCACGGAATAACCGGCGGAAGAAGTACCAACGAATGGACCATGACTGGGTATGGCCGCGAGAGTTACAATTTCCGTGCGTGGATGGTGGTTACGGGCGGCACCTTGTACGCCTCGTATCAGTATAATGGGTCTGCGGTTCGCCCAGTCTTCTATCTATCATCCAATATAAAGTTATCAGGTAGTGGAATAGAATCTAGTCCATTCATAATAACTTTTACGAGGTGATATAATATATCGTCCAAGGCGGCAATATGGCGATGAACTAAAGGCGTGCCGGTTAGAAATTGTTATATTATATAAATCTATAATACCGGCACGGCCGGCGTTCACCAAGAGGTCTAATTATTACTCGGTATAAATGTTAAAGTAGAAACTGATAAAAATGTCAAAGTTAAAAGTATAATAGTTTAATAATTATTATACTTTTTTCATTATGAATAATTAGTAAAAATGTCTCTTTTTTTAGTAACGAATAATTAGTAAAAATGTCCCTAATCAAAATAAGAATT
>CANRAA010000083.1 GCA_947628485.1 uncultured Bacilli bacterium | reverse complement strand
CAATAAATTGCCTCTAAACCCTCCAAGGGTTTACGTGCTAAAGCACGTGGCCTGAACCCTTTTTTCGAAACGGTCAATGTTACACTACTATAATAAGCCTGAGTATCTTTTACCGCTACATTTATTATTACTATTACTAACAGTAGTGTTATAACCCCTACTAATGTTATTCCTTCTTTACTTTTTATTAGTTCTTTTAATATTTCTAAATTCATATATATTACCTCGTTTGTTTGATATACCGTATTTATAATTTTATTAGTAAGGAGCATATATGACTATAACCGAAAACCTAGCTATTAACTTAAAATACTTAAGAAAGAAATATAATTTATCCCAAGAAAAGTTTGCCGAAATACTTGGCACTACTCTATCTTATTTAAATCAAATTGAAAATAACAAGGTAGATGTTAAATCTTCCACGATTGATAAATTCGCCAAAAATATAAATAATTACGATAAAAAGATAAAATTAAAATCAGAAGATTTAGTAATATATAATAAAGAACATATAACTAACTTTTCAAGAATTGACGAAAAAAAGAACAAGTAAAAAGATGTTTCCAAACAAAACACCTTTTTCAATAAATACAGTTTTACTTTTATACTAATTTGTTGATTAAATTTAAAATTTCCTCAACTTCCTTTTTATTTTTCTTATCAATATTGTTTTGCATATAGTTTTCTAAAATGTTTTTACCGACTCCTCTTAGGGAATTAGTTAAAGCTCCAAGTTGAATTAAAACTTCTTCATAACTTCTTCCTTCATCAATCATTTTAGAAACCCCACTTATTTGACCTTTTATGATATTTAATCTTTTAACAAAATATTTTTTATCAGTTTCTTTTTCAATTGCGTTCAAAAGTATCTTCCTCTCTTTACTTATGATTATAACGCAATTTTTCTAAAAAAGCCATAATTTCTTATGGCCTTTATTTTATGAATTAAATTAACATACACAATCTACATAAGTATCTGATAAACATCTAATACTACATAAACAACTACAATCCATTGTAAAGAATGAGTTAGTTGATGTATAAGGATATAAACTTGTTGGATCAGTATTTTCGGCAAGTACTCTAAATGTACAGCAATTACCTTCTATTTTTTCTACTCTAAATACTGTTGAACAAGTACCTCCAAGTGGTTGTTCACTACAATTAGTTGTTACATCTTTTGAAATTGGCATGCTCCATGGAGTTCCATTTCCACAGCATGTATAAAGCATTACTGGTCTTGTGTTACATACAAGACAATTACTTCCACCACCAAGCATTGGTCTATCACAAGTATCTAAACAATTATCTGGACAAGCATTTTCTTGTAATACTAAAATGATGCTTAAAATTTCATTAATACAGTTACCAGAATTTCCTGAATTATTATTGTTATTCATCTTTTCACCCTTTCATGTATTCTCATTATTAATTTATGTTTAATTTTTAAAATAGTGAGTAACTTCTTTTAAAATTAGACTATTTGTAGTATAATTATATTGGGTGATTTAATTTTGAATACAACTATTATTCAATATATTATCATTGCTATTGTAATCTTAATTATTTTAGCAGTAGCCTTCAAATTAACCAGAAAAGATTTTGCGATAAAAGAAAATAAATTAATTGGTTATTTAGGAGGTAAAGATAATATTATTAATTCGGAATGTAATATGAGCCGATTTAAAGTAATCTTAAGAGATGTTACCTTAGCGGACAAAGATGCTATTCAAAGATTGGGCGCTAAAGGAATTGTGGAGATTGATAATCAATTAAAAATAATATTTGATAAAAATGCGAAACAATTAAAAAAATATATTGACGAAATTGTCTAATATATTTTTTTTATTATATTTTTTTAATATCCACAATATCAATTATTTTAATTTTTTGACCCTCTATCGTAATTAAATCGGTACTTGTTTTTCCCACAATAGTGGCTACTTCTGTCCCACTTTTTAATTTAATTTCGACTTTACTTTTATAAACATGATCTTTGGCAGCAAAAATATCATTTATTTTTTTAATGATACTACCCTTATCAGTACTTGCTACTCTATCACTTCCATAAAATATATCTTGCGTATTATTTAAATTATCTAATACCTTTCCTGGAAAAACTCTTGGTAAATCTTTCATTAATATCACTTCCTTATATATTTTATGATAAATAACTATATTTTGAACCATACTATAAATATGAAAACAATTAAAAAATATAATTTATTTTTATTTATACCTCTTCTTATTTTAAATGTCATAAGTCTTTTTAATATGGTTAATTCGAGATTAATTAATGCTGTTTATAATTATGCTTTTTATAAACAATTAATTTGGTTTTTTTTAGGTTATTTAATTATTTTTGTTTCCTCTAAAATAAACTTTAAAAAAGTTTTTAAATATTCATTTTATTTTTATCTTTTTTCATGTCTTTTACTCGTTTTAGTTTTGTTTTTGGGTAGTTCAGCAAATGGCGCCAAATGTTGGTTTAATATCTTTGGCCTTTCTTTTCAACCTAGTGAACTTACCAAACTTTCTTTAGCTATTCTTTTTGCCCAAATGATAAAAAATACCCATATTAAATCTTTTAAAGATGAGGTAATCATTTTACTTAAATTAATTATTTTAACCGCTATTCCAAGTGTCTTAGTTTTTTTAGAGCCCGATACAGGAGCCATTATTAATTTTTTAATTATTCTTTTTGTGGCTATTCTCTTCCTCCATTTAAATAAATGGTGGTATATTACTTTTACAACTTTAGCCCTTATTTTTTTAGGAAGTATTTTTATTATGTATTTCTATTTTCAAGATACCTTAATTAAAATAATTGGACCTTCTTTTTTCTATCGAATGGACCGCCTTATTAATTTTACTAATGGTTCAGGGTATCAATTAGAAAATGCTTTAATTACCATTGGTTCTTCTTCTCTTTTTCGGTTTAACTTCAAAAGCATTTTACTTTATATTCCTGAGGCTCCCACGGATTTTATCTTTGCTTTTTCGATTGGTAATTATGGTTTAATTTCGGGTGGTATCATTATTTTATGTTTCTTTCTAATAGACATTTATTTTATTAATAAGATAAGTAAAACAAATAAAATTATTTTAAAAATATTTACTTCAAGTTATCTTGGAATGCTTTTATTTCATCAAATATATAATATTGGCATGAATTTAGGACTACTTCCCATAATGGGTATTCCTCTTCCCTTTTTATCTTATGGGGGAACGAACACTTTAATCAATTATTTATTTATTGGTCTAATCTTAAATTTAAGCCAATAGATTATGTTAAACTTAACATAATTCATTTTATGTTAAGGATTTAGTTATGTTAAGGAATTGAAAAAAGCCCTATAAAAATAGAGATTCTTTCAATTTTTTCT
>CANRAA010000082.1 GCA_947628485.1 uncultured Bacilli bacterium | reverse complement strand
AAGTTAAAATTCAATAAAAAAACAAGTATTTATGCTACTTGCAGAACTATTTTTTATTATCATGTGATAAACTTGGGGACAAATGCCTTTAATTAGGTGGATGTGTTTCCACATATCAAGGAGCGTAAATAAATTTATTCTATCATTCAAAAGTTTTGAGACTAAAAAAAGTATTCCCTTTTTAACGGATAAAAAATAAAAGTTTTAGTTGAAAAGGGAATGAACAATTATATTTAAAAATAAGTAATGAAGGCAATTAAATCATTGTTACTATATTGTAAAGTCATTTTTCTAATTTATTTAATAAATATTTAAATAATGCTATACTAATAATAGGGAAAAGTGGTTTTTATGACTATTGAAGAATGTTTTAAACAAAATAACTATGTTGAGGCTGTCTTTGACCCAATTCCATCTTTTGATGGGTATTGGACTTTTTCGATTGATAATTTATTTGAAAATTCTTTAATGGAAAATAATAAATCTCTTTTTGGTAAGTTTTATGAAGAAACTTATCAAAAGCCAATGCTAAATATTTTTCATAATTCCAATATATTAAAAGTTTTACCTTTTATGGTATCCTTACCTAATGAAAATAAAATAGGAAGATGCTTAAAATATTCGGAACAACACTTTTATTCTTTTATAATTGGTTTACTTAATCAAAATGTTGATAAATATAAAAGGAATAAAGAAGAGCAAAAAGCTTTTATTGAAAGTATTATTGCGGAATACCAAAATGGCAGAGAAAGGTTAAATGAAAAACTAGTCGAGGCCATAAAAATAAAATGTGAAAGATTAAAAGATGTTTTAGATAATGAAGTTAATTCGGAATATTTTGATGTTGTTAGTAGTGATTTTGATTTATATGGTCATAATTTAGAATTTAAAGATTATGTAAGTGATGCTTATAGCTTTTTTAAAAGTTTAGAAGAAGGGCTTCCTAATTTAAAAGATTTCTTTGATCAAAAGTTAGATTATAAAAATTTAGCTAAGTGTTTTTATCCTGATACTTTTGCCCTTTTATTTGCCAAAATTATCTATGAGTATTGTTTATCCCATGAAAAAGAGGGAAGGATACCTAACGCGTATACTTATCTTATGTTTTATAAAAAAGCCATTGAAGAAATGATTAAAACAGATAAAAAGTATGACCCTAGAATTACTTATATTCTTCCTAGTGGGGCTAAACTAAGAAGATATAGTCGTTGGGACTTTCAAAAAGAATATCATAGTTTAATAGATAGGCATCAAGAAATTAAAGAAATAAGTTTGCCTTCTTTAAATGCAGAAGAAAAGGATAGATATAAAGATATTTCCTTTATGGAAAAATATAATCATTTATATGATGACGATGTTACCTTAAATTGGCGTCTTTTACCGGAAGGGAAAAGAATTAAGCAAGGAAATGTAAATATTAGTAGAATTAATAGTAGTGATAATAAAAAGAGTATTGAAGAAAGAATAAAAGAAGTAAATGAACGCATTAAAACTTTAGAGTCTTCGGGGTATATTGGCTTGCCACGAGTAAGTGCTAATCAATGTTTTGCAGGTTACTATGCTTTCTTTTACCCTAATGGAATTGTTGTTTTAGAAAAATTCTGGGAAAGTGAAGAAGAGTTAATCCCAGCCAAATACAATGCAACTTATGTCATGAACATTGATAACTTTTTAGAAATGAGTAAAATGCCTAAGATAGATTTAATGGAATATATTAAGAATAATCCCGATAATGGAGTGAAAAGAATTTATCATTCCTCTTATAATTATTGGCAAGTTAGTTTAAATGAGGCCATTAATAATCCTAATTTAGAAGATAAAATTAATATGGTGGTTGATTTTATCAAAAATATGGGAAGTGAGGGAAAAACTCATGAATAATGTATTTATCTATAGGAAACTTTTAGATTATTTCAAAGAAGAGGAAGAAGAAGTAAAAATATTAATTAGTGCCGATAATGAACTGGGACTATTGCCAACATATGATGAAGTAGTTGAATATTTAGAATATAGTTTTGAAGAAAAAACTTTAAATGGTCCACTCGTTGGGAATATTTTCTTAACGGAAGGAGACATTTTAAGTACTTTAAAGATTGTGCATGATTTAGTATCCTCTTCGGAAGGGGAATACACTTTATTCATTAATGAAATGAATATTGGCCTTAATACTTATATAATAGATAAAGTAAATAAAATCTATGATGAGTATAATTTGGATTTAAAAATAAATTTAGATTATCATAAAAATTATAATCAGTATTTAAATAGTTTAGTAACTATTGTTGGTAGTGAAGATTTTGTCATGACGGCATCCAAAGATTTTAAAAATGCTAATCAAATTATCGTGTAAAATTAAGTCAAAGAAGAAGATAAATTTAAAATATGTAAAGTTATTTAAGATATAATATATAAGGAGATGATATTTATGTTTGTGGGAGAAAATCCTATTCATATTAATGCCGAGAAGGGAAGTATTGCGCCTTTAGTTTTAATGCCAGGAGACCCTTTAAGAGCCAAATATATTGCGGAGAATTTTTTAGATGATGCCATTGCGGAAGACTTTCAAATAACGAATAAAAATGTGGCTAATTTAAGAAATATGTTAGGTTATACCGGATTTTATAAAGGAGTAAGAGTTACCGTTATGGCTTCAGGTATGGGTATGCCTAGTATGGGTATTTATGCTTGGGAGTTATTCCATTATTTTGATGTAGAAAAAATAATTAGAATTGGCACATGTGGAGCAGTTAAACCAACTGTTAGAGTACCCGAATTAATCTTGGCTACAAGGGCCTATTCAGAGTCCAATTTTGCTTATACTTTCTCAGATTATAAAGAGCATATTACGTATCCATCTAATAGTTTAAATGAGACGATTATAAAAACAGCCGAAGAATTAAATTATAAAATTCATGTGGGAGATATTACCACAATGGATGTCTTTGGTCCTTATATTGATTATGACAGGGTTTTAAATCGGATACCTAAAGATTTAGATATTTTAGGAGAAGAAATGGAAGCCTTTGCTTTATTCCATATTGCTTCTTACTTTAAAAAAGAAGCCTCTTGTATTTTAACTGCCGTGGACTCTAAATTTAGTAATGTAGTTTTATCGGGAGAAGAAAGACAAAATAGTTTAAATGAAATGATTACTTTGGCCCTAGATTCCATTATTAAGTAAATCCCCTTAAGGGATTTTTTCTAGTATAATAAGAAAGTCATACAAGAAAAATATCAAGCAAAATAGGCGAACAAGTGTTGAAGGACAAAGAGTAAGCAAATAAAAGAGCAAGATATATATTATCTTGTTTGAAAAACTTTATAAATTGTAATTAAAATTAATCTTCTTTGTAAATGTGATGATACCCACGTTTGGATTGATAATCCATTGGAACACATTTATCAAAATGACATTTAGAACAAGTAGTATATGG
>CANRAA010000081.1 GCA_947628485.1 uncultured Bacilli bacterium | reverse complement strand
TTATTATTCTGCCATTTATATATTCGATATTTCGATATCCTCTTATCTTTACTTCTTTTAGTTTGGGTAATGTTATAATTCTTTCTTTTAAATCTAATTTAATGTTTTCATATGTTTTACCTTTATATGTATTTTTTATATAACTTGTTCTATAACTATCTTTTATTCCTTTTCTCTTAAACCTTGGATATCCTCCTTGTCTTTTATAATATTTATTATAACCATTTTCTAAATCAAATACTGCACATCTTAAAGAACAACTATCTACTTCTTTTAAAAAGGAATATTCATTATATAGATTTGGTATTTCTTTTATCATATCAAACTTACTAAGTTTAGAATTATCTTTTTTCTTACTTAGCATTATATTATATACTAATCTTGAACAACCTATAGTTTTATTTATTAATTCTATTTGTTCTTCATTTGGATACATTCTAAATTTATAAGCTCGATTTACTAACACAACCATTACCTCCATACAATATAATTATACTATACGAACAAACGAATGTCAACATAAAGTTTCACTTTTTGCATAACTTTCCTATTGTATAAAACATAATATTTTGAAAGCGGATTATTAGTTTTAAGACAGAAAACAAAATATAGGAAATAGGTTTTTAATATATAACATGAACGAAGTATTTTATCAACCAAAACCCGCTTTCAAAGAGTGATAATATACTATATTTTTACTAAAATCAAGTCGTTCGACAAAACATGTCAAAACTTCTCAAAATATGACAAAATTCGACAATCTGTCGAACTTTGTCAAGTATTTATTATGGCTAACCCGCTATTCTGAATGGATCATCTGATATTCCAGTTCCTGATAACATTACACTCGATTTTAGATAGAAGACTGGGCGAACCGCAAGCGCAGTGGCCACATAACCATTATTCATGAACAAGTTCGCGGCTGGAGACACGGTCCACGCCATGTAATAGCTGCCGGGCATTCCTATCCTACTCATTGTCCATTCTTGTACAGCAGTATTTGTACTCCATCCATTTGTAATAAATAACCAATTTGATGTATTGGCTGAACCAGCATTCATATAATCTGTCGCATACATTAATCCTATTTTTCCTAATTTACCTGTTACTGTTTCTGTTGGTTCTGTTGAGGCTGTTGGTGTATTTTGTTGGTCTGTTATGTACCATTTTTGACTTGTTATTAGAGAATCCCAGTATGTCCCTGTTTGCCATCTGGTATTTTTAGCATCTGTTAAAAATGTTCCATTTAAATATTTATATACCGATGATGAGTCCCATGGTATGTCAGATTTATTATCGGCATTCCAAACTTGACTCTCTACTGATGGTGTCGCTTTGATTATTTTTAATTGATTGGCATGTAAGCCTAATGTTGCATCAGCATCCTTTGTCATTCCTATTATTCGATACATATATTTATCGGGAGAATTAAGACATTCGCTTGTATCTGTTGTCCCAAAACATATATAATTATTTAAAACTTGAGATGTTGTCCCCACAAATCGATACATGCCAGATTGTTCTTTAAATGTTGCTCCACCTTTTGATTGTAATAATGTTAAAGTATCTCTACCTTTAACAAAGTATAATGTACAGTATACTGTTTTATTTGTCTTAATGGTGGTTGTTGGATTTGTTGAGTCATAATTAAAGGTTAATATTGTTTTATAATCTACTGTTGCCCCGGTGCTATCTGTACATTCGGCTTTTTCATATGTGTATTTTGCTATATCTGGCCAAGCATCTCTATTTGTTGCCTCTGTAAAGTTTATTCCATCTTCTTGTAACATGATAGATAAGGTCTTATCTTTATTATCAAATATATCTATTGTTTTAACATTCTCTACAACTTTATTATCTTTATTATTTAAAGTTTTAATTATATTGTACCCTTCGCCAATTATTAATAAACCTACTATAATTATTATGACTGTTAATATCCTATCTTTTTTCATACTCTATTTCCTTTCTATTTGCTAAAATAAGCATAACATGTATCTGGTCCACTTGATGTTATTGTAAATCCATTATTATAAGTAAAACTTGTATTTGCTGTCTTACTTTTACATTCTTTTCCTACTAATTGATAATTACTTTCTACTTGATTTACTAATTTATATTTTTGACTATTATAAGTTTTATCGCCATTGGCATCTTGTAAATAAGCATATATTATGACATCTGATAATTTATCTCGATCATAATATATTCTGCATACTACTTGTGTTGGCTTTGTTATTGTATATGTTATTGATACTGTTCCATCATTACCTATAGAAGAATTGACATAATTTGCTTCATTACCTTTTGCCGGATAACAATTCGATTTATTATCATTTAATTTATAACCAACTAATGGTGCAGAACTTGCTACTTGATATTTATTAGGATTATCAGGTACTTGAGCATAAAATATTAAATTTACATCACTATTTCTTTCAGTTAATGGTCCTTGTTTTACACTTTCACCCTCGCCAGCAAAGTTTCCAACTTTACTATTAAATATTGGTACCCAGCCACTTTCATAATTATAAAAAGCATGGGTTTTATTTATAGCAATATTTATTAATAACAACGCAAAAAACACTAATACGAATATTCCCAATATTAGTTCTTTATGTTTTAATTTTTCTTTTATTTTATTTAGTTTATCTTTAAAGTTATATGGTATGAATACTAAAGATATTAGGGTATTACAATAACCCCCCCCGATTTGGGAAATTAGAAATGCTAATGTAGAAATTGTTATATATAATACTAAGTTTTTATTATCTTTCTTCATATTCTTACCTCTTTTTATATTATTTATATATTTATTTAATTTTATACTTATGTTGTATATACCGAATGTTTAACACAAATAAAAATGTATTCTGTGTACCTTACATTTAAATATTATACCAAATAACAACATTAGTCAATAGAAATTTTTTATAAACGTAAAAGAGAAAATATTCATATTTAATAATAAAAATTTATATTTATACTAGAACTTAAATACAATTATAAAATTACATATATATGAATTATTTTCTCTATAAATATAATAACACGTATTTAATTTATTTGTTAATTTTTTTTGAAAAAAATTTTATTTGTTCGCTTGTTTTTGTTTCATTTTTGACATATAATTAATATTAGGAAATACTTAACTGTTGAGTACTTGCCTACTTTCGATACAGAAAGGGGGCTTGATATTATGAAGAAAAAAGATTTATTAATCTCATTTCAAGTAATAATTATCATTTTATTAGTAATATCTGTGATGATATTATGTATAAAAAAATAGTACTCAATCAACAAGACTGAGTACATAACTCAAACAATGGGTAAGTACTCAACAATGCAAAAGTTAAGTATTTCCCTTTTTTATTTTATGCCATATTTCTTTGACATATTCATGATACCACAAAAAAGGATATTTTACAAGGTATTAAGAAAAAGATAAGAATTATTTATGATTAATTTATGATAATGTCTTAAGTGTTAGTATTTGAAAATGTCTCAAAACTAATATAATATATGTCACT
>CANRAA010000080.1 GCA_947628485.1 uncultured Bacilli bacterium | reverse complement strand
TAGAAATCATAGTACAATGCTGTTATAAAACTTTTTATGTGCATAAAAACTTTCATAACTTGCTATACATTATAACATTACTTGAAAACATTTGACATATCTTTTAATATATGATAAAGTTTTTAAAGGAAAAAGGAGGCATTCTTATGGCTAAGAAAATAACAAATAAAAAACCTTTAACAGGTAATTTAAGAAGCCATGCTTTAAATGCTACAAAAATGAAACAAAAACCTAATTTACAAAAAAAGACAATTAATGGGGAAAAAGTAATTATTAGTGCAAGAGAAGCAAAAAAATTAAAATAACCTAGAAATTTATATTTCGGGTTATTTTTTTATCTTCTAATACCTACTTCTTCCATACTTATTAATCTTGCCGTTTTCATCATAAAAGAATTGTGTAACTCTTTTATTCTTTCATATCTTCGGTTAGCTCCATCCATTAAAGCCGTTTTATTGGAAGTGTTTAGACTTTCAGCTAACTCCACATTATTGTAAGCTGCATCCTCTAATTCTTTTAACATATCACTACAAAAAGATAATAAAATATCATAATTCATTTCATTATTTAACATATATTCTTCTAATTTTTCAAAACAACTTTTAAAATTTAATAAAATAACATCATAATTATCAAATACTTCTTCTAATTTTTTATCAGCCATAATATAACTCCTACCAAAATAAATATATAACTATTTTAATTTAAAGTAAATAATAATAGACACATTTGGACATAATTGGCATTAAATATTTATTTTACAAAATTACCTACTTGTTGAATATTTTTCAACATTTTGGTATAATCTAATTAATGGAGATGGGTTACCATCGCCAATGTGGTTATTTCACTACTTTATTCGAATATCAATTCGAACTGAAGTAGTGTCTTTTTTATTGCATTTAAACAAGATGTCTATAATTAAAGATATGAACTTAAATAATATTCCTATTATCACATCCATAAATACCACCATCCTCTCCAATAAAGATTTTTTTCAAAACCCCCATGAAAAGCAGGCGAGATTTCCCATCTCGAAGACTATATTTTATAGATATTTTTTTCAAAGTCAACACGTTCGACAAAACATGCCAAAACTTCTCATATTATGACAAAATTCGACATTGCTGTCGAACTTTGTCTAGTATTTATATCAGTTTATTCAATTAACTATTCTGAATGGATCGCTGCTTATTCCAGTTCCAGTCAATTTAATATTCGGAATTAGATAGAAGACAGGCCGAAGCGGAGCCGTAGCGTTTGCAGGGGTCTTTCCAATATAGCCATCATCAACTCTCCACACTGAGTAGTAGCCGGTACTGTTTAGGCCATACCTTGTCATGGTAAATTCATATGTTTCACTAATATTATTCCATCCATTTTGTATATATAACCAATTTGTTAAATCTTTCTTTGTATTCGGACCTGCATTTGGATAATCTGTGGCATACATTAAACCAATAAAATTTTGTACTGTTCCTTCACTTATTGAATCTGATGTTGGGTTTTCACTTGGCCAGTTGTTACTTCCAGAATATTTTTCCATGTTCCATGTGTGATATTCTATTAATCCTTTTATTCTTGTGTTTACAGAATTGTAAAAATCTCCATTTAAGTGTGTATATGCATTTGTTTCGTTCCATTTCCGAGGAGCACCATAAGTGTCATTCAACATTATTGTTCCTATTGATTTGGCTTTGATTACTTTTATTCTTCCATCTTCTGTTATTCCTATTATTCGATACATGTCATTACCATCTTGACATGTATCTTCAAATGTGGGTCCTAAACATATATAATTATTTGTTACCTGATCTTTAGTTCCATAGTATCTATATAATCCATCTACTGGATCATCTTGTAATGCTGCATTATTATATCTGTCATTTATTAAATCTTGTCCACTCTTTCCTGGTTTATTTATTGTATAGTTTTGATAATACCACCCTGCTCCATTATTTGGAGTTTGCGTTATTAAATTGCCGGCATTGTCATATATACTAGCATATACCGTCCAACTACTTCCTTCTGTTAGTGTTACTGTATAACTAGGTTGTCCTGTTAATTCAATTGACTGGGTACTATCAAATACATTGTCTTTGTATACATGCACTACCCAATATCCTACCCCTGTTAAATTATCACTTGGTATTATGGTTAAGGTTTGAGTTCCTGTATATGTCCCTTCTGATAAACTATACCATACTGTCGGTGGCGTTGTGTCTATTGTATAGTTTTGATAAAACCAATTATCTCCATTATTTGGCTCTTGTACTATTATATTACTTGTATTGTCATAAACCCTTGAATATACTGTCCAATATCCTTCCGTTAACGTTACATTATAACTTGGCCAGCCTGTTAAATCCCAACTTGATTGCACTTCATCAAATACACTATTTTTATAAGCATGTACCATCCATAATCCTACTCCTGATACTGCATCACTTGGGGTTACTGTTACTGTTTGATTTGTATTGTATGTTCCACCTGGTACACTATAGGAAACTGTTGGTGGTGTTACATCATAGGTTATTATGTCACTAATTGATAACGATTTATTTCCATATCTATCCTTTACAAACCCAAATATTACTTTTGCCCCTTCTGTTCCATCTGGGAATGTATAACTATATTGATTGTTTTCTGTTATGTTTTGCCATTTACCATTACAAGTGTTTATATCATCTGTCTCTGTTATACATACTTGATCTAAATTACTATTATTATTTCCTGGTGTTAGATATACTGTATTTATATTACTATTTGTATATTTTGGTTGGACATTATTTTCTTTTATATAAAATATATCTATTCTTGGTTTAAAGTTTCCTACCTTACCATTAAATATTTGGACTGGGTCTGTTACACTATTATAATAAGCATGTGTATCTTTTACTGCTACATTTATTATTGTTATTACTAACAGTAATGTTATAACCCCTACTAATGTTATTCCTTCTTTACTTTTGATTATTTCTTTTACTTTATTTAGTTTTTCTTTTTTCATTAATATTACCTCTTTTTTGTATGTTGCATTTACCGAATGTTATATTTATATAAAAAATAACATTTTATTATTCTTTTATGATATTATATGTCATATTTATTATATATTATAATTAAATAAAAAACAAGACAAAATGTGACATTTAATACCATAATAAAACATAATATAAAATGACATAATAAATATGAGGTGATAAATTGTTATTTAAAGAATATAGGCTAAAGGCTGGATTAACTCAAGAAGAACTGGCAGAAAAACTTGATATTACTTGGAGGCAAATGCAAAGAATTGAAAAAGAAAAAAGTAGGCCTTCATTTGAAACTTTAAAAAAACTTATATTAGTTCTTAACATAAGTGATGAAGATATTGTTAAATATATAAAAGAAATTTGTTAAAAATATTATACTTTTTGGAAAATATTAATGGTTATAAATGTCAGTAAATCCAGCACTATATTTAACACCTAAGAAATGGTTAGAGTAAGGTTCTCTAACCTTTTTATTGAAAAATTTACTAAAATATTTATTAAAATGACTGAATTAAAAAATAAATGCACATCAAGAGATAAAAAATTAAATTAAAGTAATAAATGCCCATAAAATGAGGGAAAAAGTGAAATAAAAGGGTGCAATTTTAATAAAAATATATTAAAGTATAACGTGCAAGGAAAAATTATTCCAAGCAAAAAATTGTATCGGATTAGTCATTTTTAAGACTAAGTGCCCATACATGAATATTTTATTTGATTGATTATTGGCTTATTTGTCAACGAAGAAGCGGAAGAAAAACGGTTCTTAAACATTAAGGAGTGATGAGTGAAAAATCATCATTCTTTTTTGATGATCTAAATACATTGGTAGCAAATA
>CANRAA010000079.1 GCA_947628485.1 uncultured Bacilli bacterium | reverse complement strand
AAGTGCTAATATAATTTTGTAGGTTTTTCGACATTTTTATATTCGTTTTTTCCTACATTTTTATATTAGCACTATCATGTATAGACCTAAATGGTGCCTTGACTACAATCCATATAGGCTATGGGTTTGCGGTACGCCCAGTCTTCTATCTAGTGCCCACGGCAGGATTAATAGGAGAAGGAACAACAGCACATCCATATACTGTAACAAATATTAAACAAGGACAAGGAATATGTCCTTTTTTGCACTATATATTCTTATTTACTTTGTTATTTTTTAAAATAATTGCTTTTTTTCTAAATTTAAGTATATAATTAGAATGAAAGAAGGAATTTTTTGTGATAGAGGGTCAAAAAATATTAGTCTTAGGTTTAGCCAAAAGTGGTTTATCAGTTACTAAATTACTGGCAAATAAAAATGAAATAATTGTTACAGATAAAAAAGAACAAGATGAGAATATAATAAAAGAATTAGATAAATTAAATGTTAAGTTTATTAAAAGTGAAACCGGAGAAGAAATATTAGATAATAGTTTTGATTTATTAATTAAAAATCCGGGAATTGAACCATTTCATCCATGTGTTAAGAAAGCAAATGCTTTAAATATTAAAATTGTTAATGAAATGGAAGTGGCTTATCATTACTTACCTAAATGTAAAATAATAGGCATCACGGGTTCTAATGGGAAGACGACTACTACTCAAATGTTATATGATTTAATGCGTCTACATAATTTAACAGTTCTTCTTGGAGGCAATATTGGTTATCCTCTATGTGATTTATTAGATAAAGTAAAAGAAAATGATATTTTAGTTTTAGAAATATCTGATCATCAATTATATAATTTAACTGATTTTAAAACGGATTATAGCATTCTTACTAATTTATGTCCCACACATTTAGATTTTCATGGTAATTATGAAAATTATATAATAACGAAAAAGAAAATATTTAATCATCATACGAAGGATGATAAAGCTATTATTAATTATCAAAATGAAGACTCTTTAAAGATAACGGAAGATATAAAATCAACCAAAATATATTTTAATAATGAAAATAATTATTATAATGAGAAAGGTATATATATAGATAACAAATTAGTTTTAAAATTAGAAGATATTAAAATAAAAGGAAATCATAATTATGAAAATATTTTAGCAAGTTTATTAGTTTTAAAAGATTTTGCATGGAATATAGATATTATTAAAAATTATTTTAAAAAATTTAATGGCGTAGAGCATCGTTTAGAAATAGTAGATAGTAATAGTAATTTAACTTTTTATAATGACTCAAAAGCCACTAATCCAACTTCAACATTAATTGCTTTAAAAACGATGAATGGTAAAGTTAATTTAATTTTAGGGGGAAAAGAAAGAAGTCAAGATTTTACCGAGTTAAATCCCGAAATAAATAAAGTTAAAATGATATATGCAATTGGCGAAGTAGAAGATAGAATTAAAGAATATGCTAAAGATTTAAATATTTCTTGTAAAGTATGTCATACTTTAGATAAAGCGATGATTGAGATAAAAAAAGATGCTTTAGATGGTGATATAGTATTGTTATCACCAGCTAGTTCCTCTTGGGATCAATATGCTAAATTTGAAGATCGAGGAGACGAATTTAAAAAACTAGTTGAAAAATTATTCAATTAAAGATATAATAAGGTATATAGATAAAAATATATAAAGAATATAAAAGATGTAAGAGGGGTTCGAAATGAACGAGAATAATAATTTTAATGGGACGGTTTTGGGTAGTGTCGGTGAGACGCCAAATATGGGAATGGGACCAAATCCTAATATGGAAAGTTTAGAACAACCAATGCCTAGTCCTACACCAGTTAGTCCAAGTCCAATGCCAGGTAATGGACCAGAAGTAGGAAGTATTCCAAACCCAAGTCCAATAAGTAATGGTTTAGGAGCTAATCCAAGTGTTGGACCTGAACAAGTAGGATCTGTTGGACCTATGGGGGAGATGGGACCTGTAAATCCTGCTGGACCAGGACCAGTTGGGCCAAATCCCGCATCATCACAAAATGTGCCACCGGTAAGTCCAGAGCCAGTTAGTCCTACGCCAGTTGCACCTGAACCTGTAGTGCCAACACCAACACCGATGCCGGAACCAGCTTATACTAATCCAAGTAATATTCCAGGACCTGGAAGTATGCCAGGATTTGAAAGTTCAAGTACAATTGGAACAACACCACCATTATCATTGGAGCCAGAAGGACAGCCACCAAAGAAAACAAATAAAACTTTATTTGTCGTAATTGTTATTGTTGTTCTAGCAGCCGTTGGTTTTGGAACATTCTATGTTTTAAAATATACTAATTTATTAAATAATAAAGTTGCAAAAATATCTATTGTTCCTAAAAATGTCGAATTAGAAGTGGGAGCTGAAATTCCTAATAATAATAGTGATTATGCAACCATTACGGGAACGGATATTGCTAGTTGTACAATTGATAAAACCAAAATTGATATTACCAAAGCCGGAGAATATGAATTTACCATTACTTGTGGGGAAACCCATCGAACTGGAAAGGTAACTGTCTTAGAAAGTTTAAATGTTACATTAAAACAAGTTGTAAAATCAATAAATGAAACATTAGAACCAAGCGAATTTGTGGAAAATGCTAATGGTTTAACTGTTACTTTTGTAAATGAAGAAGAAGTAAAAGCTAATTTACAAGCCAAAGGTACATACCCTGTAAAATTAAAAGTTCAAAATAGTGCTGGTCAAGAAAAAGAAGTTGAAGGCGAATTAGTTGTAAATGAATATACTGTTAAAGGTTATTTAGTATGTAGTACGGCTCCTCAAAGTGTAACCTCAATAAATGCTCAAAAAGTTACAGCAGAACGTTTTGCAATTGCCGATATAAATGGTACAAATAGTAATGACTTTGCCGATATTGCTTATGAAGAAGTTACTTATACTTATACTAATGATGTTGATTATCAAAATCTTAAAACTAAATATCAAACTGATAAAACAATTACAATTGAAGATTTAAGTGGAGAAGCAACATTTGATGATACAAGTAAATCTATAACTTTCTCTAAAAATGTTGAAAGAGCCGAATTAGAAACTAAATATGGTCAAGATAATATTACTAAGTATAGTACTTTAAGAAGTTATTTTGAAGGACAAAGTTATACTTGTATCTATCGTAAAGCCGACTCAATAGGAACTACTAATTAGTTCCTTTTTTGAACAAAAAAAGGAATAATATTTTTATTCCTCGATTTTAAATTCATATAAATTTTCTAAATATTCTTTATTTTCTAAAATAAATTTACTATTACCGATTAATTTTCCACCTATTTTTTGATAAAAAGTATTAGCGGGATTATTAATTAAAGTACTTACTAATATAGAATGATAATTATTTTTTAATTCATTAAGGGAATATTTAACTAATTTTTTTCCAAAACCTTTTTGTTGATAGTTACTGTCAATATATAAAGCATATATTTCCCCATAAGAGGCATTATAACCTTTTTTATTTTTCCCATAACGAATAAATCCAACAACATGATTATCTTCTATATAAACAGCATATTCCTTTATTTTATTTTGACATTTCTCTATATTTTCATTATTTACAGTTAAATTATCTAAAAATTCTTGAGGAAATATTCCTTTATAAGTTTGTTTCCAACTCATAATATTAATTCCCACAATATCTTTAGCATCTTGAATAATGGCTTTTCTTATCATTTTAAAACTCCTTTAATTTTATTAGAGAATACCAAATTTTGTAATTATTGTCAAATTAAAAGAGAAGATGAACTTCTCTTTAATGTTAGGCTGCTGCTGGGCCAGTATCTCCGGTAGGGCCAGTTGGACCCGTTGGACCGGTAGGACCAGTTGGGCCTGTTTCGCCAATTGGACCAGCGACACCTTGAATACCAGCATCT
>CANRAA010000078.1 GCA_947628485.1 uncultured Bacilli bacterium | reverse complement strand
TACTCATCAATGTACAATTATTTCTTATATATTTAATTATACATTATATAGCCGAACTATGCAAATAGTGATTTAAAAATAAATTTCAAAAGATTGAATTATTAGAAAAAATTAAAGATTCATCTTTTGCTTTTCCTACTGAAATTGTCGGTTTTAGTGATGGTTACAAAGAAGGTTATTTAATGCCTTATATAAAGTTTAATGATAATTATATTAATTTATCAGAGTTAAATTATCTTAAAGAATACTCTAAATTATTAAAAATAGTTATTTCTTTATCAGATGCCCTTAAAAGAATCCATAAGCAAGGTATAACCATTGGAGATTTTCGTTTAGAAAATATTATCGTTGACGATTATGATAAACCTGTTTTTGTTGATACCGATAATTATGCTCTAGATGGTTATGACTACGATATTAAGGAATATCATATAACGGGATTGGAATGTAAATATCCCTCTCTTAACTATCAAGATATAGATAAATATCTTTTTGGTAAATTTTGTTTGGAACTTTTTAGTGAAGAATTATATACGAGTATAGATGATGAAAAGCTACCTTTATTAATTAATATGATGCATATAGGTAGATATGAAAAAGATGAATTAAGATTATTATTTTCTGGTTATACTGGTAAACCTTATATTGGAGATATTTTAAGATGTATTAATCCAACTGAGGCCTTAATAGAAAGAAAACATCTAAAAAAATTAGAGAGGATAAGATAATGACAGAAGTTTTAGTTAATGGTAAAAAAATAAAAACTAATTGTAATATAATGGACATAAATAAAGTTAGTGATTATGAATGCTATGGTCAAGGTGATGAAGGTAAAATCTATAAAATAAACGATAATTTAGCCTTTAAAAGATTTTTTATACAAGATAATAATTTAGAAAAAATAAGAAAAATTGAATTATTAGTGGCCTTAAAAAATCCTTATTTTACTTTTCCTTTGGGGCTTATTCGTCTTGATGGTAAAATAATCGGCTATTATATGCCGTTTATAAAAGAACATTTCGGTTATCCTTCTTTTGCCTATCTTCGCCATATTAAAAGTAGAAACACTTTAATTAATTTGGGAATAAAAGGTTATGAGGCTCTTAAATATGCTCATGATCATAACATTACCCTTGGAGATATTAAATATGCTAATATTTTAATTGATGAAAATAACAACCCTGTCTTTATAGATACCGATAATTACGCTTATGGTAAATTTGGTTATGATTTAGATCCCAATTTATCACATACTTTAGAAAGAATTTATAATAGAAATTTTTCCCAAAAAGACAACGATATCTATTTATACAGTAAAATGATTATGAGTTATTTATTTAGTAATGAAGTAATATATATTTATGATAATAAAGAATTTTTAAAAAAATTAATGTCTTATGTGGAAGCTCCCAAAGATATCAAAGAAGGATTAGAATGTATATTTTCAGATAGTGAAAATAAACCTTATATGGGACCAATTTTAAAGAAACTTAATCCTTCCATTACTTTAATACCTTCTTATTATAAAAATAAATTAAATATCTGGTAATATTGCTAGAAATAATTATAAATGATATAATTTTAAAGAAAAGAGTGATATTATGTTTGAAAGATTAGATAATATAGTAGCAAAATATAATGAATTAAAAGAGGAACTTACCAAACCCGAAGTATTAAATGATTATAATAAGTTAAAAATATTATCTAAAGAACAAAGTGATTTAGAGGAAGTTGTTAATAAGTATGATGAATATAAGAATACAACTAAAGCTTTAGATGAAGCTAAAAGTATGTTAAATGATCCTGAATTTAAAGAAATAGCGGAAAGTGAAGTAGAAAGTTTAACTAGTAAAATAGATAGTCTTAAAAGTGAGTTAGAAATTTTACTTGTTCCTAAAGATGAAAATGATGGTAAGAATGTTATTATGGAAATAAGAGGGGCTGCTGGAGGCGATGAAGCGAATATCTTTGCCGGTGATTTATTTAGAATGTATTCTTATTATGCCGAGAATAATGGTTGGAAGATTGAAGTTTTAAATGCTATTGAAGGTACGAGTGGGGGATTTTCGCAAATAGAATGTATGATTAAAGGGGACAATGTTTATTCTAAGTTAAAATATGAAAGTGGCTCTCATAGAGTTCAAAGAGTACCAGTTACAGAAACCCAAGGAAGAGTGCATACTTCCACGGCCACGGTTTTAGTTATGCCAGAGGTAGAAGATGTTGATATTGAAATTAAAGAAAGTGATTTAAAAATAGATGTTTTCCATTCTAGTGGAGCAGGTGGACAATCTGTAAACACTTCTAACTCCGCAGTAAGAATAACTCACATTCCAACGGGAGTAGTGGTAGGATGTCAAACCGAAAGAAGTCAGTTAAAAAATAAAGAAAATGCGATGAGGTTACTTAGAATAAAATTACATGATGAAATGAAACAAAAACAAGATGCCTCAGTTGAAGCCGAAAGAAAAAGTAAGATTGGTACTGGAGATAGATCTGAAAAAATTAGAACTTATAATTATCCCCAAAATAGAGTTACCGATCACCGAATTAATTTCTCTGTTATGGAACTAGATCGGGTTATGAATGGGCATTTAGATCCAATCATTGAAGCTTTAATTACGGAAGACTTAAGATTAAAATTACAAGGTGAAAATAATTAATTATGAGTGTAAGTTACAATGAGTATGCTTGTTTAGAATGTGGAACAAGGCAAATGTTTCCTGTTAAAAATAGTGCTAAAGTGGGAAAAGTAAATGAAGCCTTTTGCTTTAAATGTGAAAGAAGAACAAAACATGTGCATGTGGGAGACATTAAAACATTCTTAGAATTAGATAATTCTAAAAAGAATGAAGAATATCGGAAAGTATTAAAGAAGAAATATGATAGATAATTATGATTTAGAGTTATTAAAAAAATATTTACCTAAAGAAAAATTTGAAGAAGGATTAAAAAAATTAAAAAGTGGTTATCCAGTGCAATATATTATTGGAAATGTTGATTTTTATAATGTAAATATTTTAGTTAATGAAAATGTTTTAATACCAAGATTTGAAACCGAATATTTAGTTGATAAAACGATTAAGTATTTAAAGAAGTTAAATTTTAATAATCCTAAGATATTAGAAATAGGAACTGGTAGTGGTTGTATAAGTATTGCTTTAAAGAAAAATATTGAGTGTGAAATTACTTCCATCGATATAAGTAAAGAGGCTTTGGATTTAGCCATTACTAATGCCAAAAATAATAATGTTAAAATAAATTTTATAAATGCTGATATTAATAATTATAAAGATAATTTTAAATATGATTTAATTATCAGTAATCCTCCGTATGTTCCATATAATTCAGAAGTTTTTGATAAAATAAAGTATGAACCAGAGATGGCTATCTATGCTAAAGATAACGGTTTATATTTTTATAAAGTTATTTTAGAAAGATTAAAAGATAATTTAAAAGGAAATTATTTAATAGCTTTTGAAATAGGAGATAAAGAAGGAAGTAAGATAAAAGAACTTGCATCTATTTATTTAAATAATCCATATGTCATAATACAAAAAGATTATAATAATTATGAAAGATATGTATTTATATCTAATAAAGAAATAATAAGTATAGATTAATTTTTATACTTATTTTTAATTTGTATATGAAGAAATATTAGCAAAAGTTGATACTTAATTTGTTTAAAAACAAGTAAATATTCGTAAAAAGTTAATCACATCAAAAGCAGAATTATAATGTTGTTTAAAATTTCTCTTCTATATTGTATTTTGATAGAATGAATTAGCAACAAAAAAATGCAATTACTTCATGTATAATATAACTTTCTAAAAATTCATCAAAATTATCATTAAATGGCAAAAGAATTTTATTAAAGTCTTTACCACTAATATCACCATTAACCGTTTTTCTAAACATAACATATCTCCAAACTGTTGTATTAATCACTCTAAATTTAGAACTATTCAAGATAGTTACTATTTACAGCCATAACAAAGAATAAGTGGAAATAATCACTTATTTTTTGATGTATATAACTGAGTAAAAGTA
>CANRAA010000077.1 GCA_947628485.1 uncultured Bacilli bacterium | reverse complement strand
TTAAACCTTGGCAACATAATATTTTTCGCAACATAACTGGTTTTATGTTGTTAACAACATAAATCAAACCTCCTTTCTTTTTAAGATTGGAGGACGACACTCACATTAAATGTTCCTATAAATAATTATATATCATAAAAGAAACATTGTATAGCGAACAAAAGCAGTTTTTTTAATTTTTTAAAACTTATTTTTACATTTCTAAAAAACTTCTTATGTCGAATTAATTAAAAAGATTAATTCTTGTAAAAGAAACAAATTTGTGGTATTATGAATATGTCAAAGAAATATGGTATAAAATAAAAAGGAACACTTGATATCGTTCATTGAGTGTTGCCGATTGTTATCTAAGATGAAAACCACCTAACTCAGCTGTTTAGGTGGTTTTCTTTTTACTGTAAAATCGAGATGATTATATATATTAAAAGAAAATTAATTATTAATTGAAAAAAATTAAAAAATCTTTTTTACTCATAATAATCGCCTCCTTCGTTTTGAAGTATGGCTCCACCCAACTATCAAGTGTTCTTAATAATAATTATATATCATAAATGCACCTTAGTCTAGCGAACAAAGGAAGTTTTTTTATACTTTTTAAAACTTATTTTTACATTTATAAAAAAATAGTTATTGACTAAACAAAGTAAATATTATATTATTTAATTGTAATGTAGAAGAAATATTTTTTATTTGTAATTAATATTCGGTATTTACAACAATTGAATAAAAGAATAATAATTATAAATAATATAAAAAGAGGTAAGAATATGAAGAAAGATAATAAAAGAATAGTATTATATGTAACAATAATTACATTAGTAGTTCTAATTTCCCAAATCGGGGGGGGGTTATTGTAACACCCTAATATCATTAGTATTCATACCAAATAACTTAAAAGATAAACTTAATAATATAAAAGAAAAATTTAAAAACTTTAAATATAAACGAGAAATAAGTTATATCATTATCGGTCTTTTTGTTATGACTTTGTTTAGAATAATAAGTACTACTCATGCTTATTATAGTAGTGTAACAGACCCAGTCCAAATATTTAATAGTAAAGTGGGAAACTTTAAACCTCGAATAGATAGTTTTTATATAAAAGAAAATAATGTACAACCAAAATATACAAATCAAATAACAAATACAGTATATATAACCCAAGGAAATAATAATCGTAATTTAGATCAAGTATGTATAACAGAGACAGATGATATAAACACTTGTAATGGTAAATGGCAAAACATAACAGAAAACAATCAATATAGTTATACATTTACAAGTGAGGGAACAAAAGTAATATTTGGGTTTGTGAAAGATAAATATGGAAATAAATCAATATCAAGCACTGATACAATTACTTATGATGTAACCCCACCAACAGTAACATACTATTTACAAGGAGGAACATATACCGGAGAACAAAGAGTAACAGTAACCCCAAGTGATAATTTAAGTGGAGTAGGTACATGGGCAGTTCATTTATATAAAGATGGAGAAATGCAAACAGGATCTGGACAATCATCTGGTGATTTAAGAGGTCAAACAAGTTATACAGTAACCTTAAGTGAAGGAAGTAGTTGGATAGTATATACTCAAGTATATGATAATGCTGGAAACATAATAACACAAACTCCAAATAATGGAGAATGGTATTATCAAGAATATACAATAAATTCAAAATCAGCATTAAGCAATTTACAGTCAACAACAAGTGGAGATTATTTAAAAACAGTAGCAGATAATGACGAATTATTAAGATACGTAGGAACTGTAACAGATGCAAATGAGCGTAGATTAAATAACTATATATGCTTTGGAACCAATAATGAAAGTACATGTACAGGAAATAAAGATACATATATGTATAGAATAATTGGGATAACAACAGAAAATGTAAATAAAAATTTAGGATTATTACCATATCAATTAAAAATAATTAAAGCTACTTCGACAATATCAAGTGATTGGGCTAATAGTGATTCTGATATCACATGGGATGCAGCAACACTCAACTCGTATTTAAATAATACATTTTTAAGCAGTATAAATGAAAGTTGGAAAAATATAATAAGTAATCCATATTGGTATATTGGGGATGACTATGGAAGTAATGGTGGGTACGAAAAAACGACCCTATCAGTCGGAAGATATAAAGTAGGTTTAATGTATGCTAGTGACTATTATAATTCAGGAGCGCAAAATGAAACAAATTGGTTATATATTGCTAACGGGATAAGTGGAAGCACAGGATTTCGTGAATGGACTATGACTCGATATGGGTCCATGACTTATGCGGATGATCGCTGGTATTATGGTGCACGAACTGTGGAGCATGGGGCTTTAGATCGACAATTCTTGTACTGGCTCGATAAGTATCCATCCCGTCCTGTCTTCTATCTAATACCAAATATTACTTTAACTGGCGAAGGTACAGAAAGCAACCCATTTATAATACATGCTTCATAATGTATAAAAAATACAAATAGGTTATATGTTACCTATTTGTCAGCAATTTAAAAGTAGGAGCAATCCTACTTTTCTTCACTTTGATATAATTTTTTATAAATACTAGATTTTTGCATTAATTCTTTATGAGTACCCATATCATTAACTTTACCATCTAAGATAACATAGATAACATCGGCATCTTTAATGGTTGATAAACGATGGGCCACAATAATAACCGTATGGTCTTTAACTAAATCGTCTATAACTTTTTTAATATAATCTTGGGACTCATTATCTAAAGCGGAAGTAGCTTCGTCAAATAAAATAATTTTACTCTTTTTGGCTAGGGCTCTGGCTATGGCTAATCTTTGCTTTTGTCCTCCGGATAAGTTAACGCCGCCTTCTCCTAAAATAGTATTATATTTTTTGGGTAAAGTCATTATATAATCGTCGATGTAGGCCATTTGGCAGTACTTTCTTATTTCTTTAAGAGTAATATTTTCGTCTAAAAGTTTAAAGTTTTCTTTAATGGTATTATTAAATAAGAAAGGATCTTGTCTAATAATAGAAATATTTTTTCTTAGACTTTCTTCGGTTAAATCTTCAATATTGATGCCATCAATGGTAATGGAACCAATGCTAACATCAAATACTCTTGTTAAAAGATTAAAAATAGTTGTTTTACCTTGGCCACTTCTTCCCACAATGCCAATTTTTTGGTTGGGTTCAAAAGTAATACTAAAATGTTTTAACGTATCTTTTTCGTCTGGATAACTAAATGTTACATTGTTAAATTTAATAATACCTTTAGGGTTATCTAAAGTTACATTACCAAAGTGAACATCACTAAATAATTCATTTTCTAAGATTTCATTTATTCTTTTAATAGATACTTTAGTCTCATTATAAGTTCTTGTAAATGAAGTAATATTTTCAATAATCCAAGTATAACGATAAATGTAATAAGTCATAGCCACAAAGAAAGTAAGACTAACAGAACCCTTATAAAGTAAAATAGCACAAGAGATAAAAACACCAACTTCTAAAATACTTTTTAAAGAATTACTAATTAAATCATAAATCATATATAAATCAATTTCTTTATTAGATTTTTCTAATTGTTTGGTAATTAAAGTAGTTAAATTTTTAAATAGATTATTTTTGATTCCTAAAGTTTTAATTTCTCTTATACCTCTTACAGATTCATTAATTTGGGTAATGGCGACGTCATTTAATTTTTTCTTTTCTTTATTAACTTTTTCCAGTAAGGGATGAAAAACTTTAACAAATATCCCAAAAATAATGATGAAAATAATAATTTCGAAAGCTACTAAAAATGAATTAAAAAAGATATAAATTAAAATGATAAATGAAGCTAGAAAATTGGAGGCAAGAAATAAAAGCTGGTCAAAGGAATTAATAATAACTTGACTATCACTAGTAATTCTATTGATGAATTCGCCACTTGATTTCTTTTCAAAAGCATAAGCAGGTAGAGATAGTGTTTTTTCATAAGTAAGATAGGCTACTTTTCTCGATATTTGGACTTCGGTTTTGGAAAGCTTTGAAGTCGAAAGTTTATTTAAAGAATTAAAGAATAATTCGGAAAATAAATAGATAAGTAAAATTAAAATAGCATTTTTAAGATTAAGTTTGGTAATTTCTTCTAAAGCTTTACCATTTAAAATACCTACTAGCATGGAAGAAAAACTACAAACAATAATACCTAAAGAAGAGATAATAATTTTATTTTTATATTCTTTAGCCACCTTTAATATTGTTTTAAACCCTTTTAACTTCTTCATAAAAATCCCTACTTTTCATATTTATTTTATCAAATAATGGAAAATAAATAAACAAAAAGAAGAAGGTGTGTTATAATGTATAGCAAGTTATGAAAGTTTTTATGCACATAAAAAGTTTTATAACAGCATTGTACTATGATTTCT
>CANRAA010000076.1 GCA_947628485.1 uncultured Bacilli bacterium | reverse complement strand
TATTTGCTACCAATGTATTTAGATCATCAAAAAAGAATGATGATTTTTCACTCATCACTCCTTAATGTTTAAGAACCCCTATTTCGCATCATACCAGTTAATACCCGTATTAATATCAATTTTTAAAGGAACACTAAGAGTAACAACATTCTCCATGGCCTCTTTTAAAATTTCTTTTAATTTAGGTATTTCCTCTTTTTTAGCATCAATAATTATTTCATCGTGAACTTGTAAGATAAGTTTACTTTCTAAATTGTTTTCCTTGATTTTTTCATAAACTTTAATCATGGCCATTTTCATAACATCCGCACTAGTTCCTTGAATTGGCGTATTTAAAGCCATTCTTTCCCCCATCGCTTTCGTATGATAATTACTATCTTTAAGTTCATTTATCTTTCTAATTCGCCCAAACATTGTCTTAACATAACCATGTTCATAAGCATATTTCACTATATCATCCATATAAGTTTTAACTCCGGGATAAAATTCATAATATTTTTTAATAAATTCACTAGCCTCTTTCGGAGAGATATTTAAGTTTTCTCCAAGACCAAAGCCACTGATGCCGTAGACAATTCCAAAGATAACCGCTTTTGCCATACTCCGCATTTCTTTGGTTACTTCACTTTCTTTAATACCGTGGATATCGGCCGCCACTTTCGTATGGATATCTTCATCATTTCTAAAGGCTTCAATTAATTCTTGACAATGAGAAATATGGGCTAAAATCCTAAGTTCAATTTGCGAATAATCCGCACTTAAGATTAAATCTTTGGTAGGGACAAAAGCAATTCTGATCTTTTTACCATATTCGTCTCTAGTCGGAATATTTTGTAAGTTAGGATCCATCGAAGAAAGGCGCCCTGTTCTCGTTAAAGTTTGATTAAAGATGGTATGTATTTTTCCATCACTTAAAACAAAGTTAGGTAAACCATTAATATAAGTGTTAAGTAGTTTAGTTAAGTTCCGATATTCAAATACTTTCGGAATAATCGGATGTTTATCCATATACTTTTGTAAAGTCTTAACATCGGTTTTGTATCCTCCCCGAACGAGCTTCTTACTTTTTCCAATAGCGAGTTTACCAAAAAGGATATTTCCTAATTGATTAGGACTCGATATATTAAATACTTCTCCCGATAATGTATAAATTTCATTACTAACAACTTCAATATTTTTGATAATTTCTTGTTTCATTTCTTCTAAAGCGGCTGGCTCAAATTTAAAGCCCGTTATTTCCATATCGGCTAAAACTTTAATTAAAGGCATTTCAATATCTTCTAAAATTTGCTCTTGGCCATCTTCTTCGACTAGTTCTTTAATTCTTTTACTATACTCAAAAATAAATTTACTTTTTAAGGTTATGACATTTTCTAAATCTTTAAAATCACTTTTTAATAGTTCTTCATAAGAAGGAATATTTTCATTTAAACTAAGCATAAGTTTAGCAATATCTTCACTAGATGGGTAGTCCACTAAGTAAGATGCTATCATCAAATCAAATTTACAAGGAATATCTTTTTTTGTTTTAACTAAAGTCTTCTTTAAATCATAAGTAAGAACATTTTTATCTTTTAATAATTCTATTGCTGGCATTACTAAATCCCTAGGAACATAATAAGTATTATTTTTATCGGTAATACTTAAAGCGAGTATTTCGCCTAAATGATAATTAATATTACTTACTTCTAAATAAAAGGCCACATCATTATCTAATTTTATTTCTTCAATACTACTAACTTTTATATAAACATTTTCTTTCTTTTCCTCGGTCTTTTGGGGCATATTTTTAAGCATCGAAAAAAACTCTAATTCTTCATAAATTTCTTTTAAATTAATTAAATCCGGTCCTTTATATAAATAGTCTTCAAAGTTAACGGAAATAGGTACTTCTTTGTAAATCGTCGCTATTTCATAACTCATATAAGCATTTTCTTTATCAGCTATTAACTTTTCTTGAGTTTTACCCGCTATTTTATCAATACTTTCATATATACCATCTAAAGAACCATATTCTTGTAATAATTTTAAAGCCGTTTTCTCGCCAATTCCTTTAACTCCTGGAATATTATCGGAAGCATCCCCCATCAAACTTTTTAAATCAATTATTTTAATAGGATCAATCCCATAATCAGCTTTAAAAGATTCTTCATTATATCTAATATAACCAGTTTGTTTTAAAAGTTTAATTTCCGTTTCAAAAGAAATAAGTTGCAGTAAATCTTTATCACTCGATACAATTAAAGTATAAAACTCCGGGTCCCTCTCAGCATGGGCCGCGATTGTCCCGATTATATCATCTGCTTCATACGGACTAAGTTCCACATACTTAATACCCATGGCATCTAGAATTCTTCTTGCTACTGGCATTTGCATTTTTAAATCATCCGGGGTCGCATTTCTTCCTTCTTTATAAAAGTCATATTTTTCTTTTCTGAAGTTTTTCCCAATATCAAAAGCCACCGCCATATATTCCGGTTTTTCTTCTTCAATTATTTTATTAATCATTCCGACAAAGCCATATAAAGCATTCGTGGGAAATCCCTTACTATTCCGCATAATTGAGCCTGTATAAGCTGTAGCATAATAAGAACGAAACAATAAATTATTACCATCAACTAAAACTACTTTTTTCAAAACTACCACCTAAATATATTATATCGAAAAGTAAATAGTTTTGCATTAGTTTTTGTTATTTTTTATAAATTCTCTTAAGATTTTCGTTAAGGCTCTTTTCTCTATCCTCGATACATAACTACGAGATATTCCCATGGATTCGGCAATCTCTTTTTGGGTTAAATCTTTTTCATTATTAAGTCCATATCTTTTAATAATAATTTCTTTTTCTCTTTTATTTAATTTCTCTAAATATTTTCTTAAAAGAGCAATATTATCTTTAATTAAAATAGTATCGATAATATCTTCATTTTTATCTTCTAAAAGTTCCACTAAATTAATTTCATTACCTTCTTTATCATAACCAATCGAATCATTTAAAGATACTGTAAATTGATTTTTCTTATTACTTCTATAATACATTAATATTTCATTTTGAATACATCTCGCGGCATAAGTTGTCACTTTTACTTTTGGGGTTTTCTTATAAGTATCAATACCCTTAATTAAACCAATCGTTCCAATACTAATTAAGTCATCAGTATCACTACTTTTACTATCAAATTTTTTCACAATATGGGCTACCAAGCGTAGATTATGCTCAATTAATTTACATCTGGCATCTTTATCTCCTTTAAGCATTAAATCCACATATTTTTCTTCTTCTTCACTAGATAAAGGTGGTGGAAACACATTATTTCCATAACTTCCGGTAAAAAATAACATACTTTTAACCATATTAATTAAATTTAAAAACATATAAAACACCCTAATAAATTGTATTTAAAGAAGTCAAAAAAATAACGGAGAAATAACTTTTTCTCCGTCTATTTAATTTCTAACTAGCAGCTTCATCAACATTTAAGGATAATGTATAATCAATTGGCCCTTTACCATGTAATACAATATATTGCATTAAATCCGTTTTATCAACATTTTTACTATTAGTTAATATTTCTACTTTATTAAAAGATACTTTATTATCTTTAGCAGTATCACAAATTTCTACTAGAGCTTCTTCTAGATTCTTTCCTACTAGTGTAGAACTAGCATAAATACTAGCCTCTTCATTTAAGGCCTCAAAACTAACTACTGATTGCTCTATTTCACTATCTGCACATCTTTCTTCAACTCCATTAACTTCACATAATTCATAAGTTTCTTTAAAAGATAGCTTAAGACTAGGTTTGGTAGTTACCGTCATAAATTTTAATTCTTCTACTATTTTTGGACCATTATCCTCAACTGGTTCCTCTATCGGTTCATTATTTTTCTTATTAATAAATATAATTGCTCCATAAACTGCAATTGCTAGTAAAAGAACTGTAAGTAAAACAATTAATAACACTTTATTTTTATGGATAAATCTTTTAAATTTCAAAATTATCCCTCCTATTAAATATCTCTACTTAATTATATCTTAATTATAAAAAAAATACAATTATTGAAGAGAAAAAAACTTAAGAATTTTGCATCTTAAGTTTTTTCATTTATACCAATTTGTTAATAATTGTTTTACAATTACCACAAGTTATGTGGAAAGGTTTGTGAGAATGAATTTTAGGGTGTTTGCGAGTCCCTAAATTTCTATTTAAACAATTTATTTAACAAAATTAGGTAACTTAACTTATTAGTCTTCTCTTTTTCTTGCTGTAAAAGCAACAGAGGCAAGACTTACTAGTCCTAAACCAGCATATACTAAGATATTATCATTAGTTTCTGGGTTTTTAACGTTTTCTGTAGAACCTTGGTTTCCATCACCCCAAGTTTATCACATGTTAATAAAAAAAGTTTTGCAAGTAGCATAAATACTTGTTTTTTTATTGAATTTTAACTTGCGTCTAATTACGTCTAATGATATAATAGTATTG
>CANRAA010000075.1 GCA_947628485.1 uncultured Bacilli bacterium | reverse complement strand
GGGGATTAGTTAAATGGTATAATAGGAGTCTCCAAAACTTTAGTTGGGAGTTCGATTCTCTCATCCCCTGCCATTAGTAAATAAACTCCAATTTTGGAGTTTTTAATAAATTAAGGAGGGTTTATTATAGAAAATGAATTTTTTTATTTAACATATTATCAAGTAATGATATTTATGATAAGACTAAGTGAAATGAAAAATGAAAACCCTTATTTTCATGATGAAATCGCCTCTTCATTTAATGCTTTTGTTCTTAATAGAAGTAAAGAAATTGCTAGTACTTCTCCACTTAAATTAAAACTTATGCCGAGTGCTAATAAATATAAAGTTTCTAAAAGTATGGTAAAATATTTAAAAAATTTAACAGGTATTGATGTATTTGAGGAAAAAAATTTAGATAAATATATTCCCATAATAAAAAATCTTGAAGAAAACTCAAGAAAAAAAATCTCAAGTATGAAGCGATAATAAACAAAGAAGTCAATAATTTTATAATTTGTTATATTACTTGATTTTACAAATAGAAAGAAAGGAGAAAAATTATGCATAGTAGTTATGAAACTGATGATATTAAACAAGCCAAAAGATTAACAGAAAAATATAAAGATGTTACGGTTATATATCATAATAAAAATGAGCAAATACCTCTAACATTAACAAAAGTTATAGATGATAAAGTATATACTCAATATAATCCCGAATACATTAGAGGCTTAAAAGAAAAATATCCTGAGTTAAGCGATGAAGAAATAAAACTTCTTATGAGACAAACAATAAACAATCAAAATACCCTAATTAAGGAAGAAACCAATAATATTAAAAGATAATTTAAAAGAAACAGAGGAATCTCATTAAAAGGAGATTCTTTTTTATTATAATGTTAATAATTAACCTTTTATTTTCTAAACTCTCACTAAAGATTACACCAAAATTTTTTATTTTTAACCTTCAAAAATAAACCACCCATAAAAGATGTAAATTACCCTAATATCATACATAAAAGATGTAAATTACCCTAATATCTTGACAATTTTAAGTTTATACTGTATTATAAACCCAATTAGAAAGGGGTATTTATGAAATTAACTGATATTACTTATTTTGATTTATTAACTAAGTACCACAATAAAGATAATTTAGAAAATATAGTATTTGATATAGAATATCCAAAAGTGGAAAGTAAAACTGATTTTGGAATTGTTTTTGGGGGAATTTCTATGATTCCTTATAGAGTCCAAGAAGCTTTAAGATTATATAATGAAGAATTAATCGATAAGTTAGTTTTAACTGGGGGTATTGGATTTTTAAATAAAGATAGAAAAACGCCCGAGGCTTTAAAGATGCGGGAATATTTATTAAATCAAAGTGTACCTGATAGTGATATAATAGTTGAAGGTAAATCAAGAAGTACCTACGAAAACATTAATTTATTTTTACAAATATTAAAAAATCAATATAATTTAGATGATACTTCTTTTGCTTTAATAACATCAGACTTTCACATCAGAAGATGTCTAGCTATGGTTAGAAAATTATTAAATAATGATAACCTACTTTACGGAAGTGGCGTTAAAGATAATATTACTGATATAAATTCTTGGTATAAAAACAACTATGGAAAAAGGCTAATATTAAAAGAAGCACTATCATTATGCTATTATGCAAAGAGGGGAATTATTGACAATTTAGATATTAAATTAAAAAGATAATCATTTTATAGTTTATAAAATATTTGAAAGATAGGAAAATGTAATATTTACCTAGAATGGCTAGAAAAAAGAAAAAATAGATAATATAAAAACCTATAGCAATTTAGTTATAGGTTTTTATATTATAAAGATGGGGTATAATTATCTAAGTTTTGATTAGGATTTAGTCTGTCAATTTCCCCTTTTAAACTTTCAGTATCATTTTTAGCGGTATCAAGCATTCTTTTAGAATTATCTAAAACTACTTCATCATTTAAATTTAAAAATTCTACTACATCTACTTGATGAGCTAAAACATCTTCTCTTATTTCAGATAAAAAAGGTAATAAATATTTTAAAAATTCATCATTAGGATTTTCTTTATATCTTTTTAATCCTTCCGAAATGGCTTGAAATAACTTATTGTTAATTCTCACAAGGGGATCTGCTAAAAGTTCAAGATTTTCTGTTTCTTTATCCATTGTAACCTCCATACTTTAATTATAACAACTTTTAAAAATGAAGTAAATTTAAGGAAAGTTACTATGTAAAGTAACTTAACATATTTTATCTTGTCTTTTTCATTAATTTAATTATAATAATTAATAGGTGATTTAAGTGTTAAATGAAGAAATTTTAAAAACTTTAAAGGAAGGTAAACTTATAATTATTCCTACCGATACTGTCTATGGTATATCTTGTGATGCTACCAATATTGAGGCGATTAAAAAAGTAAATGATGCTAAAGAAAGAAATAATCCTAAACCTTTACTTATTTTAGTAAGTGATGAAGAAATGCTCAAGAAATATACCAAAGATATAACTCCTTTAGAAGAAGAAATTATGCATAAATTTATGCCTGGTAAACTTACGATGTTATTTAAGAAAAATGAACTTTTAAGTGATGAGCTCACCGCTAATTCTCCTTATATAGCGATAAGAATTCCAGATTATCCTGAACTTTTAGAACTAATTAAAAAATTTAATAAACCTCTAGTTTCTACTAGTGCTAATATAACGGGTAGTGATGTTGTCGCCAGTTTAGATAATTTAGAAAGTAAGTTAAAAGAAAAAATCGATTATATTTATGATATAGGTCCTCTTAATACAAACCCTTCTACTTTGTTAAAAGTTGAAGATGAAAAAATAATAATCTTAAGAGAAGGAGAAGTTGCAAGTAGAATAAAAAAAGAATTTAAAGAATACTTAAAATAGCAAAAGATTTGGCCCAAACCAAATCTTTTATTATTCAACTATTTCACTATCAATTAATTTAAGAAGTATTTGTTTTCTTCTTCTGCCTCTTACATCACTAAATAACTCTAAATCAATCATTTCCCATATTGGTACCCATCCCCCAATAAGAAATATTTCTTTCCATATTTCATTAGTTATTCTAAAAGACATAAAGATAAAGAATACTCCTAAAATTAATAAAAATATTTGTAAAATATTATTTTTAACATGACTTTTTAAAGTATTAGCATATTCTTCTTTAAAAGCCTCCGCTAACATTTCCCTATATTTTATCTTTGTCTTACATTTATTATTAATAATAATTTTTACTTTATCATCTTTTCTTACAAATTCACATTTTTTAATTAAATATTCTAATAAATCATTAGATATTTTAGCACTATCATATTTTTCAATAATATCACTTTCATTAACTAAATCAATTTTTATAACTCTTTCCATCATTACCTCTACTATCTATAGTATAACATAATTTATTATTAAATAGGTAATATTAATTTTTGATTTAAAGATAAGTTATTACTAGTTAGATTATTAAGTTTTTTTATTTCATCAACTGTGGTTTTATAAGTTCTTGCTAAACTATATAAAGTATCCCCTTTTTGCACAGTATAAATAATGGTATTTTGACTATTATTATCACTTGGAATAATTAAAACTTGACCAATACTTAAAGTATTATTACTTAAATTATTAGCTTTTTTAAGTTCATCAACTGTTACTTTAAATTTACTAGCTATACCATATAATGTATCACCCTTCTCGACAACATAAGTATTTGAATTATTATTATTATTATTTAAAGTTTCTTTTACTTTTAACTTTTGACCAATAGATAAAGAATCATTTGTTAAGTTATTTAATTCTTTTAATTCACTAACTGATAAATTATATTTCTTAGCAATACTATATAAAGTGTCGCCACTTTTAACGATGTATTCATTAGTATTAGCACTTTCATTTTCTTTAGGTATTTTTAAGCTTTCTCCAATACTTAAAGAATTATCTTTTAGATTATTTGCATTTTTTAATTCATCAACGGAAATACCAAATTTTCTAGCTATACCCCATAGCGTATCTCCTGATACCTTTTTTATGTAGTATTTTTAAATGTAAATATAATATCTATCCTCTTATCTTGATAGATATAAATCTTTTCAACTAAATTTATAATTAATTCTCTAGTCGGATTTTCTAAAAATAAAAATTCATTAATATATTTTTCTATCATTTTATTGTCTATTTTATTTGTTTCTAAATTCTCATTTTTAAGATTATCAATACTTGATTTATTATTTTCTATTTCTTTCTTTAGATTATCACTTACTCTAATATATTGTTCTTCATCAATAATACCTTTTAACATATCTATATATGTTTTATCTAAGTTTTCTATTAGTTTATTATTAATAAGTTCTATACTCTCAATTTGCTTTTTTATCTTTAAAGTAGTATCTTCAAACTCTATATTACCAATAGAATTTTTTATTTTATTCTTATCTAAATAATTTTTACATACATCTCTAATGTTATCTAGAATAACTCTTTCTAAAGTTTCATAATTATTTGTATGAGTTGTACAAACATGATATTTTGAATATGTTCTATAATAATCACAAGTAGTGTAACTTCTTCCTGTTTTATTTTGATATCTTATTGTTATTCG
>CANRAA010000074.1 GCA_947628485.1 uncultured Bacilli bacterium | reverse complement strand
CCCTTATTTTATGGGCATTTATTGCTTTAATTTAATTTTTTATCTCTTGATGTGCATTTATTTTTTAATTCAGTCTAGGCAAATTTCAAAACTTTCTTATATTTTTAAAGTATCTTCATTTTCCGAAATGTTTGTTTTAAAGACCTCATAGTATGATTTAGAAACATTATTAAAAAAAGTTTCTACTTCCCCAACAATTTTACTTATATCTTCATCGGTAATATTTAAACTAGTCTTAATTTCTTCGATATCTTTTTTATTTATAAGTGAAGTGTATACGATTTTATGAATATTAGGTAAATAAGTAATTAAATCTTTTTGAAAATTATTATCTTCCTTTTGATAATTGGCAAAGACATATTGCATATAATATAATTTTAACAATTTAATTCCTCTTTGTAATGAATATAATCTTTGAATAGTTAAACCCCGATTAACATATGTTTTATCAAAATTAGAACCAAAAACACAAATTAACGCTAAATAATATTTTTGAGAAGGATCTAATTCATTCACTAAAACAGGTAAAACTTCTTTAGAACAACCAATAATTTCATTTAAGGTTAAACCAACATAAGATTTATTTTCTAATTCTTCTTTGTGTAAATTAATTAATCTTCTTCGAATTAAATTTCCTAAATTTTTTAAATAAATTTTTTCATGATATGGTAAACTCTCAATATCATAACCATTTCTTAAGATACTTCCAAATTTTTCCGTGGCAAAAGTATAATAATCTGGAAATTCGGGTTTCATTCCTTCCATAATAATTATTAAATCTTCATAACTACAACCCACATAATCAAATAATGTCATATTTATTCCCCTTTTTTTCTTAATATTATAGTTTAATTTAAGAAAAAGTCAAGAAAAAAGAACAGTTAAAATTCTAACTGTTCCATTTATATTTAGTATATCTTCCTCCAGTTAATTTGATAATTTTCTTTTCTTTTAATAAAATACCTAAATTTCTTTCAATAGTTGTTTCGCTTAAATCAGGACATTTATTTATTATAAAAGCTTTATCAATAGGAATTAAGCTTTCTTTAAATACATTTATTATTTTATCATATGCCGGGATTTTTTTATTATCAAAAACATTAACTCTACCATCAAGTTCTTTATAAGCATTTAAGATAATTCCTAAATAATATTCTATAAAGTAAGAATAATCATTTTTATTATCATGCCAATTTATTGAACTTTTTTCTAAGACATCATAATATCTATCTTTAGTATCTTCAATTATTTTTTCAATACTTATATATTTACCAATCATATAATTAGCTTTATATAATAATAGTAAAGTTAATAATCTACTTATTCTTCCATTACCATCATTAAAGGGATGAATTGATAAAAAATCTAAAATAAAAATTGGTATTAATATAAGTATATCGCAAGTTTCATTAGTAACAAGTTCATTATAACATTGACATAAATATTCAACTGCAATTGGAGTTTCAACTGCTGACATAGGAGTAAATCTTATTTTCTTTTTTCCAGTTTCATCTGTTTCTTCTATATAATTTTGAGAATTTTTAAATTTTCCTCCATAAGAATAACCAGTATATTTATATAAATCTCTATGTAATTGTAAAATAGTATTTTTATTAATATCAATATATCCGTAATTTTCATGAATTAAATTTAAAACATCTCTATAACCCGCTATTTCTTCTTCATTTCTATTCTTTGGTTCTAATTTTTGAACCACTATTTCTTTAATTCTTTTATCTGTTGTGGATATACCTTCAATTTTATTTGAAGAAGAAGTACTCTCTATCTTAGCAACCTTCAGTAAAGTTTCTAAAGTATCCTTTTTAGTTGAAAGTAAATATTCTTCTTTTCCTTTATATTCATGTATTTTACTAATTAAACTAATAATATTACCATTAGTTATGACTTTATCATAGACTTCTTTTAAATTAAAGTTTCGCAATTGCATCACCCTTCTCTTTATATGCATCATTATACCAGAAAATGATGCAATTGACAATAGTAACGTAAAAAAAGAAAGTCCTTTGACTTTCCTTAATTTCCTTTAACTTGACTCATTACTTCTTCAGCGAAGTTATCATTTCTTTTTTCCATACCTTCACCAACTTCATAACGAACCATTTTCAATACTTCTCCACCGTTTTTAGCTACGTAGTCTTTAACAGATACATCACCATCTTTAATGAATGGTTGTTCAACTAAACAAATTTCTTTATAGAATTTTTTAATTCTACCTTCCACCATTTTTTCGGCTATGTCAGCAGGTTTTCCTTCATTCATAGCAAGTTCCTTTTGGATTTTTCTTTCATTTTCTAATACATCTTCAGGAACATCATTAATATTTAAATATAATGGTTTCATAGCAGCAGCTTGCATTGATACTTCTTTAGCAACTTCACTATTTGCTCCCTTTAAAACCGTAAGAGCCGCAATTCTTCCACCCATATGTAGGTAATCACCAAAGACTTCATCATCACTTTTATTAACAATTTCAAATCTTCTTAAGGATAATTTTTCGCCAATTTTAGCAACCATGGAAATGATATAATCTTTAACTTTACCATTTTCCGTTTCTACTTCGTTTGCTTCATCTAAAGTTTTAGCATCACTCTTAAGTAAAGAAGTACCAATAACTTTAATCATATTAACAAATTCTTCATTTTTAGAAACAAAATCTGTTTCACTATTTACTTCTAAAATAACGGCTTTATTGCCCTCAATAAAGATATTAGCAAGACCTTCAGCAGCAATTCTAGATTCTTTTTTAGCACTTTTCGCAATGCCTTTTTCTCTTAAGTAATTCATGGCTTCATCCATGTTACCATTACATTCACTTAAGGCTTTTTTACAATCCATCATTGGAGCTCCAGAAGTTTCTCTTAATTCTTTAACCATACTTGCGGTAATTTCCATAATATTTTCCCTCCTTTTTATTATTTTAAATTACTAATTAATTCATCTTTTTTCATTGAACTGTAACCTTTAATTCCAGCTTCTTTAGCCATAGTTTTTAATTCCGCTAAAGTTTTAGAACTTAAATCAACTTTTTCTTCTTTTTTGTTTTCTTTTTCTTCTTTTACTTCCTTTTTAGGAGTATCTTCATGTTTTTCTTCTTTATTTTTGAATTCTTTTTTATCTTTATGTTTAAATTCTTTAACTGGTACTTCAGGTGCTAAATCATCCTTTTTAGATTTATCAAAATCACTAGTTTTAATTAAATCTTCCATATTTTCTTCTTTAGCAGAACCTTTTTTGTCTTCTTCAGTTACATAATCAACCATTTCAAGACCAGATGCTTCACAAATTGCGTTATTTAAAACCCCAAGCATAACTTTAATAGAGCGAACAGCATCATCATTTCCTGGAATAACATAATCAACGTCATCAGGGTCTCCATTAGTATCAACTATACCAAATACCGGAATTTTTAATTTTCTTGCTTCTTTAACGGCATTGTATTCTTTTTTAGGATCTACAACAATTAACGCTTGTGGTAATTTATCCATATCTCTAATACCACTTAAAATACGATTTAATTTATCATATTCTTTTTTAAGACCAATAACTTCTTTTTTAGGTAATACTTCAAATTTACCTGAAGTTTCCATTTCTTCAATTTCTTCTAGTCTCTTAACTCTTTTTCTAATTGTTCTAAAGTTAGTAAGAGTTCCACCTAACCATCTTTCGGTTACGTAGTAAGATTTACTTCTAGTAGCTTCTTCTACGCAAACTTCTTGAGCTTGTTTTTTAGTTCCAACAAATAAGAACTTTCCCCCATTAGTAGCAATTTCTTTTACTACATTGTAAGCATCCTCAAGTAATGCTTTGGTTTTTTGCAAGTCAATAATATATATATCTTCTCTTGCTGTAAAGATATATTCTTTCATTTTTGGATTCCATCTTTTAGTTTGATGTCCAAAATGAACTCCAGCTTCTAATAAATAACTCATAGAAACTACGGCCATAAATAATCACTCTTCCTTTCGTTTTCTCTTCTTAATATTTAATACCATTACCACTTATTATTAATAAGCACTAGGCGCAGGCTAAATATTAATGTATATTTGACTTAAATAGCCAATAGTATTTTATCAAATTATATGCCTTTAGACAAGCAAAATATGTAAAAAAAGTATAATAATTATTAAACCATTATACTTTATAAATTAATTATTAAGAATATATTATTTATTTATGCCTAATTTGGAATATATGGATTACCTTCGGTTCCTTCTCCTGTAAGTTTAACATCAGACTTTAGATAGAAGGCTGGACGAACTGAAAAATTATAATCCACATTACTGATATCGTCGCCAGGTAAGTTTCCGTCTACATCTATGCTCCACGCAACAAAAGCGTTGTAGAGCTCGTTTATACCATATCTAGTCATGGTCCATTCATAACTCCATCCATTCCACATAGTATCACCTGCGCTTATTCCATGTGTTCTAAATAACCAACTATCTGTATTTGGGTTATTAAAATCACCACTATATTCTCCCCATGAATTATAATAATCACTTGCATACATTAATCCTATCGGGTGTGAGTTTGATACCTCATCTGTTGGTTCAGATTTTGGTGGATAACTCCAACTTCCTTTTATTTTTCCTTTATACCATTTTACACTTTTTATCATACTCTTTATTCTTGCATCTAATGAACCATAAAATTGATCTGTACTTGTTCCATTTAAACTTACCTCCGGACAGTTTTTAAAAAAATAACTTCCCAAACTTTTTTATTAGCCAATTAAAAAGATGCTTATTCATCT
>CANRAA010000073.1 GCA_947628485.1 uncultured Bacilli bacterium | reverse complement strand
TGATTGAAAAAAATATAGAAATCATTAATAAAATAAAGGAAAAATGGGTAGTTTGCACATAAACTATGCACACTACCGTATTACAAAGGAAGTGATTTAAATGGAAAATAGACAAAATTCAGCAAATATAAATTGGTATCCAGGACATATGGCTAAGACTAGAAGAAGAATAATGGATGAGTTAAAAAACATTGATATTGTTTATGAATTAGTAGATGCCAGAATACCTAAATCAAGTAAAATAAAAGATATTGATAAGCTTATTAAAAACAAAAAGAGAATTTTAATAATGACTAAAAAAGATTTATGTGATTTAGAAGTTACTAATAAATGGGCAAAATATTATGAAAATAAAGGTTATTATGTTATTCTTGTAGACTTAAAAAATAATGATGATTATAAAAAAATTATTAAACTAACTAATGAGATAACCAAAGATATTCAAGAAAATAGAAAAAGTAAAGGTTTAAAAGAAAAAGAGATAAGGGCTTTAGTATTAGGAATACCTAATACGGGTAAAAGTACCCTTATCAATAAAATAACTGGTAAAAAAAGTGTCAATGCCGAAAACAGACCAGGAGTTACGAAAGAAATGCAATATTTAAAAACAAATGTAGGGATAGTTCTATTAGATACTCCAGGGATTTTATGGCCTAAATTAGATGACGAAGTAGGAGCCTTTAATATCGCCTCAACTGGTGGTATAAAAAAAGAAGTTTTAAATTTAGATGAAATTTGTGTTTATATTTTAAATACGTTATATGAATTATATCCAAAATTATTAAAAGAATTATATAATATTGACAATAATGATGTTATGGAAATGTATGAAATTATTGGAAAAAGAATCGGAGCTGTAAAAAATAACGAAATAGACTTTGAAAAAGTTAGCTTAAAGGTATATAATGATTTAGTGGGTGAAAAAATTAAAGGAGTAACATTAGATAGATGGCAGTAGATTTATTAAAATATGAGAAGGAATTATCTAAAGAGGGTTATAAGTTAATCGCTGGTGTTGATGAAGCGGGAAGAGGACCTTTAGTAGGACCTGTGGTAGCAGCAGCGGTTATATTACCCCAAGGGTATAATCTAAAAGGTTTAAATGACTCTAAACAGTTAAGTGAGAAGAAACGCAATTTATTTTTTGAATATATTAAAAGAGATGCTGTTAGTGTGGGTGTAGGTATTGTTTCGGCGAAAGAAATAGATGAAATAAATATTTTAGAGGCATCCCGTAAAGCCATGAATATTGCTTTAGATAATTTAGAGGTAAAACCTGATTATATTTTAACCGATGCCATGAAATTAGATCGTGATACTCCCGTTCTTCCGATTATTCATGGCGATGCTTTAAGTTTGAATATTGCAGCGGCCTCAGTTATTGCGAAAGTAACGAGAGATGAGATTATGACCCAATATGGCGCGTTACATCCTGAATATGAGTTCGAACGTCATAAAGGATATCCCACCAAAAAACACCTTGAATTAATGCAAAAATATGGTATATTAGATGAGTACCGTAAAACTTATAAACCGGTAAAAGATTTAATAGAAAAGAGTAGTGAAAATGGAATCAGAAATTAAAAATAAAAAAAGAAGTATAATTAAAGATAATAGTATTATGAATTTTATTTTAATGACTATAACACTCTTTTTGATTGAGATAATTTTTCGAATTATGAATGGGTTTGCTATCTTTGATTATGCTACTTTAAGAATATTTATAAGTGTTTGTTTATTTTCTTTAATCATAACTTTTATTAGTAATTTATTTAAAAGAAGATGGATAAGAAATACAATTAATTTATTATTTGTTTTTGTATATTCATTATATACTTGGTTACAAGTTGGTTTTATCAATTATTTAGGAGTATATATATCATTTCATACATCAAGCCAATTTGGAGCCGTAAAAGATTATATCTTTGATTATTTAAATTCCTTTAAATGGACTTATCATTTATTATTTGTTCCTTTTGTAGTTTTATTAATTATTTATATCTTTTTATTTCGCAAAAAGGAATATAAAAAAGGTAAATTTAAAAATAAAATTTTAACCTTTATTCCAAGTTTGGTTGCTTTATGTGGTATTTATTATGGAACTTTGGTTCTTCCTTTTATGCAAAATAGTTTGCAAATTAAAAGTAATCTAAAATTATTTAATAATCCCGATGTGCCAACTGTAGCGGTTAATCAATTTGGGACGACTGTCTTTGGAATTTTGGATTTAAAAAGTTATTTATTTCCCGTAGCCGAAGAAGAAACAGTCTTTAATCCTACTTATCCTAATAAAAATGGAGTTACCAAAAGAGAAGTATCGGATGCTTTAGATAAACTGGCGGAAAGTGATACTTCAAGTAAGTATTCTGCCTTAAATAAATATTTTGCGGCCAGACCAGTTACGGATTATAATGAATACACGGGTATGTTTGAAGGTAAAAATGTGATTGTTATCTTAATGGAGTCCGTAAATGAAGCCATTATTAATGAAAAAGAATTTCCTAATTTTTATAAATTATATAGTGAAGGCTGGCATTGGGAAAATAATTATTCCCCAAGAAATAGTTGTGCAACGGGTAATAACGAATTTAGTGCCATGACAAGTTTATTTTCTATTTATAATGCTTGTACCTCAAATGTTTATAAAGATAATACTTATTTTGAAGCGATATTTAATTTATTTAATAATAAAGGTTATACAACAACTGGTATGCATGATTTTGTGGAATGGTATTATAAAAGAAAAACCATTCATCCAAATATGGGAGCTCAAACTTATTATGGAGCCGATACTTTAGGTATTAAGACCGCTAGTTATTATGGTGAATGGCCAAGTGATATTGAGTTTTTTGATAAAGCCATGGATATTATTTTAAATGATAGTAGTGATAAACCATTTATGACTTGGTTTACAACTGTTACCTCTCATCAACCTTATACTAATGACTCAACTTATGGTAACTTACATAAAGATTACTTTATGTCTTTAGGTTATTCTAGTGCCGTAAGTCGTTATCTATCCAAATTAAAAGTTGTTGACGATGCAATTGGTACATTAGTTGATAGACTTAAGAGTGCGGGAGTATATGATGATACCGTTATTGTTTTAATGGCTGATCATTATCCTTATGGTCTTTCTAAAAGTCAAGTAGCGGAAATGATTAACCATGATTTAACTGATTATGAAATTGAAAAAACACCGCTCGTTATATATAACTCTAGTATGACTCCGAAAACATTTACGGAATATAATTTCTATTTAAATTTAGTACCAACACTAGCTAATTTAATGAATTTAGATTATGACCCAAGATTATATTTAGGACATGATGTCTTATCAAAAGATTATGAATCAATGGTAGTTTTTGCTGATGGTTCTTGGAAAAACGAAAAAGCCTATTATAATGCCTCAACTAGTAAGATTACTTTTTATGAAGAAAATGCTTATACTCCAGAAGAAATACTCGCAATAAATAACGAAGTAGATGCTAAAATAACAATGAGTAGTAGAGCGATTAAAAATAATTACTTTAATTATTTAAATGAAGAATTAAAAAAATATGAAGATAGTACTGATGAGGTTCAAGAAACTGAAGAACCAATAGATAATACTACCGAATAAACAAAGTTGTAAAAGACTTTGTTTTTTTGCCGAAAAATGTCACAATATTAGAAGTTTTGACAACATTTGTCGAACGTGTTGATTTTGTGAAAAATTTATGTATAATAGCCTTTCGTTGTTTTGTTTGAAGCATTTTACTTAACTCAATAATGTTTCGATACTAGACAGGAGGAAAAATTATAAAAAGTGAGAATTATAAATTTTCAAAATGGAATTATTACAAAAATGGAAATTTAAAATCTTTTAGAAAACAAATTGATGAAATGGAAAAAAACATTTTGCCATCAGGAGTATTATTAGTATTATCAAAAGATAATTTAAATTTAAATTATGGTAAAGTTAAAAATATTCCTATCATAATAAGTCAAGGAACAATAAAGAAAATTTATAAAGAAAAACACAATATTTCTTTACAATTATTAAAAAAATTAGATAATGAAATAAGGAATAGTGTTATGGTTATAGATTCTTTAACAATTCCTGGATCTAAGGTGGTTGTTTTAGAAAAATTGCATAATAATTGTAATCCAATACTTGTGATTATAAAACAAGAAAAAAGTGGCGAAAACCTAATTGTTAATGAAGTGAAATCAGTGTATGACAAAAGAGAATTTCAAAATTTTTTGAATTTATCATATAAATTAAACAAAAAAATTTATAAAAACAAAAAAACCAAACAATGGCTACTCCGAAATGGGTTCCAATTACCCACCCGTTTTGCCAAAAGTTTGGTTTCTAGTAATAAATTAACATAAAAATATTTAATTGTCAAATAATAATTTCTAAAAATAATGCGATACTTATAATAGTAAAATGATGTTAAATTAATAATTTTAATTGACATTAAATTGATTTCAGTGTATAAAATATAAATGAATGGATGTGATTATATCATGAAAAATGTTGTAATAGTGGAATCTCCTGCAAAGAGTAAAACGATCGAAAAATACTTAGCAGGTGAGTATAAAGTAGTATCTTCGAAAGGCCATATTAGAGATTTAGCCACCAATGGGAAATATGGTTTAGGAGTTGATCTTGATAATGATTTTAAACCTAGTTATGTCATTATTAAGGGAAAGAATAAAGATGTTAAGGCCTTAAAGAAATTAGTGGAAGAGGCCGATCATGTGTATCTTGCGACCGACCCCGACCGTGAAGGAGAAATTATTTCTTGGCATTTAAAAGAAGAATTAGGTATTCCCGAAGAAAAAT
>CANRAA010000072.1 GCA_947628485.1 uncultured Bacilli bacterium | reverse complement strand
GGGATGAGAGAATCGAACTCCCAACTAAAGTTTTGGAGACTCCTATTATACCATTTAACTAATCCCCTAAATGAAGTTCAAGAAGATTATATCATAATTATATTTAAAATACTAGCAAAAGATACATTTATCTTTTGCTTGCATATGATAATTATAGGTGATAATCATGCTTGTAAATTATACAACTAAAGAGTTAGACTTACTTGCTCGTATTATGCGTTCTGAGGCTTTAGCAGAGGGCGATATTGGCATGCTGATGGTGGGAAATGTGGTTGTAAATAGAGTAGTGGCCAATTGTTATACTTTTAAAGATATTGACTCGATTACTGATGCTATTTATCAAAAAAATCAATTTTCGGGCATAAATGGATCTTTATTTCAAGCGAAAGCAACGACAATGGAGAAAAATTTAGCCGAAAGAGTTTTAAGGGGAGAATATTACTATCCAGCCACTCATAGTTTATGGTTTTATGCTCCCGGTAGTAATAATTGTTCTTCTACTTGGTATAGTCAACCTCTAGCGGGCCGTTACAAAAATCATTGTTTCTATCGTCCCGAAGCCGGAATTTGTCAAGAATTATACTAAATCTATCTTATTTTGTAAAAGTATGGTATAATTTAACCCGAAGAAGAGGTGAAATATTAATGAAAGTATTAAAGAAAAATTTACCAGAAGGTGTAAAAAAGAAATTTACTCGTTATAAAGGTGTAAAAGTTAAATTAGTTCCAATGGATAAAACAAAATCTAAAAAGAAAAAATAATAAGAGTCAAATACTGATTCTTATTATTTTTCATATGAAGAAGAATTAATCATCATCTTCATCATCGTCTAGGAAATCATCAATTTTGTGATTTAGAACTACAGAGATTTTGTATAAAGTATCAAAGGAACAATGTATTTCACCATGTCTAAATTCTAATCTTCTAATAAAATCATAAGATTTTCCAACATCCACTGCCAGTTGTTCTTGTGTAATTTTAGCTTCTGCTCTAAATTTTTTGATGTTTTTGGAAATTGTTACCCAATAATCATTTTCAAATTCAAAATCTCTTCTAAATGTTACCACTTTTACCACCACCCTTATTGTCGCATTAAATGACTTTCACGTCCGATAACTAGTATGTCCTGTTTTAATTTCCATATTTAAAAATTTGAATAAAAAAGAAATGTATGATATATTTAAATTGGTGTAGTTATGGAATTAAATGTTGTAAAAGGAATAGGTCCTCAATTAGAAAGAAAATTAAATAATTTAAATATATATAGTGTCGAAGATTTACTCGAGAACTATCCTTATCGTTATAATATTATTAACTTAGTGGATATTAATAATGTAAAAGATAATGAAGTATCATCGATTAAAGTCACGATAATTGATGCCCCCCGTGTGCAATATATCAAAAAAAATTTTAATCGTCTATCTTTTGCAGCATCTTCTAGTAATGTTATCTTTAATGTGGTTATTTTTAACCGGGCTTTTATGAAAAATAATTTAAAGGTGGGAAGAAGTATTGTTTTAATAGGTAAATATAATCGTCTTAAAAATTTATTTACGGCAAGTGCCATTAAATTTAATTTTGAAGGAAATAAAATTGAACCTGTTTATCACTTATCCGAGGGTATTAATAATACAACTATTAGTAAACTTATGGAAGAGGCTTTAAAAAAAGATTGTTATTATGATTGTATACCCAAAGAATATGTCCAAAAATATAATTTTATTTCGAAAAAAGAATCTTTAGAAAAAATTCATAGACCGAAAAATAATGAAGATATTAAAAAAGCTACTTTAAGACTAAAGTACGAAGAATTATTTAACTTTTTATTTAAAATAAATTATTTAAAAAAATTAAATAATAAAGCTATTGGGATTAAAAGAGAAATACCCGAAAATTCTAAAAAAGAATTTTTAGATTCCTTACCTTTTGAATTAACGCCAGACCAATTAAAAGCCATTGATGAAATATATGTTGATTTAGTAAGTATAAATAGAATGAATAGACTTGTTTTAGGTGATGTAGGTAGTGGTAAGACCATCGTGGCTACTTATGCTATTTATGTAAACTATTTAAGTGGTTATCAAAGTGCTTTAATGGCTCCGACGGAAATTTTAGCCATGCAACATTATAAAAGTTTAAAAAATATTTTAGAACATTTTCATATTGAAGTAATTTTATTAACGGGCTCTATGAAAGCAAAGGAAAAAAGAGAAGTCTTAGAAAAAATAAAAAGTGGGGAAGCTAACTTAATTATTGGGACTCATGCTTTGATTAGTGATAGTGTCGAATTTCATAATTTAGGTCTAGTGGTAACTGATGAACAACATCGTTTTGGCGTTGGTCAAAGAAACACGTTAAGGGATAAAGGACAAGCCCCAGATGTTTTGTATTTGTCTGCTACACCAATTCCGAGAACTTATGCTTTAACCATTTATGGTGATTTGGATTTATCGATTATTAAAACCAAACCGGAGGGAAGAAAAGAAATAATTACGGTATTAAAAAAGGAAAGTGAAATTAAAGATGTCCTTTTAAAAATGCTTGAAGAATTAAAACTAGGTCATCAAATATATGTCGTATCTCCTTTGGTAGAAACTAATGAAGGTATGGATTTAAAAAGTGTTTTTGACTTAGAAGAAAAAATGAAACTGGCCTTTAATAATGTAGTTCCAATAGGTATTTTACATGGTAAATTAAAAGGTAAAGAAAAAGATGAAATCATGAAAGAGTTTGTGAGTGGCAAAATAAAGATTTTAATTTCCACCACGGTTATTGAAGTTGGAGTAGATGTACCTAATTCGACCATGATTGTCATTTATAATGCGGAAAGATTTGGCCTTGCCACTTTGCATCAGTTAAGAGGAAGAGTCGGCAGAAACGACGTCCAAAGTTATTGCTATTTAGTTAGTAATAAAGATGCCCAAAGACTAAAAGTCTTAGAAGAAAGTAATGATGGTTTTTATATTAGTGAAAAAGACTTTGAAATGCGGGGTCAAGGAGATTTATTTGGAGTTCGTCAAAGTGGGGATGCTACTTTTAAAATAGCCAATTTAAAAACTGATTATCAAATCTTATTGCAAGCCAAAAAGGATAGTGAAGAATATTTAAATAGTGAGTTATATTTAAATAATGATTATTATAAAAATGAAATTAAAAAAATTAATTTTATACAATAGGAAAGTCATACAAAAATATGAAATTGTGTGTTGACATTCATTTGTTCGTATAGTATAATTATATTGTATGGAGGTAATGGTTGTGTTAGTAAATCGAGCTTATAAATTTAGAATGTATCCCAATGAAGAACAAATAGAATTAATAAATAAAACTATAGGTTGTGCAAGACTTGTATATAATATAATGCTAAGTAAGAAAAAAGATAATTCTAAACTTAGTAAGTTTGATATGATAAAAGAGATACCAAATCTATATAATGAATATTCCTTTTTAAAAGAAGTAGATAGTTGTTCTTTAAGATGTGCAGTATTTGATTTAGAGAATGGATTAAATAAATATTATAAAAGACAAGGAGGATATCCAAGATATAAGAAAAAAGGAATAAAAGATAGTTATAGAACTAATTATATAAAAAATACATATAAAGGTAGCCTTTATGAAAACATTAAATTAGATTTAAAAGAAAGAACTATAACATTACCCAAACTAAAAGAAGTAAAGATAAGAGGATATCGAAATATCGAATATATAAATGGCAGAATAATAAATGCCACAATAGAACATATAGCTAATAAGTATTATGTATCTATATGTGTCGAAGAAGAGATACCTTATGTTAAATCTAATACTTCATCTGTAATAGGAATAGATATGGGAATAAAGAGTTTAATAACCACTAGTGAAGGAATAAGTTATGGTAATCCTAATTATTTAAAAAAATATGAAAAGAAAATAAAAGGATTACAAAAAGGATTATCTAGAAAAATAAAAGGAAGTAAAAATTATTATAAATATAAAATTAAACTTCAAGAGGCATATAGGAAGTTACAAAATGCCAGAAGAAAAACAAATGAAGAGATAGTAAGTAAAATAATCAAAGATAATGATATAATAGTAACCGAAGATTTAGACATACCTAATATGATAAAAGAAGCCAATAAATCTCTTAGAAAAAATATTCTTAATTCCACAATGAGTGACATAATAAGAAGACTCAAATATAAATGTTATTGGTTAAATAAGAAATTAATTCAAGTAAATAGATATTATGCCAGTAGTCAAATATGTAGTTGTTGTGGACATAAGAATAATAAAATGAAAGATATCAAAATAAGGGAATATAAATGTTCTAAATGTGGAATAGAGATAGAAAGAGATCTAAATGCAAGTCTAAACATAATGTATGAAGGAATAATAAGTTACTATAAAGAGAAATATCAAAATTAAAATAATTAAATAATAAAAATATATAAATTAATAAAAAACAAGTACGGCAGCGACCGTCGGAAATATGGCCTGTGGAGGAGTAAAATCCCATGAAGCAGGAAAGATAAGTTGTGAGGCTTATCAAGGTGAAACGAAATAAATTTTATTTATTGAGTTTTACTTTTGTTCTAAATTAGACACATTTTAAATAAATTTAATTTTCTTAATTGACAAAGAAAATAGATTATACTATTATTATTATAGGGCACAGTAAAAAACCCTGTGTCCTCTTGATTACTCTTACGAATTTCAAAGGTGAGAGTGAATCAACCAAAACCCCCTGAAGGAGCCGAAAGGCTCCATTTTTGTTGGAATAATAAGACATAGGGACTATTTATATATGTATTAGGTACCCAAATAGGTACCCATTTCAATTTAGTTTGTCGATAATGCTAATTATTTCATTCATTTG
>CANRAA010000071.1 GCA_947628485.1 uncultured Bacilli bacterium | reverse complement strand
AAATATAAAGATTTATTTAAATCTGAATTTTAAATTTGAATCTTTACAGCCGAACTATGCAAATAGTGATTTTTATTTTTTAATCTTTTTTCATCTTTAAAAAAGTCAAATTTTTTAAAAGCTGTATCCTTATCTATTTGGTATACTTTACCTTCAGAACCACTTCCTAAAAAGGAATATTCTTCCCCCAACTTACTTTCATCTAAAATAGTATATTTATCTTTTTCTAAATTTATTTCTTCTTTTTTATAATAGCCCATAATTTTCCCCTTTAATTAAGGGTATATTGTAGCACATTTTAACTAAAATGACAACAAAATAATAGGATGGCCTATTTCTTACTAATTATCAAGTTCAAACGGAATAGCCTCTTTATTAATTAGTTCGATAATTGCCATTCTAAGATATGTTTCTAAATCTAGACCTATTCTATTTAAAATTTGAGATGCTAATTCTAAATCTTTTGTTTCTACTTCTGCATTTATTTCAGCATTCATATCTAAATTTCCCCCATTCTTTATTAAAGAATAGCACTTTAATTACATTTATTCAAGTTATTTCTTTGGAATAACATGAATATTGCAATGTTTGACTAAAGCAAATTCTTTTTCCACATTATCATGAATTTTTCTTACAATACTATCAACTTTATTTAAAGATGTTTTACCATCAAGGGCAATTTCTAAATCAATATATATTTTACTGCCAAACATTCTGGTTTTTAAATCTTTAATATCCATATTTTTATAACACTTTTTAACTAAATTTAAAATTTTATGATAAGTTTCTTCGTCACATGCGGTATCGACCATTTCTTTGGTGGCCTCCTTAAAGATAGATATAGCACTATAAATGATAAATAGAGATATTACGACACTACAAATTGGATCTAAAATAGGAAGTCCTAAACGAGAGGCTAAAATAGCGGCAAAAGAAGCAATACTAGATAAAGCATCACTCCTATGGTGCCAAGCATCAGCCTTTAGAGATGTGGAATTTAACTTTTTAGCATAGTAATTCGTATAATGGAACATTCCTTCTTTAACAACTATCGAAATAAGGGCCGCGATTAAAGAAATTACTCCTGGAACAACTAACTTACTTTCCGAAATAATACTCATTAATCCTTTATAACCAATACCCATACCGGTTAAAAATAACATAAAAGAAAGTAGCGTTCCAAAAACCGACTCCATTCTTTCATGACCATAAGGGTGTTCTCTATCGGCACTCTTACTCGACATAGCAAGGCCAAAAATAACTAAAATGGTGGTTATAACATCCGATAAAGAATGAACAGCATCCGACACCATCGCTCCCGAATGACCAATTAATCCGGCAATTAGTTTAAATAAGAACAATAAAAAATTAATTAATATGGTAATAAAAGATATTCTAATACCAATATTTTTCCAAAATTTCATACAAAACCTCCGTAATAAAAAGTGAAACACTACTGTCTCACGTTTATTTATTAGTATATGTTTAATTTAGCTAATAGTTAATTATTCTCCCATATTTTCTTCATCATCAATGATAACTAAATCTTTTAAATCATCATCGTCATCATCACTATCATCTAGATCAGTATCATAGAAAATATCATCTTCTTCATTTTCTTCATCTTCTAGGGTATCTTCCGTATCTTCTTCAAGTTCAACTTCGGTATCTTCTTCATCTTCTACGACCATATCTTGAACATGATTAGTTGATAAATCCCAATAACCATTAGGAAGTAAAACAAACTTTTTATTAATTGAAAGTAATTCAAAGAAATCCGCAATTCTTTCTTCCACAGTTTCTTCTGGTAAATCTAATACTTTACAAACTTTCTTAAATAAATCTAAAAGTTTCATTTTCTTGCCATTCTTTTCTAATACTAAATAAGCTATTTCATCATAACTCATTGACTCTAATTCTTCTTTTGGTATATCTTTTAAATTCATAACTCTCTTCTCCATTCTACTCATTATATGCACACCCATATATATGTTACTATAATATTTGTATTACTATTTTCTTTTCTTCATTACTAAATTTATACATTAAAGTAATATTATCAGCAATTTTTAGGAAACCTTCATCTAGTTTATCTTCCACTAGATAGTCCTTTTCTTTAAGTAAATAACTAAATTTTTTATTTCTAATATCTATTACAAATAAAGACTCTGCATTCTCTCTTTCATATCTTTTTTCTTTTAGAAATAGCCGATTTATACTTTCATCTTCTTCATAAATTAAATATTCATCTTTTTTAAACTCACCTGTGACATTTTCATTATTAATGATTAAATTACCATCATTATATAAACGCCAGTTTATTAATGTTTTAATATAATCACCTCTTTTGTCTTAAAAACTATAACATAACAACTATATAATTTCAACATAATTTTAAATATTTTTTACATAATATTAAGGGTGACGATAAATTGCGCTTAAAAAGAATGGTTTTAAAGACGTTATTATTTGGCTTTTTAGCCTTTATTATTTCTTATATTGGTATTAATATTTATGCTTTAATTACTCCAAAACTTAATATAACCAATAATGGAACTTTTTATTTATATGATAACAAAGATACTTTGGTAATTAAAGGAAGTAGTACCTCCACTTGGGCGGATTTAGATGAAATTGATGAGAAGCTCGTGAATGCCGTCGTAACTGTCGAAGATAAGAAGTTTTATACCCATAAAGGTTTTGATATTTTAAGAATAGGGAAAGCGATGATAAACAATATTACCAGTGGACATATCGTTGAAGGGGCTTCCACTATTACCCAACAACTTGTTAAAAACATCTATTTAGACTTCGATAAAACTTGGAAAAGAAAGTTAGAAGAGGCCTTTTTAACCATAATTGCCGAAATTCAATATGATAAAGACGAAATCTTGGAGGCCTACCTTAACACAATTAACTATGGCAATGGTAACTATGGAGTTAGTAATGCCGCCAACTACTATTTTAATAAGGATGTCCAAAATCTTACTTTAGAAGAAGCTATCATTTTAGCAGGTATTCCCAAAAGTCCTAACAAATATAATCCAGTATCTAACTATGATGCCTCAATTAACAGAGCTAAAGTAGTCGCTAAAGTTTTATATAATAATGAAGAAATTACCAAGGAAGAATATGATAATTTAAATTTTGATAATGTTACAATCATTGGTAAAAATAGTGAAAATAACTTACAAATGCTCATGTATTATCAAGATGCCGTTTATAAAGAACTTGAAGAACTCGGTATTAGTAAAAGTATTTTAGAAACGGGAGGATTAAAGATATACACTAACCTTGATATGGCTAAACAAACTAGTTTAGAAAAAAATATCTTAAAAAATTTAAATTCAGAAAGTGAGGTTCAAGTATCAAGTGTTATTGTCGACCCACAAAGTGGTAAAATTGAAGCTTTAACGGGCGGCTATGACTATAGTTTAAGCGAATACAACCGGGCTACGGAATCCAAAAGACAAGTAGGTTCTACCATGAAAGCTTTCCTTTATTATAGTGCTTTAGAAAATAATTTAATATCGTCATCAAAATTTAAAAGTGAATATACTACTTTTAATATTAATAATAAAGAAAGTTATTCACCCACTAATTCTAATGATAAATATGCGAATAAAGATATAACAATGGCGGCAGCAATTGCTTTTTCGGATAATATTTATGCCGTCAAAACTAACCTTTTTCTAGGACCTGAAGAGCTTGTGAAAACAGCAAACAAAGCGGGTATTAAAGAAGAACTATTACCAGTTCCATCGCTAGCCCTTGGTACTGGGGAAATAAACATCATTGATTATGCTACTGGTTATAATACTTTAGCCTCTGGCGGTTATAAAAAAGATTTATATTTAATTCGTAAAATTGAAGATGCTAACGGGGTTGTTATTTATACAAAAGAAGAAAAAAATAGTTTAGTCTTAAACCCTAATTATGTTTATATTTTAAATGAATTATTATCTAATACCACTAGTTCGGCATTTAGAGATTATACAAGTGCCACAGCGGTAACCATTGCCGGCAAATTATCAAGAAAATACGCCATTAAAACTGGAACAACTCCCACCGATTATTGGACTGTTGGCTATAATAAAGATGATTTAATGCTTGTTTGGTTAGGTTACGATAATAACCGCGAATTTACCAAAAGTTATAGTAGTGTCGCCAAAAATATTTGGGCCGATACTATGGAAGAAATTCAAACTGGTTATGAAGATAATTGGTATGAAACCCCAAATGATGTCGTCGGAATTATTTTAGATGCCGTAACTGGAGAAGTTACCAAAGACTCTAGTCGAGCTATAATGTATTATTATCTAAAAGGAAGTGAACCAAATATTAGTAAAGCTGAAATTGTCAGTAAAGAAGATGAAAAAGAATAAAAAATATTGCATTTTTAATATCTATTAAGTATAATTAAATTAAGAAAACGCAAGAAGTTAGCGTTGTCTATTTGGTTAATCTACCCCAGTATTCCTGGAGTAGTTTTTTGTATTATTAATACTAACAAGTATAATAGTACAAAAATTATGAATAATAATATTCTTATCAAGTTCTTATTCTTCATAATAACCACACCCCTTTCTCTAGTCTTTTACCTCCCCGTAAGAAAGGAAAGATTGGAAAAATGAATGATGACAACGCCATACTTCCTGCGTTAATTTATTATTTTAAATGCTTGTATTTAAAAAGTCCATAGGAGATTTTGTCGAATTTTTTAATTTAACCTACCAATTTTAAATATTTGGTATTTTTTTAAGTTAATAAAAAAGCATAACTTGTTTTGTGGTTCTTAAACATTAAGGAGTGATGAGTGAAAAATCATCATTCTTTTTTGATAATCTAAATACATTGGTAGCAAATA
>CANRAA010000070.1 GCA_947628485.1 uncultured Bacilli bacterium | reverse complement strand
TTTAGCAAATTAATTATATCGCATTTTTTATTATTTTTCTATGCATTTAACTCCACCAATCTAATACACAGCACAAAACTCCGAAAATTTGTATTGACATTCATTTGTTTGTATCATATAATTAAAATGTACCTAGGTAAAATAAAACAAAAAATAAAAAAACAAGTACGGCAGCGACTGTCGGAAATATGGCCTGTGGAGGAGTAAAATCCAATGAAGCAGGAAAGATAAGCTGTGAGGCTTATCAAGGTGAAATGAAATAAATTTATTTATTGAATTTTGCTCTATGTTCTTGTCTCATTTATTGTCCAGTTTATTGTCCACTTTATTGTCCAGTTTTTATTATAAAATTTATATAAAAATTGCTTAAAACCAGCATAAATACGGGAATTTTATTGTCCAGTTTATTGTCCAGTTTTTTATACAAATTAATTTATAAAAGTAAAAAAATATAGTATAATATTAGTTAATAGGAGGGATAATATATGTTTGAAAAGCAAGAAGACTCAAGAACAGAATTAAAAGAAATATTAAATGACAAATTAGAAAAAGAAGTTATTGGTTTTCTTAATTCTGGTGGAGGAGATTTATATATAGGTATAAAGGATAATTTAAAAGTAATTGGAATAGATGACGATATAGATAAATTACAATTAGAAATTAAAGATAGAATAAAAAATAAAATATTACCTACATCACTAGGATTATTTGATATTATTGTAGAACAATATGATGGTAAAAATGTTCTTCATATATCAATTGCGGGTGGAATAGAAACTCCTTACTATTTAAAATCTAAGGGAATGACTCCTGAAGGATGCTTTATAAGAGTAGGTAATTCGATAGAAAAAATGAGTCAAGATAAAATAGATAGTTTATTTGCTAGTAGAACTAGAAATTCTATAAGAAATATTGTATCTCCTAGACAAGATTTAACTTTTTCTGAATTAAAAATATATTATGAAGAAATGGGTTATCAAATAAACGAAAATTTTTTAAAACAATTAGATTTAATTATGGAAGATGGAAAATATAATTATCTTGCTTATCTTTTAGCAGATATAAATAGTATTTCTATAAAGGTTGCTACTTATTCGGGAATAGATGCTTATGACTTAGTAGAGAATGAAGAATACGGGTATTGCTCACTTATTAAGGCTACCAAAAGAGTAATTGACAAATTTGAATTAGTAAATAAGACATTTTCTAAAATTACTGGTGATGCTGAAAGAAAAGAGTTAAAAATGTTTGATAAAACAGCCGTAAGGGAAGCAATTGTTAATGCTATAGTTCATAATTCATGGCAAACAGAAAATCCACCTAAATTTGAAATATTTAGCGACCATATTTCAATAACTTCTACTGGTGGCTTACCTCATGGGGTTACTAAAAAAGAATTTTTAAAGGGCTATTCTTTTCCAATAAATCCAGAATTAATGCGAGTATTTAAAGATTTAGATTTAGTTGAACAATTAGGAACAGGAATAATTAGAATACTAAGAACTTATAACGAGGATATTTACGAATTTACTCCTAATTTTATAAGAGTTAATTTTAAATATAATAATTATAATAATTTATTAGAAAGTATAAGTAATAATACATTAAATAGTATAGATAACAATTTAAGACTTAATGAAACTCAAACAATTATTTTAAAACTAATAAAAGAAAATAAATATATAACCCAAAATGAATTAATCAAAGAATTAAATGTATCTAGGACAACAATTACTGAAAACTTAAAATTTCTTAAAAATAAGGGTTATATTAGTAGATGTGGTTCTAATAAAAATGGTTATTGGAATGTTTTAAAATAGATGTATAAATTAATGGATGGTGTTATATATGACATTTACGACTAGATTAAAAGAAGAAATAAGTAAACAAGAGAATAATCCTGTAGAGTCTAGGTTAATAGTGGCTTCTTTTATTAAATATAATTCTTTAATAAAAGAAGATATTACTATTACTTTAGAAAATGCTTCAGTTACTAGATTTATTTATAAAATTATAAAAGAAACTTTTGGGGTTACTCCGAAAATAACGGTAAGAGTTCAAAAAAGATTTAGAGTAAAACAAATCTATATATTAGAAGTAAAAGATAAAATAGATTATATTAAAGAAGTAATAGAGCTTGATAAAGAACCAACATTAGATAGTGATGAGGAGATAGTAGCTTACCTAAAAGGAGCCTTTCTAGGGGTAGGTAATGTATCTAATCCCAAAACAAGTGGTTATCATTTAGAATATATTTTAGATAAAGAAAGTGATGCATTATATATAGCCGGATTACTTAATCATTTTCGTCTTAATGCTAAAGTAATTAAAAGAGGTTATAAATACATTGCTTATATTAAAATGAGTGAAAGTATTAGTGATTTAATTAAAATGTTTAGGGCAATATCTTCTCTATTTGAATTTGAAGATACGAGAATTTATCGGGACCATAAAAATATGGTTAACAGACTTAATAATATGGAGCTTGCTAATGAAGAGAAAACTATTAAAAGTGGGTTAGAACAACTTGACTTAATTAAATATTTAGAAGATAATGACTTAATGAGTTTAATTGACGAAAAAGCCTTACTCGTAATTAATTATCGGAAGAAATATCCAGAGACTTCTTTTCAAGAACTTGCTGATATTATTAGTATGGAAACGGATTATAAAGTAGGTAAATCAGGAATTAACCATCATTTTAGGGCTTTAAGAAAGATAAAGGAAAATCATTTAAAAAATAAAAAAGATTGAAGGTAAAAGATATGGAAACAGATGTTGCGATTATAAGTGTTAACATTAGCAAAAATATATTAAATAATTATCAAGATTATCAAGTAATCGAAAATAACTTTGTCGTTTCGGAACTTTTAAAATACCCCAAAATTATCTTTTTTAATGCTTTAAATAAATTAGAAAGCGAAGAAATAAAAGAATTATATAATATTCTAAAAAGTAATAATATTAAATATATTAATGTGACAAATAATATAGAAGAAGTATTACTTACCTCTAACTTAATTGTTTATATGGATGATAAAGAGGTAGTAAGTGGCGATACCTTAGAGGTTTTAAAAAATGAAAAGTTACTTAAAAGAATTGGTTTAGAATTACCTTTTATGGTGGAACTTTCAATGTACTTACAAGATTATAACTTAGTAGATAAGATATATTTAGATAAAAGTAAGCTAGAAGGTGTCTTATGGAAATAAGAGAATACTTAAATAAATATGGTATAATCGGGGTTGTTTCTGATTATGAACTATCTTTAGACCAAAATGGTTCAGTTAAAGATTTAAACATTAAAAATAGAGATAAAGCTTTTAAGATGGTTAATTTAGATAAAAAAATCTTAGATAAAGAAATAAAAGATTTATCTTTAGATAATTTATTTAAATTAGATTTGTTAACGAAGATTGATAAAGAAGTTATTATTGTAGGGAATTTATCAAAATGTTTAAATAAGAAAGATATGGATTATGTAAAGAAATTATTTTTAAAGTTAGTAAATGATTATCATAAAAAAATAGTTATTATTGATAATGATGTTAAAGTATTTTTTGATTTAGTAAAAGAAGTAGTAGTGTTAAAAGATAAACAAGTAGTTTATGAAACAGATAATTTTTATGATAATGAGTTATATAAATATTGTAAAATGCCTAAAATAATAGAATTTATTAAATATATTAATCGAGATAATAAAAGATTAGAAGAAGTAACAGATATTTATGAACTTATTAAAGATATTTATCGGAGTGTCTCATGAAAGTAATGTTAGTTATAAGTTATGATGGAAGTTTGTTTCATGGATTCCAAAGACAAAATAATGTGAAGAATGTTCAAAGTGAAGTAGAAGAGGCTTTAACGAAGTTTTTTAGTGAAGAAATATTAGTCAAAGGAGCCGGTAGAACAGATGCCGGAGTACATGCCAAATACCAAGTAGTGCATTTTGAAACTGATAAAGATATTAAAGGTTTAAAAAAATATTTAAAAGATAATTTAGAAGATATAAAAGTTAAGAAAATAAAAAAAGTAAATGATAATTTTCATGCGAGACACAGTGTTAAAGATAAAACTTATTTATATAAGATAGATTTAAGTGGCAAAAGAGATTCTAGATACTATGGTATAGTTAGAAATAAATTAGATATAAAGAAAATGCAAGATGCTAGTTTAATTTTTCTAGGAAGTCATGATTTTCGAAATTTTGTGGCAGGGGAAAGGTTAGATTATAAAAGTACTATATTAAATATTCATATTTATAAAATTGGAAGTGTTATATATTTAAAATTTAAAGGAATTGGGTTTTATCGGTATATGGTTCGTAATTTAGTTGGTTCTTTAATAGAAGTTGGTAAAGGTAAGATAGATAAATCAGTTATTAAAGAGATGTTAGACAATTATGATAAAGAAAAAAGACTACCTACTGCTAGTCCTAATGGTTTATATTTAATTAAAATAAATTATTAGTAGATACATTGTAAAATATATAACGTTGTGTTATTATGAATATGTAGGGAAATACTTAACTTTGCGATGTTGAGTACTTACCTTATATATTTCTAATGTACTTAATCTAGTTGATTGAGTACTATTTTTTTGGAGGTAATGATTTTTGACAAAATCATTAAAATGTGCTATTATTGTATATGTCAAAGGGAGATTGCATAAAATAAAAAAGAACACTTGATATTTGCATGTTGAGTGTTGCCATTTGTTAGCACCACCTAAATCATTGCTGAGTTAGGTGGATTTCTTTTTATTTTAGAATTAAGATGAGTAAATAAATTAAAAGAATGTTAATTATTATTTGTGATAGGATTAAAAAATCTTTCTTACTCATAATAACCAGTTATGTTGCGAAAAATATTATGTTGCCAAGGTTTAAAAAAGTTCCTGTTTATAAGGAAACTTTTATTTTTT
>CANRAA010000069.1 GCA_947628485.1 uncultured Bacilli bacterium | reverse complement strand
ATCTGTTTTTTCTTTTTAGTAAATTTATTTTTTAAATTTTCTTTTATTTTTGATTATTTTAATCTATAAATTAACATATATGTTCAATCGTGGCATTTATTATTCTACCATTTATATATTCTATATTTCGATAACCTCTTATCTTTACTTCTTTTAGTTTTGGTAAAGTTATTATTTTGTTTTTTAAATCTAATTTAATATTTTCATAAAGTTTACCTTTATATGTATTTTTTATGTAATTAGTTCTATAACTATCTTTTATTCCTTTTCTTTTATATCTTGGATAACCTCCTTGTCTTTTATAATATTTATTAAATCCATTCTCTAAATCAAACACCGCACATCTTAAAGAACAACTATCTACTTCTTTTAAAAAGGAATATTCATTATATAGATTTGGTATTTCTTTTATCATATCAAACTTACTAAGTTTAGAATTATCTTTTTTCTTACTTAGCATTATATTATATACTAGTCTTGCACAACCAATAGTTTTATTTATTAATTCTATTTGTTCAACATTTGGATACATTCTAAATTTATAGGCTCGATTTACTAACACAACTATTACCTCCATACAATATAATTATACTATACGAACAAATGAATGTCAACATTTAATTTCACTTTTTGCATAACTTTTCCTATTGTATAAAAAAGATTACCAATTCACTTGATAATCTCCTTATAATTAATCTAAATTTAAAATAATTTAATTACATTCTTCTTTAGAAGAACAAGTATCACCAGATATATATATTTTACTAAATGTTTCATAAAAACTATTATATAAATCATTATATTGGTTTTCAGTGATTTCGGAATATTTAGTTTGTCCTTCTTCTAAAGTTCTACTTATTCCTTTAGCATCCACTATACCACCATTTTTAACAGTTATAAAAAAGGGAATATATATTCTTTTTTCACCAGTTGCATAAGTATTACCTTCACTATCAGTTAACTCATAATCTTTTAAATAATCTTTTAATTTATCTAATAATTCATAATAACTTTTTGTTCCTTTATTTACTTGTTTTAATTCTTTATTTTGAATTTCATAATTAGATTTATCGTCATCCAAATTTAAATAATAAATTGTTTTTATATTTAACTTTTTAGCTACCTCTAACATAGGTTCAAGCATATTCCGGCACCATGGACACCAATTAGCCCCGATATATATTATAGCCTTTTTACTATCTAATAATTCTACTACCTCTTCTACCGTAACATATTTAATTGGATTATCTTTAGGAATACTCACATTATTATACTTTTCCCCATCAGACTCTCTAATTGTATTATTTAAAGACTCATATTCTCTCTTAAATCTTAAGGCATCTTTATTTTGATTGATTAAAAAATATCCTCCAATACCTAGTCCTAATACTAAAACAATGACGATTATTAATATTATTATTTTCTTATTCATTTAATTCTCTTCCCTTCATAGTTACCATTATATCTATTTAGATAAGAAATAACTATAATGGGAAAGTTGAAATATCTCAACTTTAGGTTGAAATAATTTATTTACAGTTTTCTTCTAACACTAAAGGTATCGAATAAAATGTGGTTTGACCTTCTTTATCAGTAGCTTTAATTTCTAAACTAAGAGCATTTTCTTTATACATTTTACAAGAAGTAGAATAATGATCGACATTAAATTTAACTTGTTTTAGAAATTCCTCTAAAGTTATATTACCCTCATTATATTTATAACTATCTATTTCTCTTTTGGTTTGGCCATCTACTTCATAAAAAATACATTCAATCTCTTGATATTTTGCCGCATTATCTTTACCACAATAAGTAATATTGGAAATATAAATAGAAGTTTTGGAATTATCATAAGCAATACTTCCCGATAATTCAAAATTATCACAATTTGTTTTAATTGTTTTAAATTGAAAGTTATCACTTTCACTTTTATTAATAAAAATAAACGCTCCAAAAATTATAATAGCAATAATAAGTAAAGTTATTATCCCAAATAATAATTTAGATTTATTTGTTTGAGAAATCTTTTTATCAGTTAAAAGTTCGTTAATATCTTTATTATAATCTTTACAAATTTCTTTTAAAATCGAAATGTCAGGCATATTTTTACCCGTTTCCCATTTGCTTACTGCTTGATAAGTAACATTGTATTTATCCGCCAAATCTTTTTGCGTAAGATTATTCTTTTTTCTAATCTCTTTAATAAATTTTCCTATTCTTTCTTGATCCATAATTCACTTCCTAATATATTTGCCTTTTTTATTATATTAAAAAAAGCAAACTAAAGATAGTTTACTCATCTAAGTTATAATTTATTTTATTTATGAAAATATAAATTGACTTCGTTTTGAATTTCCGAAGATAATCTTTCGATTGTACCATCTGTATGAATACTATCCATATCTCTTAAGACACTATTAGGAAAAATTTGTTTCATATCTTTAACGTAATAACTGCCATCTCTGGGAATATCATAAGCACTTACAATAAATTCATTATTATTTTTTATTAAAGTAAATTTATAAGGAATAGATGTACTAGTATCTCTAACTACATTATTATCTTCTAAATAATATTTCTCTTGTAATACCCAAGCATAAACATAATATTTATTACCTATATCTTTATTGATAAGATAGATGTGCATAGAGGCAAAAGATTTTTCACCTTCATAATAATTAACTTGTTCATCTTCTTTTATTAAGTAATCTTTAATAACCTTCTCTATATTAACATCGTCAATATTTACCGGAGGAGCATACTTAAATCCCCAAGTACTAAAGAAAACTGGTTCATTATTTCGCATTCTCGTAACATCAATGGTAAATAATACTCCTAAAGTGGATAATATTAAACCCATAATAATAGCCACCAATATTGAAACTCTTTTAACTCGTTTGACTTTTTTATTCGAGTACTTTATGGTATTTACGATATTTTCTTCAAACTTTTCTTCCAATTCTTTTTCCTCTACTTTTTCGCCACTCATTAAATCATTTAAAGTAATATCAAGCGCTTGACATAAAGGTTTAAACAAAGATAAATCAGGCATATTTCTTCCGTTTTCCCAATTACCAATAGTTCTATCGGAAACTCCTAGAATGTCCGCAAGTTCTTGTTGCGTTAAATTTTTTAATTTTCTACTCTTAGCAATAAATTTTCCTATTTTTTCTAAATCCATATTTCTGGCTCCTTTTGGTTAATATTTTAAAATATAAAAACTTTTTTTAACAGGAAACACTTCAAGGGTTGTAATTTAATTATACCAAATTAAAAGTAAATCTCACATAGAGTTTACTTTATATTAATGGTAATTTATTATTTTCTTTTAAATATTACTTTAAATGTTTGTCTAACAAAGGGCTGAATAAAAAATAGTTGAGAGAAATAAGCAAAAGGAAAATTAAAACAAATTAATTTTAACCAGTTAGCAAGTAAAGTAAATATATTAAATCCGGCATAATATGGATAATATAAAAAAGCCGCGATTAAACTCATTACTGGCACCATTATTCCTACGGTAGCGCATATAACAGCTGTTTCAAAATGGACAGGGTTAGTTTTTTTAATATCAAAATTTTTACAAGCCATTTTAAATGAAAATGGTTGCCCAATTAACATTTCAGCTAAATAAGCAAAACAAAATTCTGTTAAAACAACAGCCCATATTGGTAAATAATGACCAAACATATAAACTCCACCTAGTTTATTAATAGCCCCAATGACACTACTAGCCCCAGTTAAGCTCATAAGGGCATCACCATTTATCACATACAAACTATAAAATACATAAGCATGTACCGTAATAATAACAGTAATTAAAGCAAATATTGCTCTTTCAGATTTTTTTGTAGGCATACACTTCACCTCCTTTTAAAAAACAAAAAAACACATAAGCTCTAGGACCATTTTCTAAATACATCTCTGTAATCAGATTTATGTGCCTAGCACTACATGTGTCAAATGTATTACTTATTAAGTTTAACACAATTTAGATTTTTTTGGAATATTTTTTTAAGATAATATAAAGGTAGTGGTATTACAGATAACCGCAATAAAGAACATTATTCCGATAAATAAATCCGTTTTATCTTTTTGTAATTTATAACGGCTTAAAAAAGTAATCGTATTATAAGCACATAATAAACTTACAATTGAGGACATTTGAATATTTTTACAAAAAGAAATAAACATTAAAATAATGGAAAATAAAGCCATTCCTATAATACCATATTTCATTGATTTTAAATTAATGAGTTCGGTTAGTTTGATAATATTTTCTTCACTCTTTTTTTCTAAATCTTTTTCTTCGATTTTTTCGCCCGCTAAAATATCATTTACACTTAATCCTAATATTTCACCTAAAGGTTTAAGTAAAGACATATCCATTAAACATAAACCTCTTTCCCATTTACTGACCGCATTTTTCGTAATACCTAATTTGTCCGCTAATTCTTCTTGGGTTAAATTTTTTAATTTTCTATTCTTTGAAATAAACTTTCCTATTTTCTCTTGATTCATAAATTCTCCCTCCAAGAAAAACTATAACATTTTTTAACTTTTTTTAAACATACTAAAGGTTTACTTTTATTTTTTAATTTAAATATTTATTGGTTTGTTCCGGATATAATTTTAATTCTTTGTTTTTAAACTTATTTATATCAATCCACATAGCATTAACATTACCATCTACTATATATTCTTCTTTATAATCTTCAACATTCATAGATACATTATAAAATAATATTAATTCATGAGCGTATCTACCATTATAAGTAAATATATTTTCTTCGATACTCAAAAATTCTTTTACTTCAATAGCAATATTAAGTTCTTCTTGAAATTCTCTTTTTAAAGCATCCTCACTAGTTTCTAAAAATTCAATTCCTCCGCCAATAGGACGATAAAATTCTTCTCCTGTTACTTTGTCGGAACCTCTATTTACTAAAATTTTATTATCTTTCTTTAAAATACCAAGAACAACCGGTCTTATTTCTTTAAATTTATCCATTATTCATCTCCTTTAAATATTGTACTAAATTTCTAGCGAAAAGTCTATAAAGTAAATAAAGTAAACAATTTTTACTTCACAAAAAAGTACAAA
>CANRAA010000068.1 GCA_947628485.1 uncultured Bacilli bacterium | reverse complement strand
TAAAATTCAATAAAAAAACAAGTATTTATGCTACTTGCAGAACTATTTTTTATTATCATGTGATAAACTTGGGAATTAAACTTTTTTGCTCTTGTTTTAATCTTTTTTTCTCTAAAGCATATAGTTTCCCATTCTTTATTTGAAATAATACTTTTATCATTTTTCCTATACTCCTATTAATATAATAACACAATTTGACACATTTTAATAAAAAAATTTGCAAAAAATGTAGATTTTTGTATTTTTATGGTATAATAATGACATAATAAAGAGTAGGAGAGGATTAAAAAGTATGAAAAAAGGTTTATGTTTATTATTAATGGCTGTGATGGTATTTTTACCATTAAGAACGAAAGCCGCAGTTGCTTTAGACAAACAATGTAGTAGTGCTGATAGTAACGGAATTATTAATTGTAAAGTTACTTATAATATTGTGGGTGATGCTGCGAGTGAAGTTACCGTTACTTTAACAGAAATGGGTGGAGCATCAGTTATTGATGTCACTAATGCTACAGGTTCTGAATGGAATGTAGCTAGCAAACCTAAATCAGGAAATGTTTGGACAGTTAATCTTGAATCAGTTGGAGTAACTGGAGAAGGAACATTATTTGATTTTAGTTATCGTCCAAGTGGTAGTGATGATTGTAGAATTATAATTGAATTAGGAGAATCACAAATTACAGTTGCCCCTCCAGCAAAAGATGAACCTACAGATAACAAACAAACTGGAGCAACTCTTCCATACATTGCTTTAGGAACTATGGCTGTTGTAGCTGTAGGAGCATACATTGCTGTAAGAAACAAAGCTAAAATGTATAAAATATAATAAAGTTTAAAAGTTAAAATAGTCTTTCTCTAGGAAAGATTATTTTTTTATACAATAGGAAAGTCATGCAAAAAGTGAAAATTTATATTGGCATTCATTTGTTCGTGTAGTATAATTAAAATGTACCTAGGGAAATAAAATAATAAATAAAAAACAAAGTACGGCAGCGACTGTCGGAGATATGGCCTGTGGAGGAGTAAGATCCAATGAAACAGGAAAGATAAGCCGTGAGGCTTATCAAGGTGAAACGAAATAAATTTTTTATTTATTGAGTTTTACTTATTGTTCTGGTATAATTTCTATGAAAGCGGTGAAGTTTATGCGTGAGTTTACAGAACAAGAATTAGTAAGAAGAGAAAAATTAAAAAATTTAAGAGAACTAGGAATGGACCCTTTTGGTTCTAAATTTAAAAGAACCAGTAATTCAAAATTAATTAAAGAAAGTTTTGAAACTATTTCGAAAGAAGATTTAGAGGAACAAAAAAACGAAGTAATTGTGGCCGGCCGCATTATGAGTAAAAGAAGAAGTGGTAAAGCTGGATTTATGGATATTCAAGATAAATATGGAAGTATTCAAATCTATATAAGTATTAATGATGTAGGAGAAAGTGAATACGAGTTATATAAAGCTTGTGATATAGGGGACATCATTGGTATTAATGGTTGGGTATGTAAAACAAATACGGGAGCCTTAACTATTCATGCGACTAAATATACCCATTTAGTTAAAGCCTTACGTCCTTTACCGGAAAAATTTCATGGTTTAACTGATATTGAAGAAAGATATCGGAGACGTTATGTTGATTTAATAATGAATGAAGATGCGAAAAATATTGCTTTTATAAGACCAAAGATTATCCGTTCTATTCAAAATTTTATGGATAGTCAGGGTTTTGTGGAAGTAGAAACTCCAGTTTTAACCAGTCTTTTAACAGGAGCAGCTGCTAGACCATTTAAAACGCATCATAATGCTCAAGATTTAGATATGTATTTAAGAATTGCCTTAGAACTACCTTTAAAAAGATTACTTGTGGGAGGTATGGAAGCCGTTTATGAAATTGGAAGAACCTTCCGAAATGAAGGGATGGATCCTAAACATAATCCGGAATTTACGATGATGGAAGCGTACCTTGCTTATTCGGATTTAGAAGGTATGATGGATTTAACCGAAAAGATGTATCAAACTATCGCCAGAGAAGTCTTTGGTAAAATGGTTTATAATTGGTGTGGTAATGAAATAAATTTAGAAGGACCTTGGAAAAGAGTTAGTATGACCGAGGCCATTAAGGAAAAGACCAGCATTGATTTTACGAAGGAAATGAGTTTAGATGAGGCCTTAAAATTATGTGAAGAACATGAAATAGAAGTGGAAGAACATCAAAAGTCAATAGGCCATATCATTAATTTATTCTTTGAAAAATATGTGGAAGAAACTTTAATTGAACCAACATTCCTTTATGGGCATCCAATTGAAATTTCCCCACTTACTAAAAAAGATCCTAAAGACCCAAGATTTACGGAACGTTTTGAATTATTCATTGGGGGTAAAGAATTTGCTAATGCTTATACCGAATTAAATGACCCTGATGACCAACTTATTCGTTTTGAAAATCAATTAAAAGAAAAAGATTTAGGTAATGAGGAAGCCAACGATATTGATATGGACTTCATTGAAGCCTTAGAATATGGAATGCCTCCAGCTGGAGGAATAGGTTATGGCATTGACCGTTTAGTTATGTTATTTACCGAAAGTGATTCAATTAGAGATGTTATTTTATTCCCAACGATGAAACCAAGAGATTAAAAATTTTTAAAAAGCCTAAGTTAAGGCTTTTTTCTTAAAATTAAGGAGGTAAAATATGCAAGCTATAATTTGTCAAGGAAACGGTAAATATTATCTATCCACAGTCTATGGTTATTATAAAGATATAAATGCGCAAAATGATTATGATAAATATCTTCAAGAAATTTATAATCCCTATTGGATAGTTTGGGATGAAAAGAAAGAGCATTTAATTAAATGGCATAATGTTGAACAAAATTCTAAATATATTATTTATAAAATAATTATCATTGATTCTGACCAAACTGATTGGAATTTAAATGCTGAGGGTGAAGGGTGTGTTAATTTTCTTTCTAAAGAAATTATTACATCTTTGTTAAATCAAGATATTGAATTTAATTATCTTCTTTCTAAATGTTTAGAAATTGATAAGAAATATATTTATAAAGAAGAGTTTGAAATAAAAAATTTAAAAGATATTGAAAATTTAAAATGGGCTACAAGAGAATTTCATGATGCGGAAATTATTAAGGAAAAATTAAATAGTGATGGTTCACTTTATTTAAAATTTTCTTTGCCAAATGATGTAGAAATCGAAATTTGGTTTTGGGATAATTTAGAATATAATACAAAAATTAAAAAAACTGATCCTTATTTTATGGGAGCAACTGTAACTATCCAAGATGGTTTTATCTATTTTATGGATGATTTTAATATGAAACCCAAAGATATAAAAAAAGGATATTTTTATATTAAAGCTCGTCACATGAAATATAGGATTATTCCTGTTTAAGGTTCTTTAAGACTTTTTTCGATATAGATAAACTTTCAAAAAACGCTAGTTTTACTTGTTTGTTTATTTTTCTGGTGTTATAATTTTTATAGGAGGTAGAAAAATATGTCAATAATACAAATTATTGGTCTTGTAGTTGTCTTAATTTTAGCAGTACTTGGTGGCATTCTTATTTGGAAGAAGTCAAAAGAACATAGTTTAGTAAAATGGGTTGGCTTATTTGTTGTAGTGGCTGTTTTACTAACCTGGATTTTTGGCTATGGTTATTATAGTACGGAATTTGTCGATGCTGGTATGGATTACCGACAAGGACTTACTGATATTCCTTACTTATTATACCAAGCTATAAGATTTTCACCTGATAAGATTATTTTCTTATTAGTACTTGGGGCATTCTATGCCGTATTAACAAGATGCAATGGCTATAAAAAATTAGTTCATGGCGTCGCTGAAAAATTAAAAGGAAAGGAAATATTAGCTGTTATCTTAACTTCACTTATATTTACCACAATGGCATCATTATATAGTCAAAGTTTTGTATGTTTAATTTTTGTGCCATTTATGATTTCGGTGCTTTTAGAAATGAAATTAGATAAAATAACAGCCTTTGCCGTGACTTTTGGTTCCATTTTAATTGGTACTTTAGGGGTTACTTATGGTAATGAAGGACTTTACTACTTTGATTACTATACAAGTTTATCAGTAACAACTGGTCTTTTATATCGTTTAATCATTTTAGTAGTGGCTTTTGTTCTATTTAATTTCTTTACAGTTTTACATGTTAAAAAGATAAAGAAAGAAAATGTTAAAGAAGAAAAAGCAGATTTATTCTTAGTGGAAAAACCATCTAAGAAAGCGAAGAGTTGGCCTTATGCTTTATTATTTATCGTTCTATTCATTTTTGTGACCCTTGGTTACATAAGATGGGAAGAAAGTTTTGGTATTACCGTATTTAATGATTTTAATAATTGGTTAACTGGTTTAAGTATTGGATCATTCCCAGTATTTAAAGCTATTCTTGGTTCATTTGGTAATGCTGCCAATAATAATGGAGCATTTGGTTATTGGAATTTATTCAATGTTGTGACTTTAATGTTAGTTATAACAATTCTTCTTGGCTTATTTAATAGAATTAAATTCAATGAATTTATTACTTCATTTAAAGAAGGATTCAAGAAGATGGGAGCTCCAATTACATTATACCTACTTTCATATATGGTAATGTTTGCTGTATATTCTGGTGGTACAATGACAACAGTTACTAATGATATTCTAAAATTAAGTGATAGTTTCAATCCATATTTAACATCATTAAGTGCGTTTATTGCGAATATATTCCATGCTGACTTTGGTCTAACTGGTTATAATATTGCGGCTTATTTAGTTAGTACATATTCTGCTAATGTGGAATTAATTCATACAATCTATACAACTTTATATGGATTTGTTGGATTATTTGTACCAACTAGTGGTATGTTACTAATTGGACTTTCTTATTTAAATATTGACTATAAGACATGGCTAAAATATATTTGGTTATTCTTAGTAGGTATACTTGTAATTTTACTCGTATTATTTACGGTAATGGCTTATATTTAATAAAATGTTAAAGGAGGTTTAAAAATACCTTCTTTTTTCTTTTATGTTAAGGATTTAGTTATGTTAAGGAATTGAAAAAAGCCCCATAAAAATAGAGACTCTTTAAATTTTT
>CANRAA010000067.1 GCA_947628485.1 uncultured Bacilli bacterium | reverse complement strand
AAGCAGGAAAGATAAGCCGTGAGGCTTATCAAGGTGAAACGAAATAAATTTTAATTTATTGAGTTTTACTTTTGTTCAATATAATTGAAAAACTTTCACGAAAAAAAGGAAATCCAATAAAAAAGTTTAATAATAATAGTAGAGGGGAAGAAATTGTGGTTAGAAAGGAACGTAATAGAAAATTGTGAGTTTATCAACGAAATCTAAAAGCAGCATAAATTTAAAAGAAAATTTTTTTGAAGATGTTACAAATGAAATGTTAGAAAATGCTACACCTAATAGCCATAAAATTTTAAACAAAAAATTTTATATTGCTGAAAATGGAATTAGATATAATTTGAGAGGGAAGGATGTTGTAGAAGATTGTAGTTATGATGAAAAAGAAACAGCTATTTTAATTGAAGCAATTCTAGGAGGAGAATTTTATATTAATCCTCGAGTAAATAAGCCTGAAGGAATTGAGACAGCGGATTATTTCTTTCGGGGAAATAATTGGGATAAGAAAAGATTAACAAATGCTACTAGTAAAAAAAGAGCAGTTGATAATGCAATTAAAAACAAACAAGAGCAATCCAAAAGATTTATTTTAGATATAACTGGTTGTAGGTTAACAAACGAGGAGATTATAGAACAAGTAAAAAACATATTTATTCCAAACAAGTATCAAAGAGATTGGGTTAAGGAGATAATCATTATTCGAGATAAAAAATTGTTAAAATATTTTAGAAAAAAATAAAGTTGCCTATCACCCAACGGGTAAAGACAACTTTATTGACTTAATAATACAACATTTTAAATTAAATGTCAAATTTTATTCAAATTTTATTCAAAAAAGTGCTATACTTCCCATGTAATTCGAGAAATACAGCACTTTATTATTGAGACCGACTCCCTCTCCAAATGGAATGAGGTCGGCCTCGTGTAATTACAAGTGTATTGTAACATATTTGATTGTGTTATGTCAATGAATAAAAAACTAATAATATACCCATTATGTAACTAGGTGGATATATGAAAAAAGTTATAGTTATATTATTTGTTATTGTGGTAGTATGTTTATTTATAAGTAATAAAGAAAATGTTTTAATACCTAGTGAGGCTATTAGATTTAGAATTATAGCGAGTAGTGATGAATTAGAAGATCAAGAGTTAAAAAATAAAATAAAGGGTGAAGTAGAAGAAGAATTATTTGAAGTTGTAAGTAAAGCCAAAAATATTAATGAAGCGAGAAATTTAATTAAAGATAACATAAGTAATGTGGATAGTATCTTAGAAAAGTATGATATTACTTATGGGATAAGTTATGGGGATAATTATTTTCCCGAGAAATACTATAAAGGATATAAATATGATGAAGGTAATTATGAAAGTTTAGTTATAACTTTAGGTAAAGGTTTAGGGCATAATTGGTGGTGTGTTTTATTTCCTCCTTTATGTTTATTAGATGAACAAAATGATTTAAGTAATGCCGAGTATAGTTTTTATGTAAGTGAGATAATTAATAATTTTAAATAAAATAAATATATTTAATTAGGTGATTTAAGTGTCTATAATAATATCTTTATTTTTAATTGGGATTTCTTTATCTATGGACACTTTTTCTATTAGTTTATCGATTGGTTCTTTTAATATAAGTAAAAGAAAAATATTAATATTTAGTTTAATGGTGGGTATAATGCATTTCTTTATGCCTATTATAGGAAATATATTGGGAGAAAAAATAGTTAACTTTTTAAATATAAAAGTAAATATATTACTGGGTTTAATACTTTTATTAATTGGAATAGAAATGGTAATAAGTTTATTTAGTAAAGAAAAAGAAAGTTTTGATTTAAGTGTGGTAAATATGTTTTTAGTAAGTATATCAGTAAGTTTAGATAGTTTTTCGACAGGTCTTGGTTTAAGTGCGATTACGAATAATGTTATAATGGCGGGATTTATCTTTAGTATGTGTGCCGGATTCATTACTTATTTAGGTTTATTAATTGGTAAATATAGTAGTAAAGTCTTAGGAATTTATGGTAATATCTTTGGTATTGTTTTGTTGTTTATTTTAGGAATTATGCATCTATTTGCATAAAAATTTAAATATTTTATCAATATGTATTTAGGTGATAATAATGCATAAATACATATCTAAAAGAACTTTTATTATAGTAAATATAATCCTCTTTTTAATAGAAGTATGTCTTATATACTTTATAATTAAGAACTTTTTAACTAAGGATATTTTAAGTCCTTATAAGTTAAGTTTCTATGAATATTTAAAATATACATTGTTAGTCTAAAAATTTCCTTAATTTTATTGACAAATGGCTTTAAAAAAAGTATGATAATCTTAGGAAAAACCGAGGATATCGGTTAGATAAATAAACAAATATAAATTACTATTATTTGTTTTTATTTCTCACATTTTTTACTATTAAGACATAAATAATAGTAAAGGGCCTAGGTTGATAAAAGAAGGTGTTTTTTTGGAGAGAATTGTTATTGAAGGTGGAAACCTTTTAAAAGGAAATATTTCTATTGGGGGTGCTAAAAATAGTGCCGTAGCTTTAATTCCGGCCTCCCTTTTAGCAGATGGAGTATGTACCATTAAAAATGTGCCGAATATAACCGATAGAGATGCTTTATTTGATATTGTGAAACTTCTTAATTGTGATATTGAGCAAAATGGTAAAACAATAAAGATTGATACGACTAATTTAAATAATGTTTTAATTAGTCAAGAGTTAAGTGTTAAACTTAGAGCCTCTTATTATTTTATGGGAGTATTACTTGGTAAATATAAACATGTCGAAATGTATTTTCCGGGCGGATGTAATATTGGATCAAGACCCATTGATTTACATTTAAAAGGATTTAAAGCGATGGGGGCTAAAGTTACGAAAAGAGGCCATAAATATATTTTAGATGCGGAAGATTTAAAAGGGGCTGAGATAACTTTAGATTTTGCATCTGTTGGCGCAACTATCAACATTATGTTTGCGGCTACTTTAGCTAAAGGTACAACCGTTATTAAAAATGCCGCGAAAGAAGTCGAAATTATTAACATTATGGATTATTTAAATAAAATGGGAGCTGATATTAAAGGAGCGGGAACCGATACTATTACGATTAATGGAGTAGAAAAATTACACGGTGCCGAAATAGAAGTTATTCCCGACCGAATTGAAGCCGGTACTTACATTTTGATGGGAGCCCTTCTTGGAGATAACCTTTGTGTGGAAGGAATTATTCCCGAACATAACAAAGCCTTACTTGATAAATTAAAAGAAATGGGTGTCGAATATAAAATCGAAGGCCATTCTATTACTTTAAGTAGATGTGAACATTTAAAACCAGTGGATGTTACGACTTTAGTATACCCAGGATTTCCGACAGATTTAGGCCAACCTATGAGTGTTTTGCTAACCCAAGCGGAAGGTGTAAGTCATATGGAAGAGACTATTTGGGAAAATAGAGTCGGACACTACCCATATTTACAAAAAATGGGGGCGGACATTAAACTTGATGGTTTAAAAGCCGAGATTAAAGGAAAAAGTATTTTAAAAGGAACTGAAATAAACGCAACAGATTTAAGAGGAGGGGCTGCCCTTATCTTAGCCGGCCTTATTGCCGAAGGCACTACAATGATTTATGATATTGACTATATCTTAAGAGGATATGAAAATATCATTCATAAATTAAGTAATGTGGGTGCTAAAATAGATATTGAAAAAATATAATGTAGAGTAATCTACATTTTATTTTGGGGGTATTTACTTGCGGAGACTCTATAAGTTAATAATTATTATTTTACTTAGTATAATACTAGCGTATTTTATTTACTTTTTTAATAAAGAAGAAAAGTTAAGAATAGTATCTTTAGGGGATGGCACTTCAAGTGGCGAAACTTTTTATAATATTGATGGAATTAGTTATAATGATTATTTAAAAGAATATTTAGAAGGTAAAAATAATTTAAAAACTTATAATACTAGTTTTGTAAAGAAAAACTATAAAATAGAGGAATTACTTACGGATTTAAATAATAATGTAATCGATAAAAAGACTGATTTAACCATTAAACAAGATATTCATAAAGCTAACTTAGTAATCATTAATATGGGTGAAGAAGAACTGGTAAAGATGAGTATGACTAATGATCTAACCAAAGAAGAAATAGAGGAATTTTTAGGGTATTATCAAACTTTAATTAAAGAAATTAAAAAGATCAGTGAAGCTAAAATAGTGGTTATTGGTTTTTATGAAAATAAATATCTTAGTAAAAGTAATGTTATTATTTTAAATTCCGAAGTTAGTAATATGGCTCTTAAATATGATTTAACATTCATAAATATCATTGATTTAATGTTAAATAAAAAGTTTTTTGCTAGTGAAAACAGTTTTTATTACAATTATTTAGGGCATAAAGAACTTGCCGAAGTTATAATTCATTCGATTTAAGTTGTTAAATACTTTCAAATGTGTTAAGATATTAAGCACAGGTGGTTTTATGGATAGTATAAGTATTAAAGAAAGATTAGTAGCTAATGTTTTATTAGTAAGTGTTTTACTAGGAGTAGCATCATTTAGAATTAATGAAGCCAAAATCTTACCAAGTGAGATGTCTTTTGAAGAGCTAGAAGATGAAAATATCGAAAAAGATAAGGAAAATTTTGGAAAAAGTCAAATCCTTTCACGAAAAAGAATTAGACAACCACAAAAAGAAATTAAGGAAGAGTCTTGCGATATTTAAAAAATATGGTATAATACTAAAGAACGAAAAAGTTTCTATACTATAAGAATAGTATGGCGAAGGGAGAGAAATAATGAAAGCAAATATTCATCCAGAATTAAAAGATTGTACAGTTAAATGTGCTTGTGGAGCAACATTTAAAACTAAATCAGTAAAAGATGAAATTCATGTTGAAGTTTGTAGTGAATGTCATCCATTCTATACTGGTGCGCAAGGAAAAGCAAAGAAAACTGGAAATATTGAAAAATTTAATAAAAAATATGGCTTTGATAAAGCTAACTAAGAGCAAAGAAATTTGTTCTTTTTAATTTTATTAAAAAAACAAGCTTTGTTCGCTTGTGATAGTTTCAATTTTGATATATAATTATTAATAGGAATATTCAGTAGTTGGATGTCTACCTCCATCCTTTAAGGAAAGGAGGTTTGATTTATGTTGTTAACAACATAAAACCAGTTATGTTGCGAAAAATATTATGTTGCCAAGGTTTAA
>CANRAA010000066.1 GCA_947628485.1 uncultured Bacilli bacterium | reverse complement strand
GTATTAAATATTTTAGTAGTTATCTTAACAATAAGTATAATAGTTGAAGGTTATATCTGTTTTAAAAATGTTAAAAACAATAAAGTATTAGAAGATATTAAAACAGTAGATATATTTGATAATAAAGATAAGACTATATCTATAATGGTGCAAGACCCCACAACATATGAATATAAACCAGATACAAGTAGAACAACATGGCCAGAAAAAACAGAATATTTATATACTGGTTCAAGATGTACTGATGCTAGTGGAACCGATTTAGGCGATACAACACCATACTTAAAATTTGATGAAAGTGATTATACAGCAACCATAACAACTAAGAAAACAATTTACTGCACACTATATTTTGCTAATGGAAGACCAGCTTTAGAAGTATTAGATGCTCAAGGTGGAGAATATTATGGAAGTGGAGATACTACTGGTCAAGGACAACAAGGAAACAGACAAGCAGTAAATGGATTATATCGTTTTAAAGGAACATATAATCAGGTAACCAACAACTATATCTGTTTGGGGGATGAAAATCCGGACACTTGCAAAGAAAATTCAAATAATATGTATCGAATAATTGGTGTTACAGATGGTACAGAAGAAAATAAATTAGGTTTGGAAAAAGGAATGTTGAAAGTGATTAAAGCAACCACTGCATTTTCAGATAGTTACATAAGATGGCATAACTATGAAGAAAATGTTGATTGGGATAGTGCCGATATTCAAAAATTTTCGTTAAATAATAGTTTCTATAATGGGACGATGTTAAATAGTAGGATAAAAGAATATATTCAAAGCGTAATGTGGTACAAAGGAGCAATAATAGGAGGAGATGCTAATAATCCACCTAAAAATGAGGCAATCGATGGTGATATTTCAAGTCAATATAAGATAGGTTTAATGTATGCGAGTGATTATTACAATTCATGGGAATATAAAACTAACAACAAATCTGGTTGGTTACATATATGTCGAGGTGGTATCAAGGGTTCCCCGGGGTGTAGCAGTTTGACTAACGAATGGACGATGACTAAGTCTAGTGTATGGTTGTCGGCTTGGGCTGTAACAAGCAGTGGGCATCTTGCTACTGAATACACCAATGTTACTGTTGTTAATGCTGCCCGTCCTGTCTTCTATCTAAAACCTACAACTGGATTAATAGGAGAAGGAACAACACTTCATCCTTATACAGTAACAAGTATAAAATAAAGCATAGAAATATGCTTTTTTTGATATAAAAATTACAAATATATAACAATACGACAATATTCGACATCCGTTCGACAAAAGGTGACAAAACTTGTCAAAATCTCCTATGGACTTTTTGCCTTCTTATGGTTAAAATAAGTAACTGACGCAAGAAAAAGACGTTGTCGACATTTTCATTTTTCTAATCTTTCCTTTCTATTGGGGAGGTAAAAGATATAGAGAAAGGAAGTGAGGCCTATGAGAAATAAGACATTGATTAATGTTTTAATTATCATTGTTTTTATTCTTTTATTCATTTTGGTATTAAAAGAAATAAAAACACTACCAAAATGGTAGCAGGACATTAGACAACGCACTCTCTTGCGTTTTCTATTTATATTATACTAAACTTTATTTAAATATACAACCTAATAATGCTATTAGAAGTAAAATTTGTGAAAATAAAAAATCAACGTAGGAAAGAGGACACTGTCTAACATTCATTTTTTCTAATCTTTCCTTTCTTTTAGGGGGGGTAAAAGATTAGAAAAATGGGTGTGGTTATTATGAAGAATAAGAACTTGATAAAAGTATTATTAATCATTATTTTTGTATTATTGTACTTGTTAGTATTAATAATACAAAAAACTACTCCAGTAATCTGGGGTAGCTAACCAACGACAACGCATTCCTGCGTTTCTAATATTAGTATATCATACAAGTATCATTAATGCAACTAGCATTTTTAAAAGTAATTACAATTAAAATATAAAACTTGTATAAGAATTTAATAAATACCTCATTATAAACATAGAATTGTAAGGGAGAAATTTTATGTTTAATAATTTTGGAGTACATGTATCAAATATTTTCAGAGGGGCCGAAAAAGAAAGATTAGAATTAAGACATCCTTATGTAGGAACTGAACACTTACTATTATCTATCTTAAAATTAGATAAAGAAATGAGTGAGTTTTTAAAAAGTTATAATTTAACGTATGAGAACTTTAAAAAAGAATTAAAACTAGTGGTGGGAAGTGCCACCAAAGCTAGTGAATATAATTTATATACGCCTCTTTTAAAAAGAGTAATTAATAATGCCATGGAAAATGCCAAAGAAAATAATAATGGTATAGTTACAAGTAAACATTTAGTTTTATCCATCTTTGAAGAAGGAGAAGGTATTGCCATAAGACTCATTATTGGGATGGGTATCGATATAGATGAAGTCTATGATAGTTTAAATAAAAATCAAAAGTTAGTTAGTAAAAAGTTAGAAATATTAGAAACGGGAACGCTTTTAAATGAAACAGTCGATTTTAATGAACATGTGGTAGGAAGAGATAAAGAAATAGATTTAATTATTGAAACTATTTTAAGAAAGAAAAAGAATAATCCTATTTTAATCGGGGATGCCGGTGTGGGAAAGACGGCGATTGTGGAGGAGTTAACAAGAAGAATAGAAAGAAAAGAAGTGCCCGAAAATTTATTTGATACGAAAATTGTTTCTTTAGAAATGGGGTCTTTGGTATCAGGTACTAAATATCGGGGAGAATTTGAAGAAAAACTAACCAAAATAATTAAAGAATTAGAACGCGAAGGCAATATTATTTTATTTATAGATGAGATCCATTCGATGGTTAATGCGGGTGGAGCAGAAGGGGCTATTACGGCTGGAGATATATTTAAACCCGCTCTTGCTCGGGGTAAAATTAAATGTATTGGAGCTACAACTTCTTATGAATATCACAAATATTTTTCTTCGGATAAAGCTTTAATGCGAAGATTTGAAGTCATTAATGTAAGAGAACCAAATAAAGAAGAAACAAAAGAAATTCTTTTAAAAGTCAAAGGCGAGTATGAAAATCACCATAATGTCATCATTCCTGATAACATATTAGATAAAATAATTTATTATACGGGAAAATTTATTAATAATAAGAAAAATCCTGATAAAGCCATTGATTTTTTAGACTCTGTTTGTTCTAAAGTTAAAACCCAAAATAATAATTCTCAAGAAAGAAAATTTTTATATCAAGAATTAGATAAATTAAGATGCGAAAAAGATAAAAGTATTAAAGAAAATGATTATGATAAAGCTTTACTTATATATAGTAGGGAATTAGAAATTGATAAAAAAATTAATAATTTAACTAAGGCTAAAAAACAAGTAGTAAAAGAACAAGATATTATTAAAGTTTTAGAAAATAAAACTAACTTAATCTTAAGTAAAGAAAAATTAAAGTGTTTAGATAATATAAATAGTAATGTATCTAATAAATTATATAATATGGATAAATATGTTAAAGAGATTAATGATCTAATTAAAGATAATTGTTTAAATAAAAAAGGTATGTTAAAAATATATTTAGAAGGACCAGCTTATTTAGGAAAAAGTACTTTAGCTAAAATATATGCCGAAAGTTTAAATGCTAATTTTATTCGGTTAGATTTAAAAGAATATAAATCCTCAATTAGTATAAATAAATTAATTGGAACTACCCAGGGTTATGTGGGATATAATGATGAACACATCTTTAATAGTTTAAAAAATAATAATTTTACGACTATTTTATTTGATAATTATAATGAGTGTCACGATAGAGTTAAAGATTTAATTAAAGAAATCTTAAGAGAAGGTTATATAACGGATAATAAAGGTGAAAAGATCTACTTTAATAATACGATTATCTTTATTACGGATGACACAATTAATAATGTTAAAATAGGTTTTAATAATACGATAGATAAAGATACTAATGAACTTACAGATTTAGTTGATAAAGAAATAAAATTTCCAAGTTTAACTAAAGAAGAATTAACAAATTATTTAAAACTTAATAAAGTTAAAAATATCGAAAGTATTATAAATAAAAGCAATTATGAAAAAGATAATTATAAAAATATTTCTAAATTAATAAAAGAAGATAACTTAATTAATAACTAAATTATCTTCTTTTTTATAATCAATTATATCCGTCATTTCACAATCTAAATAATTACAAATTCTGGCTAAAACAATAATATCTATTCTTAATAACTCACCAGTTATTAATCTTTTAATTACTTTAAAATCAGTTTCGGTATCCCGCATTAATTTATTAATACTAATGTGTTTTCTTTCTAAAACATAACCTAATTTAAAATAATAGTATCCTTTTTCAATTTTTATAACTCTAACGTTTTTTATAATAACCACCGGCTTTACATTTTATTGTAACAATATTACCAGTTACTTGACTATTGGTTATATAACCAGTATAATTTAAATTATAAGAAAATAATACATTAAATACTGAATAATATCCATATTAATAATGATATTTACATTCGGTATTTGTAACGTTAAGGAGAAGTAAAATGGAAGAGAATAATATTTTGAATAAGAATAATAAAAAGAAAATATTAATAGGAAGTATTATAATAGTACTTGTATTACTTCTAGTGGTAGTAGGTTCAACTTATGCTTACTTTAGTTTACAAGTAAATGGAGAGGGAACAAGTACTAAAGTAACTATAACAACTGGAAGTAGTAAGCAAATAAAACTATCTGGAGGATTAGAAGACTTTCATATAAGGTTAGATGTCAAAGATATGGCTTATAATAGAAGAGATTGGGAGTATTATGCTACTGATAATAAAGAATTAAATTATGTAACAGATAAAGTTAATGGATTAAAAGAAATAGGGAAAGTAGAAATAATAGGAGATTTAGAAGAAAGACAAGTGTGTACAGCCAAAGCTAAAGTTAATTTAAGTGGTGATATGGCAAACTTAATAAGAGAAGGAGATTTAGAAATAAGTTTAGAAAATGGGATATATACAAGTACAAGTGATTTAACCAAAATAAAAGATAGTCTATTAACAGAATTAGAATTTGTGATAATAGATACAAGTCCTCATAATATACAAGCGTATTTAAAATTTAAAAATAGGGATGAAGAACAAAACTACTTAGCAGGAAAGACATTAAATGTGGATATAATAATAGAAGACTTTGAATGTAAAACGGATAATACAATACCAGTAGTTGTTAATTTTAAATTTCTAACCACCAAGAATTTAAAAATTAAATTAACCTAAAAAAGCGAAAAAAAGAAAGCAAAA
>CANRAA010000065.1 GCA_947628485.1 uncultured Bacilli bacterium | reverse complement strand
AGTCGTTAGAAATCATAGTACAATGCTGTTATAAAACTTTTTATGTGCATAAAAACTTTCATAACTTGCTATACATTTTAGCATAAATTTTTGTATATTAAAACTCGAACTTTTGTAGTCCGAGTTTCCTCTCAATTTGGTGCACCTGAAGGGACTCGAACCCCCACGGATTATCCACTAGATCCTAAGTCTAGCGCGTCTACCAGTTCCGCCACAGGTGCAATATAATGGTGGACCTCGTAGGACTCGAACCTACGACCGCCCGGTTATGAGCCGGATGCTCTAACCAGCTGAGCTAGAGGTCCATTGCTTTTTCATTATACTATAATTAAATTTAAGTTGCAAGATAATTGTGCTATAATATTGACGATAAAGGAATGATTTTTAATGAAATTAGCAATTATTAGTGATATTCATGATAATTTAATCGCTCTAAATCTTGCCATTGAAGATTTAAAGAACCAAATGGTAGACAAAGTCTTATTTCTTGGAGATTATCTAACGGATGGTGAGAGTGATAAAGAAGTTTTAGAAATAGTAAAAGAATATGGCGATTATATTATTTTAGGAAATAGAGAAAAATATTTATTACATTATAATCCCAAATTAAAAGATTATAGTAATTATCGTTCTATAAGTTATGCTTACGATAACTTAAAAGTAGAGGATTTAAATTATTTGAATTCCTTAAAAAATCATTTAATAATTACTCTAAATGGTTATAAAATATTACTTATTCATGGGGATGAATTCGGACATACGGTTGATACTATTGAGGCATTATTTCAAGAATATATAGATAAATATGATTTTGATATTTGTCTTTTTGGGCATACGCATAGATATTTGAAAGAAGAATATAAGGGTAAACTGTTTTTAAATCCTGGATCTATTGGTGAACCCACTGATAGTCCTACTTATAAATATGTTGTCTTAGATTTGGATGATTTGAAGACTAATGTAAGAGAATTTAAAGTAAGTGATACCTATTTAAAACTTGAAAAGAATTTAAAAGATACCAAATATTACCAAGATAATTATGTTTGGGCTGAACTTGTCTTAAAAAGTATTAAAGATGGTAGGGATTATATAACATCTTTTATAACTTTAGTAAATCAAAAAGTAGGTAATAAAGCCTTAAATCCTTTAGAATATAACAAAATTTGGTATGATACTTATATAAATAATTTTAAATAATTATATATAATAAATAACTCAACTTTTTTTGCTCATACTAATACTATGAATAGAAGTAGTATTTTAAAAATTATAATTGTCATTTTAGGAATAAGTAATATTCTTTTTCTTAGTATGTATTTTTTTAAAAAAGAAGAAAAAGTAGTCGATTATTGCTTTTATGAAGAAAATCCGGAATATGTTTTAGTGGAAAAAAATGTTTTAAATGATCTAACCTCTTTTTTATATAAAGATAATAATGATAATTATATAGGTAAAATTTATGATGCTACTTCCAATAATGAAATAACCATGAATGATTTGATAAAAGAAGATAAAGTTAATTTATATAATGATAAGATTAAAGAACTTCTTACTTTAAAATACCCGAAATTTATTGTGGAATCCCTTTTAAAAGAAGAGGTTAAATACGACTATTTACTAAGAGAAAATGAACTCGTAATTTATTTTAGTAATTATAATATTGAACCCGAAGTAGAAGAACTTTTATACTTAAAAGTTAATTATAATGAAATCAAAGATTATTTAAATTTTACCGCTCTTTTAGATAAAGATTATCAAAATGAAAGTGGTTATGATTATACCCTTTCCAAAAAGAGTGTGGCCTTTACCTTTGATGATAGCCCCAATAAAAATAAAACTGATAAAATCTTAAGTTATCTAAAAGATAATCATTTTCATGCGACTTTTTTTGTGGTGGGTAATAGAACAATTAATAATGAAACCTTACTTTTAAGTATTAATAGTGATGGTAACGAAATAGGGTCGCATACTTATAATCATGCTAATATGAAAAAACTTACCAACGAAGAGATTGTTAACGATTATAATAAAATGAATAGTATTTATCAAAAATTATTTCAAAAAGATTTAACTTTATTAAGGCCTCCTTATGGTAATATTTTAAATAGTCAAGCAAGCCTTATTCCTGTCTCTTTTATTTTATGGAATTTAGATACTAATGACTGGCGTTATCGGAATACTAATTATATTGTCAATTATGTTTTAGATAACATTAAAGATGGTGATATTATTTTATTTCATGACTCTTATGATACCACGGTTAAAGCCATTGAGGAATTACTTCCTCTTCTTTATAGTAAAGGTTATCAAGTTATGAGTGTCTCGGAGTTATTTAAATTAAAAAATGTAAACCTCGAAAAAAATAAAATATATTATAATGTTTCTTAAGTATAGATGTGATATAATCTTTTTAAGATATGAGGCAGTATATGGCAGAACAAAAATTAAAAAGATTTAATAAGATTTATCCAATATATGATGGTTTATCAGCCGATTTACTATTTTATTTTGCTATAGATAGTCTATTTTTACAATTAGTAAAAAATTTATCAATTGCCCAAATAACATCATTAACTTCTTTTTCTTTAATTGCCTGCATATTATTACAAATACCTTTATTAAAAATAATTAAGAAAATTGGTAATACAAATTCTGTTAGATTTAGTTCTTTTCTCTTGTTAATATCAAGTATATTATTAACATTTAGTAAATCATATTCCCTTTTGATATTGGCCCAAATTTTCTATGAAATATCTTTTGTTTTTCATACGATGAGCAATGTAATTTTAAAAAATAATTTAGAGATGCAGAATAAAAATGATGAGTTTATTGTTATTAAAACAAAAGGTAGTAGTATTTATGCTATTGCAACATTTTTAATCTCTTTAATCGCTAGTTTAATGTTTAATATAAATAATTATTTACCAATGTATGCTTGTATGCTAGTGTGTTTAATCTGTTTTATATTATCATTTTTTATAATAGATTATTCTAAGGAAAATAAAAATAAAATAGAAAATAAAAATATTTCTATAAAGACTTCTATATTCCAAATTATTGGTTTAATTGTGGTATGTTATGGATTATATATGGCTATTGTAACTCTTGGTCAAAAAGAAGGTAAATTATTTATTCAAGAACAATTACTTAATAATTATAATGTTGATAAGGCAGCTTTAATATTAGGAATAATATTATGTCTTTCTAGAGCAGTTAGAGTAGTAGCTAATCTAGTGTTTGAAAAAATATATGTAAAATTAGAAAATAAAGTTAGTATATTTTTAGCTAAACTTTTATGTTTATCTTTTATATTTATGATCCTAGGATTTTTAATTAAAAATCTGATATTAAAAATTATTATAATGAGTATGGGGTATTTTTTAATTCTTTTTGTGAGAGATCCTTTTAAAAATTATATTCATAATTTATTATTAAATTGGACCAATAAAAATAGTCAACCTTTTTATTTATCGGTTCTAGAATTAACATCCAAAATTTTTAAAGCCATTATTAGTTTGTTATTTACGGCTATTTTAATAAATAATAATATATCTAATGTAATAATTATTTTAATTATTCTTTCAATATTAGAATTATCTATTTGTTATTATATGAATAATAAAGAGTTAGAAAATAGCTAAATCAATATCAGTACTGTTATCATCGAGTTCGGCATATATAGCAAGAGTTCCGGCTGCTAAAAAGGTAAGGGTAGTAATTAGTCTTTCTTCTGATTTTCTAATACCGGTATTCGTCATCTTAGATATTCTTAAATCTTCAATGGCCTCACTCGTAAAATATAAATAGATAAAGAAAGCGACAATTAAAAGGACAATATTTATTTTGCGCCCCTTTAGTTTATCTTGATAATTTTTATTTACTAAATAATCTTCTTCATATTTATTGGCAAGTAAAGCAAATATGACAATCAAAAAATAGATATACCAAATTATATCTTCGTTTTTTAATTTTTGCATATCTCTTTTATCATAATTCATATTAAATCATATGAGTTATTTTATTTTTTCTTTTTTATTTTGACTAAATAATCATTTATTTTACTAATTCTGACCCAAAAACTGCTGATAATAAAGAATAAACAAATAACAATTAAAGATATGGCTAAGGTAGTTTCCCAAATACTTTTACTTATAATAATTAAAATAATGCCAAAGATAAGACCAAATATGCCGGTTAAAAAAAGTCTATTTAAATGAAATTTAACATCTTTTCCCATATTCGTTTCATAAAATTTATCTTTTAATTCCTTTTTTTCTTCCTTACTTAAAGAATAATATTTTAATTTATACATATACTTCACCTTAAATAAATAATAACACTCCCGAAAAATGTTTGCAAGATTTAATAGATGTTAGTATAATTAAAAGGGGAATGTTTATGACGGTTGAAGAGATTAATAAGGAAATAAAAAATTTAAAAGATGCTGGAGTAAGTGTTAAGGGAGTTAGTGATACCCATCACACCTTTGCTGATTACCTAAGAGAACGAACCCTTCTTTTTGCCCTTGTTTGTAATATCTTCCCGGAAATTTCATGGAAAAGTAAAAAGCATTTTAAGGAAGAAGAAGATCCCATGTTTGATGGAGACTTTATAGTTGGTTTGAATACTCCCAAAGGGGTAATATCTTTTCATTTAAAACTTGCTTATTGGGATATTTTCCAAATACCCGAGTTAGAAAGGGCTCCTTATTATGATAAATATGCAAAAGAAGATGTTTTTAAAAGATTAGAAGAATTTGTAGAAGAAGTAATTGAAAAAGAAAGGGTAGTTTAAATGAAGGTCGAACTAGATGAATTAAATATTAAAAAAAGCATAGAGATTAATGAGCCGGTTTTGTATGACGATAAGATAGATACAAGAATTAAAGGACTAGAGAATGCTTATGTTAAAGGAAGTATTGAAGAAAGAGAAGGAATAATCTATCTAAATTTAAATTTTGAAGGCGATATGCTCATCATTGATTCCATCACTTTAGAAGAAGTTCCTTATCATTTTTCTATAGATATTGCCGAAAATTTAGATACTTTAGAGGAAAATTACGCAAATGTTTACGAAAAATCGCAAAATACACTTGATTTAAAAGAACTTTTATGGGAAAATATTGTATTGGAAGTCCCAATTAGTTTTACCAAAAGCGAGAATGCCCACTTAAAAGGTGAAGGTTGGGAATTAAAAAATGAAGAAGAAAAGTCCGCGGGAATTGATCCACGACTTGAAAAATTAAAAGATTTATTGAAAGGTGATGATTAGTTATGGCAGTTCCTTTTAGAAGAACAAGTAAAACTAAAAAAAGAATGAGAA
>CANRAA010000064.1 GCA_947628485.1 uncultured Bacilli bacterium | reverse complement strand
AAAATTACAAACAAAAACGAGAATATTCTCCCGTTAATGTTTTAAAAAATTCAAGACATTTTCAAAAACTATTGACAGGTATTAAGAAAAAGATAAGAATTATTTAAACTCTTATCTTAAATATCTTTTTTTATATAATATATAGCCAATTAATGTAGCAGTACCTAAAGAACTTACAACATAGACCAAAATCATTTCAGGAGAAGTCCAGAAGTTGTTTTCTTCTTCATAAGTTTCATTATTTAATAATTCATTAGAGGTATCTTCATTAGTATAACTATTATCATTTATATTAGTGTCAATATCTTGATCTTCATTATTATTTGAACTTTCAATAATAGAATTATTATCATTAGTAGAATTATTATTAGAACTATTATTGCTTTGATTATTAGTACTACTATTTACATTAGTGCTATTATTAGTAGTCTTATCTGTTTTGTTATTATCATTATTATTTGTACTTGGATTTGAATTACTACTATTATTTGTTGAACTACTACTAGAATTATTAGTATTAACATTTGGACTAGTCGTAGTATTGTTATTGTTTTGATTTGTATCAGTTGGATCTGTTGATGTTGGTTCATTTTGGCCTGGATCTGTTGGAGTTGGTTCTTCTATACCTGGCATATCAGGATTAGTTGGACTACTTTGTCTTTCGATAATCCAAGTAACTTTTGCCTCAGTTTTACCTTTATTTCCATAATCGTCAACAAATTCAAATGTATAAGTACCGTTTCTATAGAAGGTATAAGTATCACTACCATTAGTAACAGTAATATATTTACTAGCATTTACTAGTTTAGCTGTAACTGGTCCCATAGTTTCTGTTGTTTCACTATATTCAACATCCGCAGTGGGAATTGACTTAGCTGTAGCATCTTCAAATAAACTAATAGATGAGGCACTCATAAAACTACGACCATCACCAAGAGTTTGTTTACCATGTAATTTAACATATAAAGCCTCAACTGGTTTTTTAAATACCGCATATTTACTACTATTATTTGAGGCCCATACTAAGCTATTTTGCATCTCCACATTAGTATAGTTAACTCCATCCATACTTGTTGATATTTCGGCTTCCGTAACAATACCATTAGTACTTCCTTGTCTTGGAACGTATTCTAAAGCTGAGATTAAGGTAGGTTCTGCAAGTTTTAAAATAATATATCTTTCATTATCATTACCATTCCAATCTGTATGCCACATGGTATTTAAATTATCGTCTAAGACATTTTCTTTTTTATTGTCTTCTCTTTTAGTTTCTTCACTTGATACAGAGTCGACCTTTATTTTATTATTATCAACATATAAGTATTCGTCATTTTCTCCAATCGCAGTAAATTCTAAAGTTAATTTATCACTGGCTAAAAAGTTTGCGTGTCTTCCCACTCTAATATCAATATTCTTATTACCACTTAAATCTAAGTCACTACCTTCAAGTTTTGTCCATTTATCTTCACTATCCGTAGATAACTTCCACTCTAAAGCAGCTTTACTATAACCTATACTATTATTATCATTATCGGTAATGATTTTATTTTCTTTATCACTATAGGTTAATTTTGGAGATATATGGGAAACCTCAATCGGAATTTCATAAACAGATTGGGTACTTTCACCAACGATTTTAATTAATATTTCAGTTTCATGGTGAATAGTATCTACTTCTTCGTCGGTTAAAGTGTGAGTTAAACCAGTAGCTCTTTGCCAATGTTCTCCACTATCAACGGTATATTCCCAGACAGCTCCATCCGTAATAATCTCACTATTTAATTCAATGGTTTTTGCCCCTTCCCCATCAAAAGAGAATGTCGCTACTTGTTCTTGGGTTTGTAATAAATAGGTTGCTACTTGGGTTGCAGCCCCATTTTGAATATAATTTTTATCGGGATTATCTTTAATATCTTGTAAAGTTTCTTTAGTTAAATTTATTAAATCCGTTTTCGAAGTTGAACTGGCCATATTATTTTGAATAAGTTTTAATAAATCATCCATTGGTAAGGGGTAATTTCTTAAACTTTTAATAATTCTATCAGCTAAATTGGCATATTCTAAATCACTAGCCTTATTTTCTTTATAAGCATTTACTAAACCTAACCAAGCATCAAAATTAATATTTTGAATACTTAAGGCTTCTTCATAAATTTTTATTTTATCGGCATGATTACTATAGATATTAGCTAGCATCATGACCTTTTCAGACTTCTCATAATTATCTAAATCATTTAAAGCGCTTTGGGCAAGTAAAACATAAGTGGCAGGATAACTTCCCACATAATTACCATCACCCCAGCCATTAGGCATTCTCACCGATAATTTCTCGGTCTTACCCGATTGACCCCAGCCGGAAACATCATTATATAAACGCCAATACTTTTCCCCTGACTCAGTTAAATCCATATAAATATAAGCGGCATGACCTGGTTGCGATACAACACTTGAAGGAATACCATAAACACCTTCAATATTAGAACCAGTTTTAGATAAACCACCACATACAGAACCTTCTTCAAAAACTATCCATAATTTAGGATATCCTTTTTGATAAGTAATGTTATAATCACTTCTAATAAAGTTATTGGTGTCCTCAAAATATTCTCCATCATCAAAATGGTAAGCATATTCTAAATTACCATGTTTTTTATTATTCCATTCACTTCTTTTATCTAAATCATAATATTTATCTAAAGTGTAATCATAACCAAATGTATAATTGATATATGTGTAAGGGTTAAAACTATTATTTTTTCTTACAAAATCATTTAACCAAATTATCTCTTCATCATCAATAATATTATTCATGACAAAACGCATTTCTTCTACAGATAAGTCTGTAAATATAGCATTATTTAATTTACCAGCCTTATATAACTTTTTATAAATTAAATAACGGTCAATAGCATTAGACCCATTGGGATCATCAGGATCTTCGGGAGCTCCACTTACCCATAAACCAACATTTGCGGAATGCGTTAAAGATAAACTAATTGCCATCTTTTTATATAATTCCCCATTTACCGGGTCACTAAAATCACTACCATAAGTAGTTAGTAAATTTTTAAGTATTTTTAAAGACTCTACATAGTTACCATCAGGTTCTCCGCCAAGTAAGTATAACTCTAAAATATCTTTATCATTAAATAAAGTTTTAATTATATCTTGATATTCTTCACTATAATTAAATAAGGCTTGTAATATATCATAACCTACTCTACTTACGAGTTCTCTTTCCAAAAGTAGATTTTGGTATTCTTCTAAATTAGTAAAATCTTCTAAATTAGAAAGTTCTTTTATTTCTCTATCATATTCAGAAATTGTTTTAATAACCTCAAAGTTTTGTTTTTTCTCTTCATAACCTTCTTTAATTAATTTTGCATTCGCATATACGGCATCATCATGCCAATGACTATACCAACTATTCCCATTTTCGTAAGCATATAATTTTAAATATTTAACCTTTTGCCCTTTAGAAGATGTATTACCTGTTAGTAATTCATCATCAAATATTTCGGGGCCTTCGATACCTTGAGCACTTTGAACATTTTTATTTTCATATAAAGAAATTTTGACAAAATCGGCCGCATCGACCCCTTTTTTAATTGAAGATGTATAAACATTTTCCCAAGTTTCTCCATCTAAAGAGGTATAAATTGTAAAACGAACTCCACTGTTATAATAGTCACTGGTTTGATTAGCATCTACTCCGACATAAGCCGTAAAATAATCGTAATCTAAACCTTCCACATCATAAACAATTTCCGATGTAGCCCAAGCCGAAACACCTTTAATGAAGGTTTCTTTATGGATATTATTTTCTGGATCTTTAACATTTACTTCAATTAAACCATTAAGATTATTTTTGTCTTTCTTAAAGTAATAGCCATCCTTTACATAAGACATATTACTAACATAATCGATATCAGATAAATATAAATAATCTTCAGTATTATAAGGTAAATTCATAGCCAAACTTCTATTAAAAGGTGTGCCTTCTAAAACTTTATAATAAGTATTAACTGCTAAAAATAGCCCTACCACAATTAAAATAAAAGCTAGACTGTAAAATGTATTTTTAACCCAATTAGGTAATTTTTTCATTATAACCATCCCCTTTTTGTGCAATTATTATATATTATTATTCGTAAGATTTCAATCTAAAAATGTAAATTTTATATCTATTAGATGTCAAATAAAAAGTATTCAATTTACATTTTATGCCAAATAGCCAAAATTGCTCATAATATATGCCCTTTATTATCTTAAGTTTTTCCTTTATAATAAAGGAAAAGGTGATAGTATGCCAATTGCAGATTTACTTAATAAATATGTCGATAATGATTACAAATTATTTCAAGAAAAAATCGTGAGGACAAAATACCCTATTCTAGGGGTTAAAATACCTACTTTAAGAAAAATAGTAAAAGACTTACTAAAAAGGTATAGTTATGAAGATATTTTAACTAATTTAAATAATGCTAGTTTTGAAGAAGTTATGATGGAAGGTTTAGTTATTGCTAGTATTAAAATAGAATATCAAGAAAGAATAAAACTGATTAATGAATATCTACCCAAAATTGATAACTGGGCCATTTGTGATGTTTTTTGTGGGAGTCTAAAATTTGTTAAAGACAATAAAGAAGAAGTTTATTTATATTTAAATGATATTATAAATAATTATACTCAAGAATATTATTTAAGATTTGCGATTGTCATGTTTTTAAATTATTATTTAGATGATTACTATATGCAAGATGTTTTAAAGAAAATAATCACGATTAAAAGCAATTACTATTATGTCAAGATGGCTACTTCATGGTGCTTATCTTTAGGTCTTATTAAAGATTTTGATTATACAATTAATTTTTTAAAAAAGAATAAAGATAAAATAGATCCTTGGACTTATAACAAAGCCTTGCAAAAAGGAATTGAAAGTTTAAAATTAGACAAAAACCAAAAGAATATTTTAAGAGATTTAAAAATTAAATAACTTTACAAAAATTACTAAAGATGATACAATTAAATCGACAGGTAATGCTGCTACACTAGGATGTTCGGTGTAATCCGACCTACGGACAATAATATCTAGGGGCTGGTGCCGGTTGTCATCAGACTACAACCCGAACACGAAATAATTAGTTCCTTTAGGAACTTTTTATTTACAATTAATTATTTATACGTTATAGTTTAGTTAGGCAATATGCCTATAACGTTATTCAAATAATATGACCTTCTTTCGCTAGAAAGGAGGAATGTTCAATGGTATTACCATTGGAGAAAATTTATCAAAGAATAAATTGCCAAGATTATTCTTTGAAAGATATTGCTTTATATTTTGAAAAATATGATGGGTATACTTTAGAAATTGAGACTGAAGATAGAACTATTAAAGTAAAAATTTTAAAAAGTAACCTACCCCATTTATTAGGCCTCCAGCATATCTTTAAAAATAGTAGTAATAAAATTTTTTATCGGGGTTATAATGGTTTTAAAAATATTATTGACGAAAAAATAACATGGGAAACAATTAAAGAACAAGTTAGATTAAATAAAAATTATAGTATTGGTATTAAAATGATAGAAAAAAGAATATCATATTTAATTATGTTTTTTAATACTATTGAAAAAAGATGTTTTTTAAAGGAATTAAATAAATATAAAACTTTAAGAAACACACTATTAAAAGGTAATTATATTCTATATAAAGAAGTTTATGATACTAATCATTTAGTTTATCCTATGCTTTCAATTAAAGAATTATATAAAAATAATTATATAATTGAAACATTTATTGTCGAAGATAATAATCTTTTAATGGAAAGACTTAAGCCTATTAAAATCAAAAGTATAAAATTAATAGAACCAAGGCGAAAAAAAGGTGGTGAATTTTGGAGAGGAAATCCGAAATGGAAATCCGAATTTAAATAGTCAATAAGCAATAAAGGTAAACTTTATT
>CANRAA010000063.1 GCA_947628485.1 uncultured Bacilli bacterium | reverse complement strand
AGCAGGAAAGATAAGCCGTGAGGCTTATCAAGGTGAAACGAAATAAATTTTAATTTATTGAGTTTTACTTTTGTTCTTAAATTGTATATTCTTTTAATATTTCATTTTTTATTTCTTCCATTTTTTCATCAGATATTTTTAATTTATTAATATAATCATATTCATTTATTGGCTTGACAATTGATAATTTGCTTATTGTTTTCATATGTTCAACTATTGCATAGGATGTAACATCATTTCGATTACTATAATATTTTAAACAATCTTTTATCTTCTTTTTTTCACTATTATCTTGTGTATTTTCAAAAAGATTTTGTAATTTTTGGATTTCTTCCTCATTGATTAAAACGTTTCCTATATCAATGCAAGTTCTATGTTTTTTAGATGTTATTGGTATAACATGTAATATTGGATTATATGCCGTATCATTTTTAGAAACAACAACAGCAAAATGGTCTCCGGAAAATTCGCTTCCAACATTTACACCAAATCTTACTCTTACAATTCTACCTCTACCATATCTTTTAAAATATTTCGGTTTAGTATTAATTTCATAAAGTAAAGTTTCACTTTCTTTAAGTCTAGAATTTTCAAAATTTGTAAATTTATCTTTTAAATTCATATCAGATAATGTGATATTATTACTATGTGTTTCTATCAATTTTTTATGTTTTGTCTCTGTTGACATTTGATTTGTCATTTTATCATTCCCCCCTTAATAAAAATTAAATTGTTTACTTTATATTTGATTATTCTGTTCTTCCCAATTTTTCCTTTATTCCATTGTGTCCTGAACACATTCCTCTATAATTGTCTTTACTTGAATCATCTTGATAAGAAATAGTTCCATCGTTACAAATAGCTTTTAATGGTAAATCTGTATTTTCATTATTATTGTCATTTTTGTTACTGGTATCTTCGTAATTTACATCATTATTTTGTTTATTTACAGAATTTTTATTGGATGATTTATTTGTGGTTTTATTAGAAGATTTACTAGTGGACTCATTAGTAATAATTTCTTCTTTTTTGTTGATTTCTTCTGTTTCATCATCATCTATAATTTGCTCATTATTTTCGAATGTATTTATATCTATTTTGTTTTCTAATTCAGTATAATTGTTATTGTTCATGATGCTTGTATTTGGCGTATCATCTTCTATAAAAGTAAAGGATATTAAAAAGACTCATGTGAGTCTTCTTTCTTTTATTTAACCATTTCAAATTCATATATGTTTAAAAGTCTTTCTAAATCATCAACTTTTAAAATAGTACCTTTAACACCATCTAAAATATTACTATCTTTTATTTCTCCATTATTAACATATATAATGGCCGGAACATTATCTAAATTATTAAGTTTTAAAGTCTTTTTAATAGTGTCTAAATAATTTTCATCTTCTTTAATTAAGTTTGTAACATCAATATAATAGAAGATATCATTTATATTATAAGTATCAATTAAGACTTTTAATTCTTTTTCAAAATTATAAACTTCTTTATCACCAGTATAACCTAAATAGATAAAATATGATGATGGTAATTCTTGACTAATTTCATCAAATTCATCTAAACTAGTAACACTGGTAACAATTGTACTAGAAGTAATTAAATAACTTTTCATGAGCTTTTCTTCGCCTTTTAATTGATACCATTTAAAACTATAGAATAATACTAAAATGCCTCCGATTAAAACAAGAAGGGCATACAAATAATTTTTAAAACCTATTTTTGGTTTAACAATTTCTTCTACTTTTTTTTCAACTTTTTTGACAGTTGGACTTTTTTTCGTTGGTTTTTTGGTTGCTCCTTTTTTAGATGTACTCATATCATCATATCCTTTCAATTATTATTGTAACATAATTAAAAATCATTTGTAAACTTTATTTTGCTTTTAATGAATGAAAATATCTATTGTTTACAATTATTAATTTTGCTATAATAAAAAAGTAGGTAGAAAAAGGTGATTAAATGAAAAAAATAAAAGAATACATTGTTAATTTTATTAATGGTTTTTGTATGGCTCTTGCGGATAGTGTACCAGGAGTATCAGGTGGTACAGTAGCCTTTATCTTAGGATTTTATGATAAATTCATAAGAGCTTTAGATGATTTATTTAGAGGGGATATGAAGGCCAAAAAGAAAGCCATTGCTTATTTATTTAAACTCGCTATCGGTTGGATTGTCGGAATGGTTTTAGCCGTATTATTCTTATCTAATTTATTTGATAAACATATTTATGAAATGAGTTCTTTATTTATTGGGTTTATTGTTTTTGCTTTACCAATTGTTATAAAAGAAGAAAAGGATAATTTAAAAGGTAAATATCAAAATATAATTTTTGCTCTTTTAGGAGCTTTATTAGTTATTGTAATTACTTATTTAAATAGAGTTGTGGGTGGTACATTTAATATTGATAACTTTAATTTAGGAACTATTTTGTATGTCTTTTTAGCAGCCATGGTGGCTTTCTCAGCCATGATATTACCAGGAATTTCGGGTTCAACTATTTTACTTATCTTTGGTATTTATATTCCGATAATTACGAAAATTAAAGCCTTATTAAGTTTGGATTTTAGCGCTTTACCAATCTTAATTGTCTTTGGTTTAGGTGTTTTATTTGGCGTTCTTTATTTCATTAAATTATTAAGAAAATGTTTAGATAAAAAAAGAAGTGCCACTATATATTGTATATTAGGAATGATGATGGCCTCAATTTATTCAATTATTATGGGCCCAACTACTTTAGATGTTCCTCTAAATAGTTTAAGTTTCGAAACTTTTAATGTTTTATACTTCATTTTAGGCGGAATAATTATTTTAAGTTTAGAAGGTTTAAAAAACTTCTTAACTAAAGAAAATTAAGGAGAAAATTCAAATGGAATTACAAAAATTAGGTGAAAAAACCTATGTGTTATTAAGTCCAGTGAATGTAGGGATATATCTTTTAGATGAAGAAAATGTCTGTTTAATTGACAGTGGCAGTTCTAAAGATTATGGTAAAGAAATATCTAAAGTTTTAGAAGAGAATAATTGGCATTTAAAGTGTATTATTAATACCCATAGTCATGCTGACCATATTGGAGGCAATGCCTATTTACAAAATAAATATAATTGTCAAATTTATGCCGAGAAAACCGAAAGTTATTTTATAAATAGTCCTATTTTAGAACCAGCTTTAATGTATGGGGCTAAACCAATAAAAGAACTTTGTACGTCATTTTTAATGGCGAAACCTAGTGTTTGTGAAGATATAAAAAATTTTTCCGAAGAAGGATTAGAAATAATTAATCTAGAAGGTCATTCCTTTGGTTTAATTGGGGTGGCTACCAGTGATAATGTTTTATTTGTAGGGGATGCTTATACAAGTAGTAAAATTCTTGAAAAATATAAAATTCAATATACTTATGATGTGGCTAATTTCTTAAAAACTTTAGATTTTTTAAAAGAAACCAATTATGCTTATTATGTTCCATCACATGGGGAAGTAGAAAGTGATATTTCGGATACTTTAAGAAAAAATGCCGAGGCCATTATCAGTATTGAAGAAGAAATTTATCAAATAATTTTAGATAAACATAATTATAATGATATCTTAAAAGAATTATTTAATCATTATCATATTAAAGAAACAGTGGAGCAATATCATATTGTTGGAACGACCATTAAAAGTATGATTGCTAAATTAATGACAGAAGATAAAATTTCTTTAACTGTTAAAGATGCTAATCTTTGGTTAGAAAGAAAATAGTTATTTAAAATAGTTGAGTTTGTTTAAACGAGCTTTAACTATTTTTTTAAGTTCTATTATAAAAGGAGAGGGGAAAGACTTATTATAAAAAATAAAAGTTTTTAAACGACATCTCGTTAGGGCCACATAAAATAATCTTCTTTCTTCGGCATATTTTATTTCTTTATGGGGAAGTATTTTGTTAATTAAAGGGTTGTTTTCAATTTGATTAGGAAAACCTAAAAGTTCATCGTTGCAATTTAAAATAATGGTGTAATCACTTTCTAAGCCTTTGGCTTTGTGGACAGTATAAAGAGGTATTTCTTGGTTCTTATATATTAGCGATGTATCGTTAATTATAAAATCATTATCAGTATAACTATAAATATCTTTGTTGTTCCTAAATAAAATCATAATATCATTTGTGAATGTTAAAAGATAGTCTAAGACTTTTTTAAACGCTATAACTTTGTTTTGATAAGGAACAAAAATAATGGGATTTGGTTCATGTTTAAAGGATTTTAAATCTTTTTTAATTTGCAAAGGATTTTTAGAAATGAAATCGCTGGCAATATCCACTAGTTCTTGACCACTTCGATAGGTATTTAATAGTTTAATTTCCTTTACATCATTTAGTTTTTGGGAAAAATTTAAAAAGATATTTAAATCACACCCGGAAAATCGATAAATTGATTGGTAATCATCACCCACAGCAATTATTTTGGAATTTGTATTATTATAAATTTCTTTGATTAAATTAAATCTAATCATGGAAGTATCTTGAAATTCATCAATAAAGATGTATTTGTAATTTAAAGATGCCTTGCTAACGTATTTAGTAGCCATAATGATTAAATCATCAAAATCAAAGGTCTTGGTACTGTGTTTTTCTTCATTATAAATTTTGTAAATATTAAAAATAATAAGGAGAATTTTTTTCTCTTTAAAAGTAAATTTGTTTAACGATATGTCGTTAAAAGTTAGACTGTTGGTTTTCCATAAATTAATAAAAGTTTCAATGAAGGTAATAAAACTAGAGAATTCTTTAGATTGACAAAACTTTTGGTAATTAGTTTTTATTTTCAAAAATTTAAGAATTGTTCTTTGTTCTTTTTTGATGCATGTATGTAAGTATTCTTGAATTATATAATTTAATAAATAAGGATTGGCTAAAGTATAAGCTACATTACATTTTTGCAAAATATTGATAGCCATTTTATGAAAAGTAAAAACATCTACGTTATCGTTTATTTTCTTCTTTAGATCATTAACTGAGGCATTAGTAAAAGATATCATTAAAATTTCTTGCGGGTCTATGCCTCCTTCAATTAAAGATTTTACTTTGTTAATGATGGTGGTCGTTTTCCCTGAACCGGCGGCGGCAATAACTAAAGCATTGTTTGGACAATTTACGACCGCATTTTGATAAACATCAAGATTATTTGACACATTTTTTGACATAATTAAAACTTGTAAAGGAAAAGTTCCTTTTTATCTTAACACAATTTGACTTATTTTGGGAAGAGAAGTTTTACAATATTTTAAAATTTAGTATAATTTAGTATAATTTAATTGGTAGTAGGTGGTGTATTGTGGAAAAATTTAAAAGAGTCGTCGGGGTTGCTTTTATTGAAGATGGCAAATTATTAATTGTAAAATCAAAGAGGAGTAGTACCACTAATTCTTGGACTTTAGTCGGGGGAGGAGTGGAAACTGGCGAAACCGAAATTACCGCAGCTTTAAGGGAAGTAAACGAAGAAGTCGGCCAAGGTTTTGAATTTTGTGAAGAAGATTTACTACCAATTATGTGTTTTAAAGAAGCTGCTGCGAGTGATATGGATGTAACTATTGAAATGAATATGTTTTTGGCTACGAAAAAAATTCATGTAAGCTTAATTCCTAATGATGAAATTATGGATTATCATTGGTATTCTTTAGGTGAAACCGAATATAATTTATCATCATCAATAAGAGATCATTTTCTTCCATATGCTATCCAAAAAGGACTACTTTTTTAAAAAAATCTAAATAAAATTGTCAAAATTAGTTGCATAATTAACATTTGTATAGTATAATCTTAATTGTCTTGAAATCTTATTTTAAGACAATGATGGTTTTGGGCGATTGGCTCAGTTGGTTAGAGCATCTGCCTTACAAGCAGAGGGTCATAGGTTCGAGTCCTATATCGCCCACCATTTTATTTTTTGGCCAACATTCATTTCGCCGACATAGCGTAATTGGTAGCGCAACTGACTTGTAATCAGTAGGTTGGGGGTTCGATTCCCTCTGTCGGCACCAT
>CANRAA010000062.1 GCA_947628485.1 uncultured Bacilli bacterium | reverse complement strand
TGAAGCAGGAAAGATAAGCCGTGAGGCTTATCAAGGTGAAACGAAATAAATTTATTTATTGAGTTTTACTTTTGTTCTTCAAAATAGCATAATATGTATTGACATAGTGTCACCAAAGTAATATTATTATATTGACAGTATGTCAATGAAAGGATAAGCAAAATGGAAAAACGACTCATTGATGAAAGAAAAGAAGAAATAATAAATGCTTGTGAAAAATTATATCAAAAGTTAGATTTTAAAGATATAAACATTAAACTTATTGGTGATAAAATAAGTGTAGGAAGAACCTCCATCTATAATTATTTTGAAACTAAGGAAGAAATATTTTTAGCACTTCTTGAAAGAGAATATCTAAAGTGGAATGAAGATTTAATTAATATTCTTACTCAAAATAAAAAACTAAAAAAAGAAAATTTTATAGATAAGATTACGGAATCTTTAATAAAAAGAAAAACTTTATTAAAACTTATTTCCATGAATATGTTTGAAATGGAAGCAAATAGTAGAGTAGAAAATATTACTAATTTTAAATTAACTTTTAAAGAAACAGTTTCTTTATTAGAACAATGCTTAGGTAAATTTTTTAATATCAAAAATAGTGAAGCCGAAGAAATTACTTTTACGATTTTACCATTTCTAGTAGGAATTTATCCTTATACTTCGGTAAAAAATAAAATGAAAGAAGCCATAAATAAAGCCGATTTTGAGTATAAATTTTATACTGATAAAGAAATGTTAAAAATAGGTCTTTCCAAAATTCTAGGAAGCCTTAAATAAAAGGAGATAATGAATGGAAAAAATTGATGTATTTGCTCATGTATTATTACCAAATTACTATGAAAAGATGTTAAATGTTGATTCTACTATTAGTTCAACCTATGCTTTTACCAATATAGAATCTTTAAAAGATTTAAGTGTAAGAAGAAAATTATGGAATGGTATAACGAAACAAATAGTAAGTTATGCTAATATCAATGCCGAAGATTATTGTAATAGAGAAGATGCAGCAAAATTATGTAGGGAGGCTAATGTTGAACTGATAAACTCAGTAAGAGAAAATAATGATATGTTCCCTTATGGAATTGGAATGTTGCCTTTTAATAATATTGAAGAGTCCCTACATATTTTAGATGAAATTGCTCATTCAAAAGAACTTGTTGGTATTCAAGTTTTTACAAGACATTTAGGAAAAAGTATAGCTTCCAAAGAATATTTGCCAATACTAAAAAAATGTGCGCGCCTTGGATTACTTGTTTTACTACATCCTGTATTTGACCCCCGTAAACCTGATAATAATATCGTGTTTAGTTGGGAATATGAATTGTCTCTTGCTATGTTAGATTTAGTAAATGCTGATATATTTACAGAGTGCCCTAACATTAAGATTATTGTTCATCATGCCGGAGCTATGGTGCCTTACTTTGCAGGTAGAATTGATAATATAATGCAAGATAAAAAAGAGGAGTTTAAAAAATTTTATGTTGATACAGCAATACTTGGAAATTCCAAAGCCCTAGAACTTGCAGTAAATTACTTTGGCATTGATAATGTCCTATATGGTACAGATGCTCCCTTTGGAATTATGCCAAATGGGGCGACAAAAGAAATAGAGGATGCTATTTCTGAGTTACCATTATCTTTAGAAGAAAAAGAAAAAATATATTCTAAAAATATTCAAAAGTTATTAGAAAAGAAAGAAGGGAAAAATAGATGAATAAAAAAATAATAATTTTAATTATAACTTTAGTAGTAATTATGACAGTAGGTTGTGTTGGATTTTGGGTTATAATTTCTAATAATAAAGCCAATGCTAATAATAATTCAAATTCAACTGAAAACCAAAGTAATAATGAAATAAAAGAAGAAACTCCAAATGATAATGCGGAAACTAATGATAAAAAAGTGGCAGTCATTTATTTCTCGGCAACAGGTACCACTGAAAAAATAGCTGGTTATATTAAAAATGTGACAAATGGTGATTTAATCGAAATAGAACCTAAAGAAGAATATACTAGTGCCGATTTAAATTATGGTAATAATAATTCTAGAGCCACTAGAGAACAAAATGATGCTAGTGCAAGACCAGAAATAAAAAATAATATAAATACGGATAATTATGGGGTAATTTATTTAGGTTATCCGATATGGTGGGGAGATGTTCCCAAAATTATTTTAACATTTTTAGATAGTCAAAATTTAGATGGTAAAATACTTATTCCATTTTGTACTTCAGGAAGTACAGGTATAAGTGGAAGTGTCAATACTTTAAAAAATTATAAGAAAAATATTAATTGGTTAGATGGTAAAAGATTTTCAGCAAGTACGGGTCAAGAAGAAATAACTAATTGGGTTACAAATTTAAATTATTAGATTTAAGAATTAAAAAGAAAGGAATGATTTTATGAGTAAAATTTTAGTAAGTTATTTTTCAGCAAGTGGCATAACAAAGGGAGTAGCAAGTAAAATTGCGAAAGTTCTAGGTGGTGATTTATTTGAAATAGAACCAATAAATAAATATACCGATGGCGATTTAGATTGGACTAATAAACAAAGTAGGTCTTCAGTGGAAATGAGTAATTCAGCATCAAGACCAGAGGTAAAAAGTAAAGTTTCTAATTTAAGTGATTATGATACGGTTTTAATTGGATTTCCTATATGGTGGGATTTAGCCCCGAGAATTATTAATACATTTATTGAAGAAAATAATTTGGAAAATAAAAAAATATATGTATTTGCAACATCAGGTGGTTCAAGTGTAATAAACAGTTTTAATACTTTAAAAAATACATATAGTAACCTTAATTTTGTTGATGCCAAAAGACTCACAAGTAATGTATCAGATAGTGATATAACAAATTGGATTATATAGGTGATGTTATGAGTATAACTATTAATATTTATTATAAGGGTGAAAATGGTAATGCTAAAAAATTTGCTAATGAAATGATATCTAGTGGCATTGTAGATAGAGTTAGAGCCGAAGTTGGTAATTTAAAATATGAATATTTCTTACCCTTCGATGATAATGAAACAGTTTTGCTTATTGATAGATGGAAAGACGAAGAAGCATTAGATATTCACCATAAATCAGAAATGATGAGGAAAATAGCAGATTTAAGGAATAAATATCATTTAAGTATGAAAGTAGAAAAATTTAAAAGTTTAGAGGAGGAAATTTTATGAAAAAACAAACAGCAGGTAGAGAGAAGTTAGGTAATATTGCCCCTTTATTTGCCGAATTAAATGATGATGTGTTATTTGGTCGTGTTTGGTCAAGAGAAGATGAATTAGGAGCTCGAGATAGAAGTTTAATAACAATATCAGCATTATTTGCAATGGGATTATATCCCCAATTAAAAAGCCATCTTTTCCTTGGCAAAGAACATGGTCTTACAAAAGAAGAAGTAGTAGAAGCAGTAACTCAATTATCATTTTACTGTGGATGGCCTAAGGCTTGGAGTACATTCCCTTTAATTGAAGAAGTATATGGGAGTGATGATAAAAATGAATAAAGAAGAATTTGATAAATTAAATATATTTGGACTAGGAAATCCAAATGATGCTTTTAAAGAATATTTTATTGGTCAAAGTTATCTTAATATGTTAGCCAAAACGGAACATGGTATTAGTTTTGCTAATGTAACATTTGAACCATCTTGCCGAAATAATTGGCATATTCATCATGCTAAAAGTGGTGGCGGACAAGTTCTAATTTGTATTGCCGGTTATGGTTATTATCAAGAATGGGGAAAAAAGGTTCAAAAACTATCTCCTGGTGATATTGTGGTAATACCTGCAAATGTCAAACATTGGCATGGTGCCCAACCCAGTTCTTGGTTTAGTCATATAGCTGTTGAAGTACCAGGAGAAGATACTTCAAATGAGTGGTTAGAACCAGTAACCGATGAAGAATATAATAAATTAGGAGTATAATCAAATTATGAATATAGTTTATCATGGAAGTCCAAATTCAAATATAAAAGAAATAGTAGCACACAAAAGTACTCACCAAAAAGAATGTATTTATGCAACTGATAATAAAGTAGTAGCACTATTATTTATGGGACGTGGCAATGGAGATTTAGATACTAGAATATCTAATATAAATGGTAAGCCCGAATTAGTAGAAAGAAGAGAAGGCGTACTAAAAAAATTATACGATAAAGAAGGATATCTATATGAATTAGATGGTAGTTCTTTTAATCATTATGATTTTCTCTGGTCACTAGAAGTAATATCATTTGAAAAATCTATAATACCTTTAAGAAAAACTTTTTATCCCAATATATTAGAGACTCTTAAAAAAGAAGAACAAAAAGGGAACATTATAATATATAGATATCCAAATAGGCCAAAAGATATACCTCTGGATAATTCAGATTTAATTGATAAATATATTGGCTTTGAAAATCAAGGAGTAACAGGTGCAATAGATAAATTACTGCAAATTTATCCAGAATTTGGTAGTTTAGTACAAAATAAAGCAAAAATAAAGAACAAAAAGTAATAAAGTAGATTTGACAAAATCTAGTTTCCTATCAAGAATGAGGAAAAAAGGTTCAAAAGTTATCTCCTAGTGATATTGTTGTAATACTTGCAAATGTCAAACATCGGCACGCATCTCAACCCAGTTCTTAGTTTAGTCACATAGCCATTGAAGTACAAAGAGAAGATACTATTATAAACAGACCATTTTGTGGTTTGTTTTCTTTTGTGTTATTTATAGATACTACAAAAAATGAAGTGCACTAAAAAATCGTGTATTTTAAAAAGTTACAAATGATAAAAAGAAGTCAGTTGGTTAGCAACACTGATTAAAATAAAAAAAGTTTAGGTGACAATAATAATTAATAATATATAAAGTTTGTTTTTGTTATGGTATAATGGAATTATTAAAGGAGTAAAGAATGACATATTTTTTAAAAATTAAAAATTATTATGCTGAATTTAATGAAAAAGATAGGTTATTTAGTGATAATAGTGGTAAATTAGAATTTGAAATGACTAAAAGAATATTAGAAAAGCACTTACCTAAAAAGGCTAAAATATTAGATTTAGGTGGAGGAGCAGGAGTATATAGTTTCTATTTAGCTAAATTAGGATATGAAGTTTATTTGGCAGATTTATCAGAAGATTTAATAAAACAAGCTAAAGAACAAAATGCAAAGGAAGAAAATAAAATAATATCTTGTGATGTGGTAAATGCTTTAGATTTATCTTTATATGAAAGCGAAGAATTTGATGTTGTCTTGTTATTTGGACCTCTTTATCATCTTTTAGAAGAAATAGAAAGAGAACAATGCTTAAAAGAAGTAAATAGAGTTTTAAAAAAGAATGGAATGGTTTTGGCTAGTTTTATTCCTTATTTGTCTGGAAGTATAGCCATTATTGATAGATACTTTAGACACCCTGAACAAGTTAATATAAATAATCTTGATAAAGTATTTAAAACGGGGAAATTTAATAATTTGTCTAATAAAGGTTTTCAAGAAGGATATTATCCCTCAGTTAAAGAATTGGAAAGTTTATTTGAAAAATGTAATTATAAAAAATTAGAAATTAAATCTATAAGGGGTATTGGTTATGAAAAAGAAGATAATATATATAATATAGAAGATAAAAAAGTATTTAATAAAATTATGAATTTAATTGAGGAAACTTCTATAAAACCAGAAATTATCGAAATGTGTGGTCATGCAATGTATATTGGAATAAAATGATTTATGCTATAAGTGGTTATAAGCAGACCATTTACGTGTGGTTTGTTTTTCTTTTGTATTTTTTATAGATAATACAAAAATGAAATACACGAAAAAATCGTGTAACCAAAAGCAAGTGATTAAGAAAGTAAGTTGCTTTTAAAATTGGAACACTTTAAATTAAAATATCTAAGTAATAAAAATAGTTTTTTAAATGCTTACTCAAAATAGAAAATGAACTGGTTAACAATACTAACCAATAGAAAAAATAGTAAGTTGACTACAATTTGTAGTCAACTAAAAATGAAAGAAAACAACCGACTACATCTAGTAGTCAGTTTAAAAATGTTAAATAATGTTAATAGGAAAATTTAAAAAAATAAGGTAATTAGTTGTACGATTTTTTCGTACAACTAATTGACCAACTTTCGTTAATGTGATAATATTTTATTACAAAAACCGCTATGGTTTTGGATCACGTTGTGTGGTTGGTAGAGGGAATTACAAAAGTCCCTCTATTTTTATGTAGCAAGAAATTCTTGCTAGTAATGTCAAATAAGTTTGATATAATGTATAGCAAGTTATGAAAGTTTTTATGCACATAAAAAGTTTTATAACAGCATTGTACTATGATTTCTAACG
>CANRAA010000061.1 GCA_947628485.1 uncultured Bacilli bacterium | reverse complement strand
AAGTCTAAACATAATGTATGAAGGAATAATAAGTTACTATAAAGAGAAATATCAAAATTAAAATAATTAAATAATAATAAAATATAAAATAAAAAACAAGTACGGCAGCGACTGTCGGAGATATGGCCTGTGGAGGAGTAACATCCAATGAAGCAGGAAAGATAAGCCGTGAGGCTTATCAAGGTGAAACGAAATAAATTTTAATTTATCGAGTTTTACTTTTGTTCAATTAAACAACAAATAGACTGATGTGTTCCTCGATAAATCTTCACAACGCTATTTTGATGATTTAAATGATTGACTAATATGTTCCTCAAATAAATATTTTTCACAATGCAATCAATTAATATATAAATAGTTTAACATATTATAAATAAAAAGTATATTACTATTCTTTATTTATAATTTTACTTTTAGGATAAGGTTTTCTTTCGTCAGTCATATAAAGTAAATAATCTACGGATACATCATAAAACCTAGCCAGTCTTTTTAAAGTTTCAATAGGTATTTGTCTTTTACCTATCTCATAATAACTATAAGTAACTTGATTAATATTAAGAATTTTACTTAATTCTTTTTGGCTTAAATCTCTATCTTCTCTAATTTCTTTTAATCTATTCATTAATTTTACCTTCTTATGACTATTTATTTTAAAATACTTTGGTTTAAAAGTAAATATTTTACAAAAATAACGATTAATCGACAAAATATAATTTTATGCAACAAAATACGACAAAACTTGTCAAAATCTTCTCTGGACTTTTTGATTATTTGTAGTTTAAAATAAATAACTGACGCAAGGAAAGATTGTGTTACCTATATCTTTTCGTTCATATAGTTGAACCCCTTCATACTATCTTGAAAGAAAGGAGATGAGGCTTATGAAGATGAAAACTTTAGTAAAAGTATTAATCTTTATTGTTTTTGTACTTTTGTACATTATTGTACTAATTATAAAAACAAACTACCCCTTTATAGGAGTAGTCTAACCTCAATATAGGTAACGCATCATCCTTGCGTTTTCCTAATTTAATTATACCATTATTTAATAATTTTACAACTAAAAACAAATAAATGAATAAAAACTTTAAAAATAAACCATAATTTTTTTGAAAGGTAAGATTATGGCAAAATATAAAGTAGATATAACAGGTATAAATACTAATGAAATTGAGGTATTATCAAGTAAAGAAACTTTAGAGTTATTTGAGAAAATGAAAAATGGGGATAGTGAGGCTAAAAACAAGTTAGTAAATGGTAACTTAAAATTAGTTTTATCTATCTTAAAAAGATTTAATAATACCAAATATAATATGGACGATTTATTTCAAGTGGGAGTTATTGGTTTAATTAAAGCCATTGATAATTTTGATACCTCTTTAGGGCTTCGTTTATCAACTTATGCTGTTCCTCTAATAATTGGGGAAATCAAGCGTTATGTAAGAGATAATACCTCGGTAAGAGTAAGTCGTAGCCTAAAAGATTTAGCTTATAAAATAATAAGATTTCAAGATGATTATATAAGTGTTCATGGAAATACTCCGCCGAATGAAGTTATTTCCAAAGAACTTGGCATTGATGAATATGAAATAGGTTATGCCCTAGATGCGATGAAAGACCCCATGAGTATTTTTGAACCAATCTATAATGATGGGGGAGATACCATTTATTTATCCGACCAAATTGCGGATATTAAAGATATTAATACGGATAGAGATATGTTAATTTCCCTAAGAAAAGCTTTACAAAAAATAAAAGAAAGAGAAAAAGAAATTTTAATTAATCGTTTTATTGTGGGAAAAACCCAAATGGAAATTGCGGCTGATTTAGGTATTAGTCAAGCCCAAGTATCAAGGATTGAAAAAACTGCGATTGAAAATGTGCGAAAATTAATAAAATAACATATACTTATACTAAGGTGGAAGGTATGCTTTTAAGTGATTTACAAGTTAAAGATATTATAAATATAAGAAATGGCAATAATTTAGGACGAATTATTGATGCTAAAATCGATGAGACAGGAAAAATTATCTATTTTGTGGCTGAAGAAAAAAAGTTTATTAAAAAAATGACTAGAGGTGGAGAGTCTTCCTTCGATTTTTCCAAAATTAAAAAAATAGGGGAAGATGTTATCTTAGTGGAACTATAAATGGTTAACCCCTTTTTCTTTTTCTTAATTCCGTGTTATAATTAAATAGTGATAAATATGAAGAAAAAAATTATTATAATTGCGGTCTTTGTTTTAATCATTGATTTAGTAACAAAATTACTTATAGATAATAGTTATAATTTAAATGAAAGTAATGTTATTATTCCAAACTTCTTTTATTTAACCAAAATATATAATGATGGAGCTTCTTGGAATATTTTAGCCGGGCATCCCATTATAATTATCATAATAACTATTATTGTTTTAATTGCCCTTCTTATTTATCAAAGTCGTTTTAAAATAAATTTAAGAAATACTTTAGCATTTTCCTTTGTTTATGGCGGAATTATGGGAAATTTAATTGATCGGATGCTTTATGGTTATGTCATTGATTTTTTTGATTTTAAAATTTTTGGTTATGATTTTCCCGTTTTTAATATTGCCGATATCTTTATTGTTTGTGGTATATTTCTTCTTTTTATCGCCGTGATTAAAAAGGAGGATGAAGTATGAAGATTGTGGTAGATACCGAAAATGAAAGAATTGATAAATACTTAGGAACTCATACAGATTATAGTAGAGAACTAGTAACGGAGGCTTTAAAAAATGGGGAGATTTTTGTAAATGGTAAAGTAGTTAAACCTAGTTATAAAACGAAAATTAATGATGAAGTTGAAATACCTGATAATATTAATAAAGAACAAGATATAAACCCTGAAGAAATGGACCTTAATATTGTCTATGAAGATGATGATTTAATGGTTATTGATAAACCCAGTGGTCTGGTTGTGCATCCCGGAAGTGGTAATTATGAACATACTCTTGTAAATGGCCTTAAATATCACACCGATAATTTAAGTGATGTGGGAGGGAATGCTAGAGTAGGCATTGTGCACCGTCTAGATAAAGATACCTCGGGTTTAATGATTGTTTGTAAAAGTAATAAAGCTCACGAAATCTTAGCCGAAGACTTTAAATATAAAAGAGTTTACCGGGAATATTACGCTCTTTTAGTAGGTTCTTTTCCTTATGAAACAGCCCACATTGATGCTCCCATCGGCAGAAGTAAAACAAACTTCAATAAAATGGAAGTTATGGCGGATGGTAAAAGTGCCCGGACTAATTTAAAAGTTTTAAAAAGATATAAAGATTACACTTTGGTAAGTTTAGTTTTAGAAACGGGAAGAACTCATCAAATAAGAGTGCATTTATCCTATATTGGATATCCTATTTTTAATGATCCTGTCTATGGTAAAGGGGAATCTACTTCTTTTGGGCAATTCTTACATTCTAAAGTCTTAAGATTTACCCATCCTATAACAAGAAAAAAAATGGAGTTTAAAAGTGAACTTCCCGCTCCATTTAAAGAATTTCTAGATAATTTAGATAAGAGTGAGTAAAAAACTAAAGATGTAAATGGTAAAGATAAAATACGGAATACTTAAGACCTGATATCTTCCAAAAATACTTTTCATTTTTCTTATTAAGAAGAAAGAAGATACCATCAAAGATAAACTAACTAAAATACTATAAACTAAATGATAATGATAACTAAATAAAATGGAAAGCAAAAAGATTAAAATATAATTGGCTACCAGTAAAAATGTTAAATCATTATCTAACTTATCATTCCACACAATTTTACAAATCGGAATGGTTATATAAAGTATTACCGCAAAATAAATCATAAAAAATAAATACATTGAAATCACCCTTTACTAATATTATGAAAAAGGGTAAAATAATATGAAAGAGGTTATTTATGAGTAATATAATTTTAAATAATAAAGATGAAGTAATTATGAGCTTAGTGCATTATTTTGTCACTGAAGAAAATTATACCCCAATTAATGTGCAAGGAGCAAATAATGAAATTTGGTTAGAAAATTTAGAAGGACCATATAAAATAGTCAGGATTAATTCTAAATATATTCATAACGAAGAACAATATAAATTCGATATTTTTAAGATGCGTTTTGTTATTAAACAAATTAAGAAAAAAACTTTATCTTTAAAAATGAATGTTTTAAATATTTGCCTAGATTTAGGTAACGCCGTTAAACTAGATCAAGTAGATAAATCAATAGATACGGTGAATGTTACTTCTATTAGTGATGTTAAGAAAAATAAATCTCTAGGAGAAAGTTTTCCAAAGATTAAAACTAGTAGATTTAAACATACCGGTAATTTAGATGAAATTATTCACGTTACGGAAGATATTAATAAGAAAACGGAAAAAGAAAATAGTAAATATGAAGATATCTTTTCTCCAAAACCAATTGTGGTTACTAAAGCCTTAATTATCTTTAATATTTTACTTTATATTGTAACTCTTTTATATACCGATAATTTTACAAAGTCTTTAATATTATTGGGAGCTAATAATAGAGGTTTAGTTTTAGGAGGAGAGTATTACCGTCTTATTACCAATGCTTTCTTACATGGTTCGGTTATTCATTTACTTGTTAATATGTATTCATTATGGGTTGTAGGTAGTCAAGTAGAAACATTTATTGGTAGATGGAAATTTCTAATTATCTATTTATTAAGTGCTTTTATGGGTAGTTTATTTAGTATAGTCTTCTTTAGTGATTCCATATCTATTGGAGCCTCTGGAGCTATCTTTGGTTTAATGGGTTCTTTATTATACTTTGGTTATCACTATCGTCTTTATTTATCAAATACTTTAACAAGAGAGTTAATTCCCATCATTGTTCTAAACTTAATTTTAGGTTTTACTTTAAAAGGAATTGATAATGCCGCCCATATTGGGGGATTACTTGGCGGTTATCTTTCGACAATGATGGTTGGTCTTAAATATAAAAGTAGTAAAGCTGAAATGATTAATGGTGGCATTGTCTACATAATACTAACCGTATTCTTATTCTATGTTTTATTTAAATTAGTTTAAAAGCCCACTCCTAATATAAGTTTTTGCATAACTTATTAAAGGAGGGGTTTTATTTTGAGTGTAATTATTAATAATATTCAAAATGATGTTTTAGAAAAAGGAGTCTATTATTTAACCAGTGATTATAAAACAAGAAATGACAGTCGTACTCATAATGGTATTGATTTAATTGGTAAAAATAAAAGTATTGATAAAGTGGTGGCAATTGCTGATGGCGTAGTTATAACGAGTAAAAAATCTAAAAGTGCGGGTAATTATGTCGAAATTAAACACGCTAATAACTTTGTTAGTCGTTATCTTCATTTAAAAGATAAAAGCATTTTAGTTAAAAAAGGTGATATTGTAAGAAAAGGGGATATTATTGGAACTATGGGTAATACCGGTAATAGTAGTGGGGCCCATCTACATTTTGGAGTTTTAGATAAAAACGGTAAAGTAATTGACCCACTTCCATATCTATTAGGAGAAAAAAACTTTAATATTGTTATCGATAATGATTATTATAAAAATTTTGTTTTAAATGTTCAAAGAGTTTTAAAGGTTAATCAAGATGGCATTGCGGGACCTAACACTTTAAAAAATACGATTACCGTTTCTAGTAAAACTAATCGTAAACATCCTATAGTTAAAGTTATTCAAGAATATCTTTATAATATTGGCTATACCGAAGTTGGTAAAATAGATGGTATTGCGGGTTCCAATTTTACTAAAGCAGTTAAGAACTTTCAAAAAGATAATGATTGTGTAACTGATGGTATAATTACGAAAAGAGCAAAGACTTGGCAAAAGTTACTTAAACTTAAATAGGTCGTATATCTTGTAAAACAATAGGATTTGTGGTATTATGTATATGTCAAAAAAATATTACATAAAATAAAAAAGGAACACTTAATATTCTCGTGTTGGGTGTTGCCACATGGGTTCACCTAAATCATTGTTGAGTTAGGTGATTTTCTTTTATATTATAACTACAAAGAGTAATAATACTAATAAGAAGATAAGGATTACTTGAGATAAGATTAACAAATCTTTCTTGTTCATATTATCACCTCCCTCGTTTTCGAAGTTTGGCAATCACCCAACTATCAAGTATTCCTACTAATAATTATATATCATAATTGAAACCAAAACAAGCGAACAAAGGCAGTTTTTTATACTTGCTTTTACATTTATAAAAAATTTTTATTGACTAATATTGTAATTTGGTTTAAGATTTAAATATAAGGTACACAAAATACATTTTTATTTGTGTTAAGCATTCGGCATTTACAACAATTGAATAAAAGAATAATAATTATAAATAATATAAAAGAGGTAAGAGTATGAAGAAAGAGAATAAAAATTTAGTACTATATGTAGCAATATCTATGTTAGTAGTTCTAATAAGTAGCATCGGGGGGGGGTTATTGTAACACCCTAATATCATTAGTATTCATACCAAATAACTTAAAAGATAAACTTAATATTTTAAAAGATAAATTAAAAACTTTAAAAGATAATATAAAAGAAAAAATAAATAAAGTAAAAGAAATAATCAAGAGTAAAGAAGGAATAACATTAGTAGGGGTTATAACATTACTGTTAGTAATAACAATAATAAATGTAGCAGTAAAAGATACTCATGCTTATTATAATAGTGTAACAGACCCAGTCCAAATATTTAATGGTAAAGTAGGAAACTTTAAACCAAGAATAGA
>CANRAA010000060.1 GCA_947628485.1 uncultured Bacilli bacterium | reverse complement strand
TATCGAAAATCAAGACGATGAATACGAAGAAACATTTAAAATAGTAGGTTAAGCGAGTTTACTCGCTAAATGTACTTCCAGTACCTGAAATAAGCCACGTACTTCCAGTACGTGGTAGTTGACAGTAACAGCTAATGATACAACAAGTGGAATAACACAATATTGTTATTCCCAAAATTCAAGTGGTGAAGGAACATGTCAAAATAATGGAAGTATATCATTAACAAAATTACAAGCTGGAACAGAATATACATACTACATATATGCTAAAGACAAAGCAAGCAATAGTGGAATATCCAGTAAATATAATTATACATTTAAAACAAAATTAAATAATCTAATAGATTATTTAAGAAAATATGAAAAAGGTGCAAATGGAGTTCAAACTTTACAAACAGATGAAGTCAATGGCTTGTATAGATACAAAGGAACATACCAAGAAGTAGATAATAATTTTATATGTTTAGGACCTGAAGGAAATACATGTCAAACAGATGATGATAAAAACAAATACATGTATAGAATAATAGGTATAGCAGATGGAAGTGAAAGTGGTACTCTAGGCATAGACAAAGGTCAAATAAAAGTAATCAAAGCCATATCAATAGGACGATATCAATGGCATAATAGTTCATATATAGACACTGATTGGGATGCGGCGGATTTACAAAAGAAATTAAATAATACATTATTTTATAATAATAGAAGTTTGTTAGATATAAGAATACGAAATTTAATCAAAAGTGTTAAATGGTACAAAGGAGATGTAAAATTTTCTTGTGATATTTCTTTTGAATGTCCACCAGAACAAGAGGTATCACCATTAACAGATAATTCATACCCAATAGGATTAATGTATGCAAGTGATTATTATAATTCATGGACATATGTAGGGAATCAACCATATAGTACAAATAGTTGGTTACATATAACTCATGGTGCAACTACAAGTAATAGTAGCTATAGTGAATGGACAATGAGTAAATATGGTGACGGTCTTGTGTGGTTGGTTCATTATCTTGGTGTATTGATGGCCGATAGGGACGAGCGAGCGAACACATCGATGGAAATTCGACCTATCTTCTATCTAGTAAATACAATTAAAGTAACAGGCCAAGGAACAGAAGAACATCCATTTATAATAAATTCATGAAGAAATATAGTCAAATATATATTTCTTTTTTTAGTTATTCTTGTTTTAATTTAAGTTTTCTTCTATAATTATAATAGGTGATAATAAATGGCACTTACAAAAAAAGAAGTAGAATTATTAGATAAATATTTTAGAGTTTGTAATTATATGTCAGTGGGGATGCTTTATTTAAAAGATAATCCTTTACTTAAAAGAGATTTAAAAAGAAGTGATATTAAAAATAAATTAGTAGGACATTGGGGAAGTGCTCCAGGACAAAACTTTATTTATACCCATTTAAATAGAATTATTAATAAATATAATTTAAATATGATATATGTGTCTGGTCCTGGTCATAGTGGAGAGGCCTTAATTGCAAATGCTTATATTGAAGGAACTTATACCGAGGCTTATCCAAATATTACGAAGGATGAAGCGGGATTACAAAAATTATTTAAATCATTTTCTTTTCCCGGGGGAACTTCTAGTCATGTAGCACCCGAAGTACCAGGAAGTATTAATGAAGGTGGCGAACTTGGTTATAGTTTAGCCCATTCTTTTGGAGCTGTTTTAGATAATCCTAATCTAATTGTGGCTTGTGTTATTGGCGATGGTGAGGCTGAGACAGGAGCCCTTGCTACTTCTTGGCATGGTAATAAATTTATTAATCCGAAAAAAGATGGAATAGTTTTACCAATCTTACATTTAAATGGTTATAAAATTGCTAGTCCAACTATCATGGCGCGGATTAGTGACGAGGAGAGAAATAGTTTTTTTGCTGGTTGTGGTTGGGATGTTATTGATGTTGATGTTACGGATTGTGATAATTATCATGAAGTAATGGCTAGTGCTTTAGATAAAGCGGTTAGTAAAATTCAAAAGATAAAGGAAGATGCCAAAAATAAAGAATTTAAAAGACCTAAATATCCAATGCTTATTTTGCATAGTAAAAAGGGTTGGACTTGTCCTAAAACTGTGGAAAAGAAAACTATCGAAGGTTCTTTTAGAGCTCACCAAATTCCGATTTCTTTTCAAAATCCGGAAAAAGATTTAAGTTTACTTACTTCATGGCTTAAAAGTTACCATCCGGAAGAGTTATTTGAAGAAAACGGAAAAATAAAAAAAGAAATACTTACCTTATGTCCAAAGGGTACTAAGAGAATGAGTGCAAGTTTATACGCTAATGGGGGGCTTTTATTAAAAGAATTAAAAGTTCCAGATTATACTAATTATCGCGTTGATATAGTAAGAGGTAAGACTTATTCCGAAGATATGCGCGTTTTAGGTAGTTACTTAAGAGATGTTATTAAACTTAATCGGCATAATTTTAAAATCTTTGGACCAGATGAGGCCTTATCTAATCGACTTAATAATGTTTTTGCGGTTACGGACCGGAAATGGAATGCTAAAACTTTAGCTAGTGACGAATTTTTGTGTGATGAGGGTAATATATTTGACAGTTTCTTATCGGAACATTTTTGTGAAGGTCTTTTAGAGGGTTATCTTTTAACGGGAAGACATGGTATATTTCATAGTTATGAAGCTTTTATTAGAATTATAGACTCCATGACTAGTCAACATGCAAAATGGTTGAAAGTAACGAAAGAAATACCATGGCGAGCACCGATTGCTTCTTTAAATTATATTTTAACCAGTCATACATGGCAACAAGACCATAATGGTTATACGCATCAAGATCCCGGATTTATCAATCATATTATTACGAAGAAAGCCGATATTGCAAGAGTATACTTTCCAATTGATACCAATACTTTACTTTCCACTGTTGACCATATTATAAGAAGTAAAAATTATATCAATGTCGTGGTGGCTAGTAAGCATCCATCTTTACAATGGCTTTCTATGGATGAAGCTAAAAAACATTGTAAAAAAGGTATAGGTATCTTTACTTTTGCTTCCAATAAACCAAATAAACCTGATATAGTTCTAGCCAGTTGTGGAGATACGCCCAACTTAGAAGTAATCGCCGCCGCAAAAATCTTAAAAGAGTATGCTCCCAAAATCAAATTTAGAGTCGTTAATGTTATTGATTTAATGCGACTTCAAAAAAATACTATTCATCCGCATGGTTTAACAGATAGTGAATTTAACCAAATATTTACCAAAGATAAACATGTTATTTTTGCTTATCATGGTTATCCAAATATTATTCATGAACTGACTTATAATAGAGAAAATAGAAATTTCCATGTTCATGGTTATTTAGAAGAAGGAACAATTACGACAGCTTTTGATATGCGAGTTCAAAATAAAATTGATCGTTATCATTTAGTCTTAGATGTTTTAAAATATGTGGACGAAAACGAAGATGTTTTAAGACTACGTAATTTAATGTATAAAAAACTAAGAGAACATGAAAAATATATTCAAGAAGAAGGTATCGACTTAGAAGAAATTAGAAATTTCCGTTGGGAGGATTAAATGAATATATATGACTTTGATAATACAATTTTAAAGGGAGATTCTTCTTATAAGTTTATTGTTTATTCTTTAGTTCGTCATCCCATTAAAGTAATTCCTTGTTTATTTAAAGGATTAAGTTTAAAAATAAAAAAGGAAGATTTAGGAAATATTAAAAGTGCTATCTTTAGTTTTGTAAAAAGTATTCCGAGTTTGGAGGAGTATGTTAATAAATTTATTTTTCATAATTTAAAACACATTAAAGGATTTTATTTAAATAGACAAAAAGAAAGTGATATTGTCATCTCCGCTACTTTTGATTTTATCGTTGTTCCTTTTTGCCATAAGTTAGGAATTAATAATGTGATTGCTACCAAATATGATGTGAAGGAAGGGAAGATTATTGGCTTTAATTGTAAGGGCGAAGAGAAGGTGAGAAGATTAAAAGAAGAATTTGGGAATATTTCTGTTTTGGAAGCCTATTCGGACTCTTTATCGGATGAGCCAATGTTGAAACTGGCTAGTAAGTCTTATTTAGTTAAAGGGGAAAACTTAATTTTATATCAAAAGAAAGATGAAACTAAATAAATATTCTTTTATATTTAAGCATACTTATTATTAAGAGGTGTTTGATGAAAAAAGGATTAATTTTATTTAGTTTTTTCTTTTTATTATGTTCGAAAGTTGTTGCGGAGAACATTACGGAATATAGTGAAAGTGCCATTTTAGTGGAGGCTTCAACCGGCAAAGTATTATTTGAAAAAGATGCGGATTTAAGAAGGGCTCCTGCTAGTATGACGAAAATAATGAGTATGATATTAATAATGGATGCCATAAATGATGGTAATCTAAAACTTGATGATAAAGTTATAATTTCCGAAAATGCCAGTTCCATGGGTGGAAGTCAAGTTTATTTAAATACGGGAGATACCTATAAAGTAGAAGAACTTCTAAAGGCCATCGCGGTATCTTCAGCAAACGATGCCGTTGTCGCTATGAGTGAAAAAGTAGGGGGAACCAAAGAAAAATTTGTTTCGATGATGAACGAAAAATGTAAAAGTTTAGGATGCATCAATACTAATTTTGTCAATCCTCATGGCCTTGATGCCGAAGGACATTATTCGTGTGCTAAAGATATGTCTTTAATGGCTACTTATTTAATCAATAATTATCCCGAAATTTTAAAATTTACCAGTATTTATGAAGATTATTTACAAAGACCGGATGGTTCATCGACGTGGCTTGTAAATACTAATAAATTAGTAAGATTTTATCCCGATGTAGATGGTTTAAAAACGGGATTTACCGAAACTGCCGGTTATTGTTTAACAGCGACTGCTAAGAAAAATAACATGCGTCTTATAAGTGTTGTTATGGGTGTTGATACTCCCGATAATCGAACTAGTGATACGGTTAAACTTCTAAATTATGGTTTTAATTCTTATAAAATTAAAAATATTTATGAGAAAGATAAAGTAATAACGGAAGAAAGAGTGGAAAGAGGAAAAGAAGAAACAGTTAAACTTATTTTACTTGAGGACGCGACAGAGCTTTTAAATGTCAATGAAAAGGAAAAAGAATATACGATTAATGTTAAAGTAGAAAAGTTAGTGGCTCCCCTTAAAAAAGGAGAAAAAGTAGGAACTGCGGAAATAATCGATAATGAAGGTAATATCTTAAAAGAAGTACCTATTACGGTTAATAAAGATATCGAAAAAGCCAATCTATTTGATTACTTTAAAAGAAACTTTAATACTTTAATTGGAGGTAAAAAGATAATTAAATAATTAGTCAAGTAAGTGTTAAATAAATAACGCTTACTTTTTTCTTTCAAAATACTTTTGTATAATTAAAATAAGGGAGTGCCCCATGAGAGAAAAAAGAGAAAACAAAAGACGAAAAAGAAGAAAAATTAGTAAGTTGATGACTTTTATTTTAGTTATTGCTCTAACTATTTTATTTGGATTAATTTTATATTTAAATGTTATTCCCACTATTTGGCTAATCGGGGGAACTATTTTAGCCATCTTTATTGTGTGGGGAATATCTAGTTTAAACTTTAATCGGATGCGCATAATTAGACTTGCCGGGTATACTTTAAGTATAGTTTTAATAAGCATCTCTTTAATGGGTGAAGTCTATTTATTTAATACAGTTGGCTTTTTATTTAACTTAAATAAAGATAACTTTGATTTAAAAACTTATAATGTCTTAGTTTTAAATAATAGTACTTTTAAAAGTATTAAGGATTTAGATGGGGAAGTAATCGGCGTTAATGAAGTAAGTATGGATACTTCACTAAAGAATGATTTAGAGAAAAAAATAGTTCCCGAATATAAAGATTTTGATGATACTTTTGCCCTAGTTAATAACTTAATGGAAGAAGAAGTATCAGGTATTATCTTAGAAGATAGTGAACTATCTTTAGTTAAAGAAAATAATGAAGAAGAATATAATAATTTAAAGAATATTTATCAAATAGCTATTAAAGATGATATTGAAAATATTGAAGAAGCCATAAATATTAATAAAGAACCATTTAATGTTTATATAAGTGGTATTGATACCTTTGGTAAAATTAATCAAACTTCAAGAAGTGATGTTAATATTTTAGTAACAGTTAATCCCAAAACCGAAAAAGTATTAATTACTTGGATACCTAGAGATTATTATGTCAATATTAATAAAGCGAGTGAAAAAGATAAACTAACTCATGCCGGATTATATGGTATTGATACAAGTATTTATGCCATTGAAAAATTATTAGATACCAAAATTAATTATTATTTAAGAGTTAATTTTACTTCTGTTATAAAGGCTGTCGATGTTCTTGGAGGAGTAACAGTTTATAATGATGAAACATTTATTTCGGAAGATAAATTTAAATATCCAAAAGGGGAAATTACTTTAGATGGCGAAAGAGCCTTATCTTTTGTAAGAGAAAGACATCATGTAACTGGAGGAGATCTAGGAAGAGGTAAAAATCAAATAAAAGTCCTAGAGGCTTTCATTAATAAAGTAAGAAGTAAAGAGATAATTGTTAAATATAACGAGCTATTAAAAACTTTAGATGGTTCATTTATGACTAATGCCACGAAAAGTGAAATGTTAGGTTTTGTTAAAAAAGAAATTCAAAGTCCTCGTAGTTGGCAAATTGAAAGCAATATCTTAACTGGTGAAGATGCTTATGATTATACTTATTCTTATAAATCAAGTAAGTTATATGTAATGTTACCAGATGAAGATAAAGTAAATGAAGCCATAGATAAAATAGATAATGTCTTAAATAAGGTGAATTGGAAAAGTAAATGCAACTAGCAAAATAAGGAACTAAAATGGAAAAGTAAATACAATAAAAAATTGGTAC
>CANRAA010000059.1 GCA_947628485.1 uncultured Bacilli bacterium | reverse complement strand
GTGCTAATATAATTTTGTAGGTTTTTCGACATTTTTATATTCGTTTTTTCCTACATTTTTATATTAGCACTATCAGTACAAAACTTATTATTTTTACTTCTTCTTCTAAGATATCCGTTAGTACTTTCTCTAATACTTCGGGATTAACATCTACTACTTTTTTAAATACTCTATCATATTTTAAATGATAAAATTTATTTTCTTCATTTTGTTCTTCTAATTCATTTTTAATTTCTTCTGCTAGCATTAAATCTCCTCCTTCATTTTATCTAACTAATCAACCTTTTTTATTCTTTTTTTGATATTAAAATTTAAGTCGTATTTTTCCTCCCTTCACTATTAATATTAAACTTTTTTCTTTTATTTCCTTTTTTTTCGTAAAATTTCTTTAAAAAAATAACATATTTGTTGTAAAAAGCCCATAAAAAAAGATGCCTAAGCACCTTTTCTATTAAAGTTATTTCTAATTAGTCAATATCAATATATTTCTTTTCAGGAATTTCTTTAGTTTCTTCAACCTTTGGAACAGTAAGTGTTAAGATACCATTTTTAAATGAAGCTTTAATATCTTTATCACTAACTTCATCTCCAACATAGAAGCTACGAGAACATTCTCCAAAATATCTTTCTCTTCTTACAAATTTGCCTTTTTCTTCTTCATCATTGCTTTTATTCATTGAAGCTGTAACATTTAAATAACCATTGTCGATATCAACTTTAATATCTTCTTTCTCATAGCCTGGTAAATCCATAATAATGCTATAATCATGTTTGTTTTCTTTAATGTCAGTACGCATTACTTTACTTTCTCTTGGACTGAAGAATGGATCTTTAAATAACTCCTCCCATAAATCAAAACTATCTCTTCTTGGTATCATCATCATATAACAATCATCTCCTTTTATATTTTATATAATTATAATACCCGTAAAAGGCAATCTTTATGTCCTTTACATCTATAATTATAGCACAAATTTTAGCAATTGCAACACCCGAGTGCTAATTTCATAAAATTTTCACATTTAATCGTCTAGTTTATTCATTAGAGAACAATATAATATAATAAATAAGGAAACAATAGCCAAAAGAATTTTAAAAATCACCATACTATTAATTAAACTGGCTATGAATAGAATTATATAAGCTAATATTCTTGATATATTTAAAGAAATTTCCGCCAAAACTTGATGTTCTACTAAATAATTGTGCATTACTTCTTTATCTTTATTTATTACCTCATATCTTTTAGTCTCAGCTTTATTAATTAATAAAACTAAGAAAACGCTTTCACATAATTCATAAATAATAATGGTGGCTTTATTAATAGAAATTAGTAAAATAAGAGTACTAATAATCATACATATAGCGCTAACTATACTAATATTTTTAGGGTTATTTAATCTTTTTTGGAAAATATAAACCGAGACAATTGAGCAGAAAGAAAAAACAGTCGTAAGTATTCCTAAATTCAAAGAAGTCTTAAAAGTCATAACAATTAAAATAGTAATTAGAGTATCTAAAAGATAACTAATTATTCCATCACAAGCAATTAACTTATAAAACACTTTAAAATTTTGATTATCTTTAATAAAATGAATATACTTTTTTAAATCATATTTTTGTTTAACAATCTTTTTCTTATCTTGAATAAGAAGAGAAAAAGAAAATTGGAAAAAAGAAAGTAAAAGAATAATTTTAGCAATATAAGGAAATGATGTAAACTCAATCGATACTCCTAAAATAAGAGGAATAATTACCTGTAATATTTCACTTATAATGGACCTTAGAGAAATAAAGTCATTTTCTTCCTTTGTTGTATACTCATTAATTAAAGCATGCCCCGCACTCCAAAATAGTCCTTGCACTACTCCATAAAAAGAACCTAAATAAAGATAATAATCTACTATTCTCTCCTTTAAAAAAGCAATTAATAAAATATAAAAAGAGTACATTAGAATACCTAGGCGAAATATCCCAACTTGACTTTTATTTTTAATAATTCTTCCCAATAGTAAAGATGTTAACATAATGAAAATAAATGACATTATATAATAAAGAGAAATTAAACGATAATCATAATTAGTTAAAGTTATAAAATAAGCCACCATAAAAGTATTTAAAAACATATATAATATATTATTAATACATGTACAGCCAATTAAACCTATGATATTACGATTTAATTTTAACTTTTGCATCTTACTTCACCTAACTTAAAGTATAACACAAAAAAAGGAATTTGACTTCCTTTTTAAGTATTACTTTTTAATATCGTTAGTAAAAAATACTAGATTGATATCAAAATAAAATATGTACTAAGTAATACCTGTGTACATATTCTATTATGAACTATTTATCTTCTTTTATCGTGCCATTTTTTAGTAAATTATCATCATCTTTTTGATTATTTAAAGCAATGCCCACCGTAAATATATAAGACAAAATATAAATCCAAATCATTAAGACCACAATGGAAGCAAGACCACCATATAGGGCTTGATATTCAGCATAACTTGTAACATACCAAGAATAAATGATGGTAACAATTACCCAACCAACCGTGGTAAATAAAGCGCCATAATTGATTACTCTATCTTTATGAGGTTTATCCGGAGCCACCGCATAAATAATTCTAATGATAATAAACATAATAAGCCAAGATACCGGACCTTTAATTAAATCAAATATTTGAACTATTCTTAAAGTTATCGCCGAATTTAAATTAACTTCTTGAATTAAATCAATAATTAAATTACCAAATACGGGAACAATTAACATGAAGACTAATAGTAAAACAAGTAAGAAAGTCATTCCAAAAGCTTTTAATCTTCTTTTTAACCAATTTTTGTTTTCAATTCCATAAATGGTATTACTGGCCGTAATAATAGAGTCCGCTCCATTACTCGCGATATAAAAACCGATGATAACCGTAATAAAGAAATGAATACCGGAATTATTACTTAAGTTTACGCCTAGAATTAGATTAGCCATTTCTTTGGAAAAAGAATTAGCAATAAAATCATATAAAACAGAAACCGATAAATTTAACATGGAAGCCGCATAAGAAATTAATCCTAATGCCGGGATAATGGCTAAAACTAAGAAGAAAGCAATATTACCGGGTAACACAATCATATCACTTCGTCTTATAACTTTCACAAAGTTTTGGACAAACTCATTTATTTTCTTTTTTACTTTGGTAACTCTTTTCTTCATTATTTACCACTTACCTTTTTATTTTTCATATCCATGGTAGCTTCCGTTAAGGCATCTTCAATAGTTTTTAAATTATTTAAAATCATACTATAGCCAAATTCCGCGCCAAAGTTATAAGGAAGTTTACCTAATTCTTTATTTAATTTATGAATATAATTAATAATTTGTTTTTGAGAGTATCCTACTGTATAAATAACAAACTCATTACCATCACTACGCATTAACTCACTATTATCTAGTTGGGTTTTTATAAGGGCATTCGCCGCCGCTTGAATTTGTTTATCTCCTTCACTTACCCCATACTTATCATTTATTTCTTGAAGACGATTTAAATCAACGACTATTATCGTTTGCGGATATATCGTATTATTACTCCAAGTTTTCATAAAATCACTTAAGTAAGCTCTATTTTTTAGACATGTAAGTTCATCAATAAATCTAATCTTATCATCTTTTTTAAGTCTTCTCGCAATTCTAATTTTTTTAGAATTATGATAAACAATAAAACCACTTACTAAAACTAAAATAATACTCAAGATGAAATAAATAGCAATATTATTTAAAATACTTCCATGGCTAACAGTCTTCATATGACTCGTGATACCATTATTAATAACCGTATGCGGATCTAAATAATTAATATATCTATCAAGTAATGTTTTTAAGGTTTCATTACCACTTTTAATTCTAAAATAATATTCATTATTTAAATAATCTTCATAACGACTAACATAATTATTAAGCCGACTATTATGATAATAGTTATAAATATAAGTATCCATTACAATAATCGCATTTTCCCGATTAAGTTTAAATAATTCTTCATTATTTTCATAGGTCTTAATATTAATATTACCAATACTATTTAAATAATTTTCTAAAACACTACCCTTTTCCACATAAACAGTTTCCCCTTGTAAACCATATACGGAATTAATAACTTTTAAATTGTTATAATGGGCAATAATCGACATGGTACTCACAATACCTGTCTCACTTTTTAAATAGTTAGAATTAATACCTGTATTAAAATCAAAATACATATCGACTTTATTGCGGTTAAGAGCATTAACTAACTTAGTTTCATTACTATATTTAGTAACATTAAAGAAAATGCCACTAAACTTACTAAATTCTTGAAGGTATTCGGCAATTATTCCCCCATAATTACCACTCATAATAACTTCATAAGGGCTATTATTAATGAAAGCATAGTTGTAATTAACCGAAAGTAGTTTATCAATTTCTTTATCACTAATATTTAAAGACTTCGTAAATATTTTAAATTCTTCTTCTTTAAGATATTTATTTAAATTTTTATCTTCCCATTTATGATAATATTTTTCTAAGATACTACTAAAAATATCGCCACTTCCAGATAGATAATAATAAGTATTAATATCACTTAAATGATATGCAATATTTAAATTACGAGTTAATATTTCATCTAAATATTTTATTCTCGGTAAAATAATATATTTTTCTTTAGAGTCTAAAGATGTAAATAGTTCCTCCAACTCATCATAACCATTTAAAGTAATATTTTCCCCCTTTAAATAAGTGCTAATAACACTCCTATCTTCATTTAAAATCCCAATTGTTAAACCTTCTAAATCTGAGTTTTGATTAAAGAAAGTTTTATCTTTACTTAAAATAACATAATGGTCGGTAAGAAAAACTAAATTATCGTTATTTAATTCATGAGTATAATTTAAATTAACCCCAGCTTGCGTACTTAAAGCATTCGTGGAAACGACATTAACATTAATCCCATATTCGGACTTGAAGTCCTCTAGAAAGTCATAGAAAACCCCATGACCATCTTTACTAAAGATGTTTTCATCTTTAACGACATAAACATTTTGAACATTATTTATATTACTATTAATCCAAGTTCGTTCTTCACTAGTTAAATTACTTTCATTAGTCAGATTTTTAATTACAATAAAGATGCCAATACCTAATAATAGGATAATTATGGGCGTTATAATAAACAATTTTTTCTTTTTCATAATTATTCATTACTTTCTTTAACATTATTGTTAGCCCATACTGTTGTGCCACTACCATTAGAGTTATGAGCTCCCATTAAAGTAAATTCATTTGATTTTACGGTAAGTTCAATATCATATAATTTAAGTTCATCTTCATTAAATAAAGGAATGACTTCTTCCGCAATTGTTTTCGCTTCATCTAAAGTTGTACCGTCATTAAAAGTAATGGTAATATAAACTACTTTACCTTGTAAATTAGAAGTTACCTTACTTACTTTCTCATTTTCCTTTAATTTACTTTCAATATCTTTAAATAATTCTTCACTTAATGGGGTATCTTTAATACTATCAAGTCTACTTCCATATTTATTGGTATTAGAACCATAGAAATACTTAATAGATACTCCTAAAAAGACCATTAAACAAACAATTAAAATGACTCCTAGAACAAATAATACTTTGTTCTCTGTCCATATTTTTTTTATTTTATTCAAAATAATTCACCTCTTTGGCTAATAATATTATACTATGTATTTAATTCTATGGCAAACTGTAACCAATATTGTCAACCATTTGTTAATTTACATATTCCCCATCTAAACTAAAACTTTTCGCATCCGTTATTTTTACTTTTACAATACTACCAATAATATCTTTACTACCAGTAACATTTACAAGTTTCATCGTATCAGTATAACCATAGACTTTACTTCTATCTTTTTCACTTTCTCCTAATATTAAAACTTCCACAGTTTTACCAAGTAACTTTTGATTACTTTTATTAGAATAAAAGTTTACTAAATTATTTAATTCTTGTAATCTTTCTTCTTTCTCTTTCATAGGAATTTTATCTTCCATTAAAGCCGCGGGTGTTCCTACTCTTGGCGAAAAGATAAACGTATAAGCTCCATCAAATTCACATTTCTTTACGACATCTAAAGTTTCTTCAAAGTCTTCCCTAGTTTCATTAGGAAATCCGACAATAATATCGGTCGTAATAGCTACATTAGGTATTCTTTCTTTCATTTTCTTAAATAATTTTAAATATTCTTCCTTAGTATATCTTCTATTCATTCTTTTTAAAATATTATCACTACCTGATTGTAGTGGCAAATGAATATAAGGCATTATATTTTCATATTTACTAATAACCTCAATCATTTCATCGGTAAAATTCCAAGGATGACTAGTCACAAATCTTACTCTTTTAATTCCGGTCTTAGCCACACATTCTAACAAATGACTAAAAGTAGTTCCAATATCAATCCCATAAGCATTAACATTTTGACCAAGTAAAGTTACTTCTAAGTAACCTTTTTTAATTAAATCTTCTACTTCTCGAATTATATCTTCTAACTTCCGACTTCTTTCTCTTCCTCTGGTATAAGGCACTATACAATAAGTACAAAACTTATCACACCCATACATAATATTAACCCAAGCCGTATATTTAGAATCTCTTTCATAATTCATTCCTTCAATTACTTCATCACTATTCGAATATACCTCTATTTCTTGTTTCGAATTATTTTCTAATAATAACTTAGGTAACTCATGAATATTATGCGTTCCTATAACAATATCAATATATTTATGCTTATCTAAAATATCCTTAATAAAATCTGGTTGTTCACTCATACATCCTGTTAAAACTATTTTAAAATCTTCTTTATTTTTCTTTAAATAATGACATTTACCTAAAAAGCCCACTACTTTATCTCGAGCATTTTCTCTGATGGCACAAGTATTTAATACTACCACATTAGCATCTTCTATTTTTTCGGTACTCTCAAATCCTAAAGTTTCAAGATAACTTCTAATCGCCTCACTATCATGCACGTTCATTTGACAACCATAAGTTCTTAAAAAATACTTTTTCCCTTTAAAAACTTCTTTATAATCTTCTTTTAACTTTATATATTTATTATCTTTACTACTTCTATCTTTAGCAATATTTAAATCTGGTAAATGCATAATATCACTTCCTTCCAAAGTATTCTATCAGAACAATAAGTAAAACTCAATAAATAAATTTTATTTCGTTTCACCTTGATAAGCCTCACGGCTTATCTTTCCTGCTTCATTGGATCTTACTCCTCCACAGGCCATA
>CANRAA010000058.1 GCA_947628485.1 uncultured Bacilli bacterium | reverse complement strand
TACTTTTACTCAGTTATATACATCAAAAAATAAGTGATTATTTCCACTTATTCTTTGTTATGGCTGTAAATAGTAACGAAGAAGGAAAGAAGTTAAAACTAGAAAGAAAATAAGGTTTTCTTCTTTTTATCTTGTGTGCTATAATTAAAGATAGGAGGACTTATGGAGAGTGTTTATACAGTTGAAAGAGTATTTTTGGGGTTACATAAAGAATATTTAGAAAATATAAAGAAGATAAATAAATTAAAAGAATATTGTCTAGTTAAGGATAAAAAAATTCTTGACTATTATTTTATGCCTATTGTAGATTATAAAACCAATTATGAGATTTTATCTCTTATCTATGATAAAGAGCCTAGTAAATTAATCTTATTAATAGATAAAATTAAATCAATGTTAAATTTATACAGAATAAGGGTAAATGCAGCCTTATTTCAAGAAGAAAATGGGGAATATAAAATTCTTAATCCTAAATTTCCCATTCAAGTTAATGAAGAAGATTTAGAAGATTTTTCGGCTTTAGTTAAATTAATTTTTGACTATGATTTTATTAAAAATATGAATACGGAAGGAATAAAACTAGAAAGTAAAGATAACGATAATTTCTATACAATAGATATTATTTCATCACGTTTGGCAATTTATTATGCATATACTTTAATAATGCATTATGCTCCTTATTACAATACTGTAAGTTTTAAAAATCATAAAGGTGTATTAAATAATGCCTATATAGAAAAACTTTTAAATATGAATGTTCCTACTTCTTCTTTAAGTCCTTATGAACTTGAGGTTATAAGTAAAAGTGATGCAGAAGGCCAAAGAATAATAATTCCGGAAAAAATAGAGGAAGAAGGTAAAGTATCTTTTAATATTTATAGAGAAAAAGAAGGGCTTATTTTAACGCGCGAAAAATGAAAATAATTTTATTTAATTAATATAATATAGATGGAGGGCTAATGGAAAATATTTATACAGTGGAAAAAGTATTACTGGGATTACAAAAAGAATACTTAGAAACTTATCAAAAAATTAATAAATTAAAAGAATATTGTGTAGTCAATAATAAAAAAGTTTTAGATTATTATTTTTCACTTATCTTAAGTGATAATGGGGAAGTTAATTTATATTTAGAATATGAAAAAATGTCTAGTAATATAGATAAGTTACTGGAGAAACTAAAAGATAAGTTAAGTTTAGATAGTCTTTATGACAATTGGCTTAAAATAGTTAAAATTAATGGGGCTTATAGAATTGGTAATCCGAGGTTTCCTATTCAAATAATTAAAGAAGATTTATTAGATTTTTCCGATTTAGTTAAAAATATCTTAAGTTTAGATTTTGCTATATATATGGATTCTAAAAAAATTGAATTAGAGGGTCTTGATAAAATTAATCTTTTAACTATTGCCCCTAGTTATTTAAGAATTGAACAAGATATTTATAATCATCCTTTATGGTATAATCCTTATGAGAATATTATAAGTTTTAAAAATAATCATGGTATTGTTGATAATGCCTATATTGAAAGCCTATTAAAGATGGGAGTTCCTACTTCTTCTTTAAATCATTATGAATTAGATACTATAAGTAAAAGTGATGCGGAAAAACAAAGTATTATGATACCTGAAGAAATAAAAGAAGATGAGGAAGTTGATTTTAACGTTTGTAGTTATAAAGGGGGACTTATATTAACAAAGATGCGAAAAAGAAATTAGGTAAAACTAATTTTTTGATATTTCAAGCATAAATTATTATTAGATACCATTTTTACGCAAATTTGACATCATTTCAAAAATTTGGTATAATTTATAACGTGGTGCATTATTCTAGTCACCAATATTGTCTGAAGGTAGGGCTAAAAATCTACTAATAGATTAAGACACTTTATGTATTTGCTTTTTCCGCCCAGGTTAGGGTGAATATATAATTTTAAGTTTAAGGAACGATTATAATGGCATATAGTCTAAGCTCCTTTTACTAAGTCATTAGTATAATATCTTGTCGTGAGTGGTAATGAGGAATATCAACGATCTATTTGATTGAAATTATTGCTGCAAAAGCGAATAAAGGCAATCCCTAGGTGTTTGAGAAAATCTCTAGAGTGTATGTATTATAAGTATTAAGGTATGGATTAAGTGGCAATCGAGTAATTAAAACGGTGACGTTTAGTTCTTTTCTTTAAAGAGAAATCGCTAAAGGGTAACTGATAGTAGGAAAGAGAGAAATTCAACTCGACCTAAACCATAAAATTGATTTATAATATACCATATTTTTTTTTATTTATGGGGGAATTTAGGAGATATATGGAAAGAATTAGAGAAGATAAAAAAGTAATTGAGGAAATAAATAGGCGAAAAGATTTAGTAAAATCTGGGGAATTGTATGAAATGGGAGTTAGAACTTATAGAGCTACCTCTACTATAATTACTAAAGAAGATACTCATGCTATATTAGAAAGTTTATCTTTAGATAAAGGACCTAGTTTAACGCGTAGAAAGATTAGAGATAATAGATGAAAAAACATTGGATTTTAGTAGCGTTTGTTTTAACTTTTGTTTTAGCTATAATATTTAGTTTAATTGCGAACTACTTAGGAACATTTAATAATGTTGTTTTAATTATTTGTATTTTAGTGGTTATTTTAATTGGCATTATCTTTGATATTATTGGAACGGCTGTTTTAAGTGGGGATGAGAAGGTATTTCATTCGAAAGCTAGTCAAAAGATTAAGGGCGCTAAAATGGCTATTAGATTAATCCGTAATGCCAGTAGTGTTTCTAGTTTTTGTAATGATGTTGTCGGGGACATTTGTGGTATTTTAAGTGGTAGTTTAATTGGAGTTTTAGTAATTAATATGGTAAGTTCTGGTAATTTATCGTTATGGAATGTCCTTCTTGCGAGTATTTGTTCTTCTTTAACGGTTGGAGGTAAAGCCATAGGTAAGAAAATAGCCATTAAAAAAAGTAATGAAATAATAAGTGTTGTTTCGAAAATTATTTAATAGAAAGATAAAAGACAGCCGCGGGGCTGCCTTTTTCCTATTTACTATTAGTTTCAAAGTGGTTAAATAATATGCCTATATTAATTAAGCCACAGATGCCGACGATTGCATAAACAATTTTTGGAAGCATTGAGGCTTCACCAAATAAAGATTCCACTAAATTGAAATCAAAGAATCCAATTAAACCCCAGTTTATGGCTCCAATAACTGTAAATATTAATGTCGCTTTTTGAAATGTTTCCATCATATTTCACTCACCTTTATTAGTATTATGGATATTTGTTTTGAAAATATACATGAATATTTAAATATTATAGAAATATATTTAAATAGAAAAGGAAAGTGGTAATATTGAAAAAAATTATCGTCTTGTTATGTTTAGGTTTAGCTCTTTGTGGATGTGGCAAGGAAAGTAAAGAAGATACTTTAAAAGATTTTCAAAATAAAATGACCAGTGCTAAATCTTATAAAGTAACAGGGAATATGGAAATAAGTAATGACGAAGAAACATTTACTTATAGTTTAGAAAGTTATTATTTAAAGGATGATTATTATAAAGTAGTATTAGTAAACCAAACGAATAATCATGAACAAATTATTTTAAAGAGTAATGATGATATATATGTAATTACACCATCCTTAAATAAGAGTTTTAAATTCCAAAGTGATTGGCCAGGTAATTCCAGTCAAGCCTACTTACTAGGTAGTTTAGTAACCGATATAGCTAATGATAAAGATGTTGAGGTTAGTGAAGCTGATGAGGGTTATATCATAAAGACTAAGGTAAATTATCCAAATAATGAAGAATTAAAATATGAAAAGATCTATTTAGATAAAAATAAAGTACCGGAAAAAGTGGAAGTTTATAATGAAAATGATATTGTGAAAATTAAAGTAACTTTTGATAAAGTAGACCTTAAAGCGGGATTAAAGGAGACTGACTTTAAATTAGAAGATTACTTAAAAGAAGAAGAAAATAATTGTGAAAGCACAGATTGTAAAGAAAATAGTAATAGTACAACCGATAATAAAACAGATAATAAAGAAGAAAATAAAGAAACTACTAATGATGAAAGTGATAATGCTTTAAAGAAACCGAATGGTAGTGAAAATAGTAATACGAGTACCAATACAAATACAGATGCAACCGATGATGGGGCTTTACAAAAACCAAAAGGCAGTAGTAATACAACGGCTAACATTGATACGGTAATCTATCCTTTATATATTCCAAGTAATACCTATCTTACACATTCTGAAACAATTGATTTAGATGAAGGGAATAGAGTTATCTTAACCTTTGGAGGGGAAAAGAACTTTGTCTTAATTGAAGAAAAAGCAAAAGCGAAAAGTACCATGGAAATAATTCCGGTATATGGCGAACCTTTAGTTTTAAGTGAAACTGTGGGAGCCATCAGTGCCAATAGTCTAAGTTTTGATGTTAATGATATCTCTTATTACTTAGCTAGTACTGAACTATCCAAAGCCGAAATGCAACTTATTGCGAACTCCTTAGGTAATGCAACTTTAGTAGCGGGGATTAAATAGATTAAGCATATAGATTAATTTCTATATGTTTTTATTTGCATTTAGTCCTATATTTAGGTATAATAAACTTGATGTAAGAAAGGTTTAGGCAAAATGAAAAAGAAAACATTAAAAGAAAATCCGATGATAAAAAGTAATAAAAAGGTAAGATTAAATAGTGTAACTAGTAGTAGTGAAGATGACAACATTGTCAGAAATTTTGTGTTTATAATTGTGTTTATCGCTGTCATAGTCGGTGTGGCTTATGGGGCAACCGCATTATTTAAGAAAGATAAAGACGATACGGTAGACCTTGTTAAAGGAAGTATTAACTATGATAAAGTAGTAGTTGGAACCCTTCTTAACCGTCCATATGACGAATATTATGTTCTAGCTTATGATAGTGAAGCCTCAGAGGCCGTTAAATATTCCGCCATGATTACTACATATAAAGGTGCCGATGAAGATAATTTAAAAATCTATTTCTTAGATTTAAATAATGAACTAAACAAAAAGTATTATAATGTTGGGGAAGATAATAAAAGTAATAAAAATGCCAAAAAAATTGAAGATTTAGATTTTGGTGATTTAACATTATTACACATTAAAAAAGGCGAAATTACCGAATACATCGAAGATTACCAAACTATTCAAGAAAAATTAAAGTAAGTCTTAGGACTTATTTTTTTAAGGTTTAAAATATTTGTAAAAAATTTAATATTTTTTCTTGGTAGCATTTTACTTTTAAGGTCCGCCATGATAAAATATTAATATTGGAGGCTTTATATGCAAAAGACAAAAGGATTTGGACTTTTTAGTGTCATTATTATAATTGTTATAACTTCGATTGTGTCTGGTATTACGACGGGAGTTATCATGCTTAATAGTGGAACTAGTAATCGTAATCAAGATGAAATATTAAAAGATGAAAATTTACGAGAATTTATTGGTGTATATAAAACTTTATTAGAAAAATATTATGATAAAATAGATAAAGAAGGTATGCTTAATGCTGCTGAAGAGGGGATGCTTAACTTTTTAGGCGATAAATATACCACTTATTTAGATAATTCGGAATATGAAGAGTTAATTGATGATTTAGCGGCGACTTATAATGGGGTTGGTATTTCAATTTTGGGAAATGTTATTTCGAAAGTTACTCCTGACTCTCCTGCTAGTAAAGCCGGTGTCATGGTTGGGGACATCATTTTAAAAGTAAATGGTATTGATGTTACGAGTTTAAATGGTACTTCAATTAAATCTTTAGTAAAAGATGATAAGTCTAAAAGTGTTAGTTTGGAAGTTAAAAGAGGTGAAGAATACCTTACTTTGGAGATGGAAAAAGCTGATTTAATCAATGTTTCCATTGCTTATAATGTTATTCCAGAGACAACGATTGGCTATTTATCTTTAACGAAATTTTCGGAAAAATTAGGAGATCAAGTTAAAGATGCTTTAAAAGAAATGGAAAGTGAAGGTATAACTAGTTTAATAATTGATGTAAGAGATGATGTTGGCGGATACTTACAAGCGGCGGAGGATGTTGCATCCTTATTTTTAGAAGAAGGAAAAATTATCTATTCTTTAGAGTCAAGTGTAGCCCATCAAGATTTTAAAGATGCCACTAAAGAAAAAAGAGATTATCCGATTGTCATTTTAACTAATGAAGAAACTGCCTCGGCTGCCGAAATACTAACTGCAGCTTTAAAAGAAAGTTATGATAATACCACCCTTGTAGGGACGAAAACATTTGGTAAAGGAAAAGTGCAACAAGTAGCGGAATTATCATCTGGAGATTCCGTAAAATATACGACTGCTAAATGGTTAACTCCAAATGGTGCTTGGATTGATGGTATTGGGATTATGCCCGATTATGAAGTGCAAATAACAGATGCTAATGTTGATGAACAATTAAATACGGCGATTGATCTACTTAAGTAAAGGCTTTATGCCTTTTTATTGTGGGATGAATATTTTTATTGTATAATTAGTATTGTAGAGATGGTAAAAATGAGTAAAGAAGAAAACATATTACATAAGCCAGGAGATAAAATTCAAATCCATTGTTATAAACATAATGGAAAGATTCATCGGATTTGGGAAGAGTCTGTGGTTATTCAGGAAACCGATAAGGCTTTAGTTTGCGGAAATTTTAAAACGAAGGTAATTGAAAACGATGGACGAAGTCATAGGACGAAGGAACCGGCCATTATCTTCTTTTATAAGGATAACTGGTTTAATATTATTGCCCAATTTAAAGAGTTTGGCTTATTTTACTATTGTAATATTGCCTCTCCTTATTTAAATGATGAGGATACGATTAAATATATCGATTACGATTTAGATTTGCGGGTATTTCCCGATGGTGGTTACCGCGTTTTAGATAAAAATGAATATAAATATCATAAAAAGATTATGAATTACTCGAAAGAACTCGATTTAGTTATTAACAAAGAACTCGAAAAACTTATCAAAATGAAAAAAGATGGAACTGGCCCATTTGACATTAACGAAGTTAATAAATACTTAGAAAAATATCATAATTTAGAAAATATTGAGTAAATTGACATTAATTTACTCTTTTTTTCATATAAATATATTGTGAAAATGAAACAAAAAATCAAAAAAACGCGAAAAAATGCAAAAAAATTAAAAAAAAGTGATTTTTTTGTTGACAATTTATTTTCAATTTGGTATATTACTAGTGCACATCGGAAAAGAAGTGCGAAAATGTTCTTTGAAAACTAAGTAAAAAGTCAATTTTGAGTAGCTTAGGAGAAACAAACAATTTAAGATTTAAATTATAAAAATCTTTTTTATTGAGAGTTTGATCCTGGCTCAGGATGAACGCTGGCGGCATGCCTAAGACATGCAAGTCGAACG
>CANRAA010000057.1 GCA_947628485.1 uncultured Bacilli bacterium | reverse complement strand
TTTTTGCTTTCTTTTTTTCGCTTTTTTAGGTTAATTTAATTTTTAAATTCTTGGTGGTTAGAAATTTAAAATTAACATTTATTATCAAATATATCTACTGTTTTGATATCTTCTAAAACTTTATTGTTTTTGTGATTAACAAGCATTTCTGTAATTGAATAACCTTCATAAATAATAATGCCCACTACCAAAATGATCAATGTGTATACAATTATTTTCTTCTTCTTCATTTAAATCCTCCTAACCTATATTAAAATACGCATAACATATATTTGGTCCTTTAGTTTTAAAAGTAAAACCACTTGTTGCATTATAACCTATCTCTGTAGCTATATCTGTATTCTTACAGCTTGAACTATTATAGGTATACCCTGTACCTGGTATCTCTTCACTCATTACATAATGTTTATTATTATAGATTACCATTCCTAATGGATCTTCCTTTAAAGCAAACACTATAACATCATCTTTTGTTAAATCTTTTCCATAATCATAATATATTCGACAGACTACTTGATTTGGTTTATTTTCACTTACTTTTACAGTTACCGTTCCATCACTAGATATGGAATATACATTCTCTCCATACTTTTGATATGTTCCATCTGTTGGTATACAATTACTCTTTTTTTCATTTACTTGATAACCTGATACTGCTACTGGAGTACCTTCCATAACAGTATAATTTTTAGGATTAGTTATATCTTGAACTAAGAACAATAAATTTACATCGGATGGTTGATTTAAGGGACTAGTATCACCTTTACCAGCAAAGTTTCCTACTTTACTATTAAATATAGGTACCCATCCACTTTCATAATCATAATAAGCATAAGTATTCTTAATAATATTTTTTATTAATATTAAGACCAATGCTAATATAATAAACCCTACTAATAAATAGACTTCCTTATGTTCTAAATGCTTTAATATCTCTTTTATTCTTTCTTTAATCATAAACTACCCTTTTCTAATTATTTTTATTATTTGTTATATTTATATAAATTATTCAATTGTTATAAATACCGAAATAAAAATACAAATAAAATATTCCAATTAAGTCGCTTATTGGTATATATTATAGTTAGATTATATCTCATATAACGTCAAAAATCAATATCTCAACATACGGCTTTAATATAATTTTATTGTGATTAAATATGAACCAACTCAAATTATTAAGAAAAGAAAGAAATATTTCGCAAAAAGAATTAGCTAAAATATTTAACATAAGTCAAAATGGTTATTCCCAGTATGAAACCGAAAAAAGAACAATGCCCGTACAATTTTTAATTAAATTAGCTGATTATTTTGATGTTTCAATAGATTTCATTTTAGGTCTTACTAATATAAAACAAAAATATTCTAAATCTAAAATTATCTATTCTAAAAATATGAATAGATTACGCGAAATAAGAGAAGATAAAGATTTAACCCAAAATGATATAGCCATAGTTTTAGATATGAGTCGTACAGGTTATTGTGATTATGAAACTGGTTGCAATAATATCCAAATATTTAATTTAATTAAACTAGCTATATATTACAATGTTCCTATTGATTATATATTATATTTAACTGATGAAAGAATTCCTCATAAAAGAAAAGCAAACTTCATTTAATACCTTAAGGCGACATAAAATTAACAACTTTTATCATGTTTTATATAATTTTTTTATGAACAAGTTAAAAGTGTTAAGAAAAGAGAAAAACATTTCTCAAAAAAATATTTCCGAAGATTTAAAAATTAGTCAAATTAATTATTCTAGGTATGAAACTGAAAAAAGAGCCATACCTTTAAATAAATTAAAAGATTTTGCTAATTATTTTAAAGTATCTATCGACTATTTATTAGGACTTACTCAAATAAAATGCGAATATAACCCTTCTAAGATATATCATACTAATTATAATATGAATAGACTTAAAGAAATTAGAGAAGATAGAGATCTAATTCAAGAAGATATAGGCAAAGTCTTAGATATGAGTAGAAATGGATATGCTGAATATGAAACTGGCGCTAAAAACATTCCGGTTTATAAATTAATTAAACTTGCTATATATTATAATGTTCCTATTGATTATATTCTATATTTAACTGATGAAAGAGTTCCTCATAAGAGAAAGTAACTCTTTTTTTATACAATATTATCATTTTTGTTATATAATATTACTTAAAGGGGAATTGTTTATGAATGATAATATTGATTATAATCAAAAATATATTGAAAAGTTATATAAAGAAATTTATGCAAATATTAAATATGAAACTACGGTATCTATAAATCAACAATTAACATTTAATTATATTAAAGATGCTTTTAATGAAGTTAATATTGATATTAATGATAATAGTATTAAAAAGAATTTACATCTAAAAAATGAACAAGACCAATATACTAATTTAGCACTTTTACTATCCGACCAAAATCCATTTACTATAAAAGTTGCTTCTTATGAATCAACTTCTAAAACTAATTTTTTAGATAGAAAAGAATTTAATGGTTCTTTATTAGAAATATATGATAATGCTTTAACATATTTAAAACTTAATTCGGCAACTTATGGCTTAATTGATAATTCAATAAGAAAAGATATAGAGGAGTATCCTGAGTTTGTTTTAAGAGAAATTATTTTAAATTCTCTAATCCATAGAGATTATTCCACGATTACTTCTAATATTATAAATATATATAAAGATGAAGGTATAGAATTTATTAGTTATGGTTCTTTATATGGAAATATAACGATTGAAGATGCCCTAGCAGGTCTATCAACATCAAGAAATCCTTATTTACAAGCTATATTTATGCGTTTAAAAAGAGTTGAAGCTATCGGAAGTGGTTTAAAAAGGGTAAATGAATATTATAAAAATATTAATTTAAATTTAGAAATTAATGCCCTACCAGCTTCATTCGTTGTTAAACTTCCAAGAATAACTTTAATAGAAAATGATGATAATAAGGAAGAAAAAACAATTATTAATTATTTAAATAGTCATAATGAAGTAACCAGAAAAGAAGCCGAAAAGTTAATAAATAAAGAAAAAACTACAACTTCCATAATCTTAAATAAAATGGCTGATAATAATATTATTTGTAAAATAGGAAATGGCCCTAGCACAAAGTATATATTAAAATAAATATATTTGTTATTATATGAAAGCGTTCGTTATCTTGACAAATAGAACAATAATGCTATAATAATAGACACTAATTGAAGGGGAATATGTAATTTAGTATTGCATATATAATTAAAATTAGTATATAATATTCATATAAGGAAAAGAGATGTCTAATTTATGTTAGATACTCTCAGTCCATAATAGACGGTATTGAGCATCTATCATAACTGGTAGATGCTCTTATATTTAGTCTCGATGAAGAATGTATGCTATCACTACAAGAGCGATAATAAGACCAACAATGTAGTCCATTTTTACAATATCCTTTCATTGGACATCCCTCCTTCCAAATTAATAATAAAAATTTTTTTCAAAAGATTAAAATTAAATGGACTGAGGTCAAGCATCTAACAACATAGACATCTCTTGTATCAATTATACTATATGTAACATTAATATTACAAGCACTATTTACATACATTATAAAGTTCTTTTATTGCATCAAAAAGTTATTACACTCAAACGTAACAATTCTTAATTTTTAAAAGTTATTACACTTAAACGTAATAACTTTACAAATAATGAATAATAATATATAATAGTTATTGAGGTGAATATTATGCTTATAAGAGAGGACTATTTATCTAAAATAAGAGGATTTTATGATTCTAATTTAATTAAAATACTTGTAGGAATAAGAAGATGTGGAAAATCTATTATTTTAAATCAAATAATAGATGAACTTACGACTAAGAAAAAAATTCGTAATGATCATATTATTAATATTAACTTTGAATTTATTGAGTATGAAGAGTTAACTGATTATAAAAAATTAAATAAATATATTAAAGATCAAATTAAAGATAATAAAATTTACTATGTCTTTTTAGATGAAATTCAAAATGTTGATAACTTCGAAAAAGTAATTAATTCCCTAAGAGCTTCAGTTAAAAATATAAGTATATTTTTAACTGGTTCAAATAGTAAATTATTATCTGAAGAACTATCCTCAGATTTATCTGGAAGATATGTTTTATTTAATATAAATCCCCTATCATACAAAGAATATGTTTCTTTAACAAAAAAAGATGGAAATGACTTAAATACATTTTGGGATTATGCTAAATGGGGAGGGTTACCTAATAGATGTGAATTTACAAATGAAACCGATATTAAAAACTATTTACATAGTGTGTATGATTCCATCATCTTAAGAGATGTTGTTAAAAGGCTTAATTTAAAAGATACTTTCTTATTTGATAAAATACTTCAATATTTAATTGAAACAATGGGTAGAGAATTTTCAGCTGATAATATTATTAAATATTTAAGTAAAGAATATAAAAAAATATCTAACGAAACATTATATATTTATATTGATGCTTTATGTAAAGCTTTAATTATTAGAAAAGTATATCGTAATGATTTAAGTGGTAAAGGAGTTTTAAAAACTTTAAATAAATACTATGCAACTGATTTAGGTATTGCTCAAATAAAAGTTAATAATCCGGAATTTAAAAATTATATTATCTTAGAAAATATTGTTTATAATGAACTTATCAATAGAAACTATACTGTCTATGTTGGTAAAACTAAAAAAGGTGAGATAGACTTTATTGCCAAAAAAGATGAAGATACTAAATATATTCAAGTTACTTATGAAATAAAAGATAATAAAGAAGTAATAGAAAGAGAATTTGGAGCCTTTAAAGATATTCAAGATAATTATCCTAAATATGTTATTTCTTTAGATAAAGAAGATTTATCTAGAGATGGTATTATTCATTTGAATTTAATTGATTTCTTATTAGGTAGTGATTTTTAGTGCAGTAAGTGTGCAGTAAAATTAAATAAATTGCGGTAGAAACGGCAAATAATTAAAGAAAAAAGTGCAGTAAAAGTGTAGTAAAAATAAATTATAATACTTATTTATAGGTTAAAGCGGCAAAAATTTGCTGCTTTTTTGCTAGTTTTTGCTAGTTTCTAAATAATTAAAACAAAAAGTTATTACACTCAAACGTAATAATTTTTAATCTAATGGTTCTTCTGAAGTTTCATCTTCAATTTTTATAAAATCAAGTTTATATAATCCTTCTTGATTTTTTTCAAATAAAACACTTTCAACTCCAAGTTCTTCTAATTTTTCGTATGTTAATAATTCATTTTCTTCTAATCTCAAAACTTCTCTCAAAAGCCATTCTCCAAGTTCACTATTTGGATTTGACATAAGAGCTTTTCCTTCATCTTGACACAATTTCATTGACATTGTTTTTCCATTTGGCAAAGTAACATTAAAAGGTGTATTTCTATCTGGAAAAAAGTTACCATATTTTTCACGAATTTCTTTATTAAATGGAATATAAACTTCATCAATATCTCTTGGTCTTCCTCCAGCATTCCATTGATTTAATCCACTTTTAGGATATACAATCTTAACTCCACCTTTAACAGAATATAAAGGAATTATAGCTTTTTCATTTTCAGTAATTGTTACAATTGATCCAATCCCATTTCTTAAAACTTCAAATGGATTTGTTGCCACTTCAACATACACATCATCATAATATTCTTCAGTATTAAATCTTTTTTGTAAAACACTCTTAGAAATATTAAAATTATAATCATGTAATTCATCAGTAAAAATAATTGAAGATTCACTTTCACTTATTATCCTAATATTATCAATGTTTATTTTATCCATAACTTCTTCATAAAAATGAAATCCATTTTTATTTCTAATTACACAATGATAAATCATTTGATCTAGTCCATAAGTAGCTATTGTAGATTCTATTCTTTCATTTCTTAATTCAGATATTTTTCTTATTTTATCAATATCATTTAAATTAGCATATGACTTTCTTGCTTTATTAAATTCAGCAACCTTTTGCCAAGTATGTTTATTTCCTTCAGTAAAGGTTTTAATTCCTATACCTATATTATCTAATTTAGCATCTGCAGTAACACATGATCTTGCAAGATTTTCAGCACCAAAACATTCACAATATAGATTTTCAGGAACTCGATAATCAAGCCAAGGATCCTCACTATCACTAAATAATAGTGATAAAGATCCAATTAGTTTTAAATTATTTTTATATTCTTCAAATTTAACAGTATCATAATTAATCAATTTCATTGTCAGTTTCCTCCATTGCTTTAATTATTTGTTTTGCAACCCTTTCAATTACCTTTACTGATACTGCATTTCCAGCTTGTTTATAAACCCTTGAATCACATAGTTCTTTTGGAATTTTAAAATTATTAGGAAATCCCTGAAGTTTTAAACATTCCATTGGTAATAATTTTCTAATTCTATTTTTATTATCAATGATTAACGGAACATTATGTCCACCCATTCCCATATTAGCTGTTAAAGTTGGACAAACCCCACCTTTATTTTCTCTAACATAAACTCTTCTATATTGATAAATTACATTTTTTTCTTTTATATTTTCTTTTAAAAGTTCATAACATTTTTTATCTGATTCATATAAATATTTTTTATCTACATTTGCATTCCAATCGACTACTTTATCTATTGTGTTTGTTAATTTAACTTTTTCTGGCCATTTAAAATTATTAAAGTCTTTTTCCTTTAAAAATCCAACAATAAAAATTCTTTCTCGATTTTGTGGTAAATTACCATACTCGCATGTATTAAGTATTTTTTCATTAACAATGTATCCTGCTTCTTCAAGTTTACTTTTGATTACCACAAAAGTATTTCCCTTATCATGTGTTTTTAAATTTTTTACATTTTCTAAAAATATAACTCGAGGTTTATTATCATTCTCACTCATTTCTTTTACAAGTCGCATTACTTGGAAAAACATATTTCCTCTGTCATCCTCAAAACCTTTACGATATCCTGCTATTGAAAATGGTTGACATGGAAAGCCACCTGTTAAAATATCAACTTTTGGAATATCTTTTCCGTTTATATTACATATGTCATCAACAATTAAGTGCGTATCTTTGTGATTTAAATTAAATGTTAAGGCGCAATATTTATCAATTTCATTTGCCCAAATTGATTTTGCTCCAGCATATTCGAAGCCATAATCAATTCCACCGATTCCAGCAAATAAACTAGCAATTTTATATTTACTCATTTAGCAACCTCCTAACATATATCTCTAATAAAATTATAACATTAATTACTTAAAAAAGCAGCCTTTAACATACAAATAATTTATTTTTTATATTATCTTGAGTTACTATTTACAGCTAAAAAGAATAAAAACTAGAAAAATAGAAAAAAATTTCTAGTTTTAATTTTGAAAAAATAAT
>CANRAA010000056.1 GCA_947628485.1 uncultured Bacilli bacterium | reverse complement strand
AGGAAGAGAAATACAATGTTATTAACAGTGATAGCAGTAGCAACACTATTAGTAGCAGTAGTGGGAGCAACATTTGCGTATTTTAGTTTACAAGCCGAAAGTAGTAGTTCGACAAATGTTACAGTTAGTACACCGAAAGTTGGAGAAGCTTTAATAAGTGCCATAAAACCGTCTTTAACATTAAATTTGACAGCCCAAGATATGGCTAAAGACAAAGCTGGTACAACATACTATGCAACTGAATCTGAAACAAATTCAGAATCACCAACTGATGTTGACATAACTCAAGTGACACTTTCCAATGCTCAAGATGGTGCGAAATATTCTTGCGTAACAAATGTAAGTGTTTCTGTTGATGAAAATACAAAAAGTATGCTTGAACATCTAGAGGAAGGTTGGGCAAAATTAGTTCTAAAAGGTACAGGTGTCGGTGAGAGTGAAACTATAGATCTTTCAGAATTTAAGAATGCTGAAGGTCCAAAACAATATACAGGAACAGCTGTAGTTACTGCTACAAGTAGTGCATCAGTTACTGAAAATATTTTAAAGGCCCAATTATCATTTACGAATATAAATGATAGTGGAGAAATTTTAAATAGCGGAATTCAAAATGATATAGCAGGGACTGAATTAAAAGTAAATATTACAGTTACAGGAGGAACTTGTACACTATTGGATAATTCTGCCAGTTAATCTATTATAAAGTAAAAAAACAATTTTATTAACAAAAAACTTATTATGTAAAGAATATAAAAAGAAATAGAGGTGAAAAAGAATGGAAAAGAAAAATACAATGCTTTTAACAGTAATAGCAGTAGCGACTTTATTAGTGGCTGTCGTTGGTGCTACTTTTGCATATTTTAGTATAACTGCTACGGGTACTGGAGAAACTTCAGCTACAATTTCAGCCCAAAAGATTGGTACTGCCACTATAAGTACTGTTGAGGATAATAAAACCTTAACTTTATCTTTAACTGCCGATGATATGGCTTTTAGTAACGCAAATACGAAATATTATGCTACACCTAATGGTACAGGAAATAAAAAAGAAGAAAAAAAATACGATATTGCAAATATTACATATACTGGTGGTGAAAATGGTGTGAGTTATGAATGCCCGGTGGATGTTGAAATAAGTGCAAGTGGAAGTATGGTTACTCCTCCAAGTCTTTTACAAAAAGGATGGTCTTCAATAGATTTATATGGTGATGCAGTAAGTCTTAGTACGGCGTCAGGTCCTGGAGTTACGAAAGATGTAGAAAGTGGAAAAATTAGTGTTGAGTTAGCGGAAGCTTTAGGAGAAACTGCTCAAGGAAAGAAAGTTACACTTAAAGGTAAAACAAGAGTCACTGGTGGTGAAGAGGATCCAAAAACTATTTTACAAGCCGTAGTATGGTTGGAAAATAAAAATGAAGAACAAGCTACAATAGCTAATAAAGATTTAAAAATTACTATTGAAGTAAAACCGGGAATTGAAGCCTGTACTCTTGTTACTGATTAACAATGAATATGAAAGGAGAAGTATTATCTTCTTTTTTTGATGAAATAAAATGTTGGAAATAGTAAAAATTTACATTTTTATAATGATATAATAATGATAAGTATTGAGATTTTTTTTGCTTTAAGCTATAATTTATAGTATAGAGAGTAAAATAATATAAAGTTATTGAAAAAAGGTGATAATATGTTTGATAAGAAAAACACAATGATTCTTACTATTGTGGCAGTAGCAACATTACTAGTGGCTGTTGTTGGTGCTACTTTTGCCTACTTTTCAACAGGCATTGGTGGAAGTTCTACTACTAAAGCAACAGTAACAACAGCTACTCCCGGTTCAATTATTATCGATGGTGGTGGCGAAACTTTAACTTTAAAAGTTAGTGTTTCTGATATGAGTCCTACTAATCAAGGGAAAAAATATTATGCTTTGAATAGCGTTGATACAGCCCAACAAAATGGTGAATCAATTCATAGTGAAGGTACTACAGATACAACAGGTCATTTGTATACAATTGCCAGAGCATCTATTAAAGATAATAATGGTGGGACAGGTGTAACATACAGCTGTGGTTATACCGTTACAGTAAAACCTATAGAGAATTCTGTTAATGGTAAATTTGCAGGTTTAAATTTAGTTCTTAGTGGTCCTGGTATAGGAACAGGAGGTACAGAAACTATCGATCTTAGTGATTTAACTTCTGAAGGTATAAGCAAAAATGGGACATTTTCTTTAACTGGACCAAATGGAGCTTCTGAATTAAAAGCTGGTTTATATTTAGAAAATAAGAATGATGATGGTGGACAAAATAGTTTACAAGGTCAAAGTGTTAATTATCAAATAGAAGTTAAAGGAACTAGTTGTCAATTACTTGCTACTGATAGTGATTAAGTTTTAATAAAATGTATTATTAGAATAATATAATTTTTAAATATATAAATATGGTAAAAAGGTGATAAAAATGTTTAATAAGAAAAACACAATGATATTAACTATTGTAGCAGTAGCAACATTACTAGTGGCTGTTGTAGGAGCTACTTTTGCCTACTTTTCAACAGGCATTGGTGGGAGTTCTACTACTAAAGCAACAGTAACAACGGCTACTCCCGGTTCAATTATTATTTCTGGTGGCAATAAAACATTAACTTTAAAAGTTAGTGTTTCTGATATGAGTCCTACTAATCAAGGTCAAAAATATTATGCTTTAGATACTACAGGTACGGGAGAAAGCAATCATGGTGTCGCTGGTACTTCACAAATGTATTCTATCGCGAAAGCATCAGTAGAAAATGGTGGCGAAGGTGTAACATATAGTTGTGGATATACTGTAACAGTAACATCAACTAGTGGAATGACTGGACTTACTGAAGGCGATTTAGTATTAGAGTTAGAAGCTAAAGATATAGGTGGCGAAGGAGCGAATACAAAAACGATTGATTTGGCTAATCTTACTTCTAGTTCATCTGCATCAGGTACATTTTCTTTAACTGGACCAAATGGAACTTCCGAAATTAAAGCAGGTTTATATTTAGAAAATAAGAATGATAATGGTGGCCAAAATAATTTACAAGGTCAAAGTGGTACTTATACAATATCTATTCAAGGAGGAGATTGTACATTACTTGCACAAGATTAATTAAATAGCAAAGTTAAAGGTGAGAGAACTTCTCATCTTTTTTTATGTGCTTTTTACAACAAATTAGTTCAAAATTAATGATTTTTTAAAAAACTTTCACGAAAAAAAAGGAAATCCTGGAAAAAAGTTTAATAATAATAGTGAAGGGATAAAAGTAATTAAAAAATAATAATACCAAAAAATAGAATAAAAAAGGATTAATTAGGTGAACAAAAGAAGGAGGAATTATATGCTAGTAGAAGAAATTAAAAATGAATTATTAAAAGAACAAAAAGGAGAAAATGAAGAAAATAAATTTTATCATTTAAAATATGATCGAGTATTTAAAAAAGTAGTAGATGTTAATCCAGAAGTATTAGAGAAAGTACTAACGGATATCTTAGAAGAAGAAGTAAAAATAATAAGTTTTGTACCTACTGAGTTACCTGTTAAGAATGTAAAGAGTAAAGTAAATACATTAGATATTTTAGTTAAGACTAAAGATAACCAAATTTTAAATATTGAGCTTAACACAAATTTTGATAAAGTAACTAAAGAAAGAAATCTAGTATATTATACAACTTTGTATTCGCAAAAGAAATTAAGAGGTAAATATATTGAAGATGTTGATGAAGAATTAGAAGTTTTACATATTGATATAAACTTTAATGAGAGTCAAAACGAAGAAGCAAAGAAAACATTTTATGTACAAAATGAGAAAGGAATAAAATATAGTGAAAGTTTTAAAATAATTACTGTTAACATTGCAAAGTACAAACATCTTTGGTATGATAAGAACATAAAAGGAGATAAGACCCATATTTATTTAGTAATGTTAGATGCAAATAAAGATGAGTTAAGAGAGTTAGCAAAGGTAGATAGTCTAATAAAGGGAGTGGATGAAGAAGTGGAGAAGTTAAATGCAGATGAAGTATTTATAAAAGAAATCAGTAGAGAAGAAGAAATGAAGATAAGAGAACAAATGCGCATAAAAGAAGCCAAAAAAGAAGGAATAGAAGAAAACAAAAAAGATATTGCCAAGAATATGTTAGAGTTAGGCTTAGAAGAAGAAATAATACTTAAAGCCACTGGATTATCTAAAGAAGAATTAGACAAATTAAAATAATTTATTTTAGATAATGATATGAAAAACATATCATTATTTTTTCGCCCTCAACCTATTTGTTTTTTTCTATATATTATAATAGGGTGTTTATTTTGATAAATTTTTATATTAATGCAAATGTTTATATTCAAGTTTTATTAGCAACACTAATGACATTTGGTATAACAGCTTTAGGAGCAGCTTTAGTTTTTTTCTTTAAAAAAGTAAATGGGACGATTTTAGATGCCATGATGGGCTTATCAGCGGGTATTATGATTTCGGCCTCTTTTTGGTCACTTTTAAATCCAGCGATTGATACGGCCAATAATAATGGCATGAATGCTTGGTTAATTGTTTCTTTAGGCTTTTTTGTGGGTAGTGTTATTTTAATATTATGTGATATTTTATTTGATAAATTTTTAACTAAAAAAATAGTTGGAAATATTAAAGGCATTAAAAGAAGTTTAATGTTGATATTTTCGATAACCTTACATAATATTCCCGAAGGTTTAGCTATAGGTGTTGCTTTTGGTTCTTTATTAAGTGGGGCTAAAGATGCGACTTTAGCATCGGCTTTTATGTTAGCTGTTGGGGTTGGCATTCAAAACTTCCCTGAAGGAACAGCCGTAAGCCTTCCTTTGAGAAGAGAAGGTATGAGTCGCTTTAAATCTTTTATGTATGGGGCTTTAAGTGGTATTGTGGAACCAATTGCTGGTTTAATTGGTTGCTTTTTAGTTATCTATGTGAAAAATATATTACCATTCTTTTTATCTTTTGCCGCTGGAGCGATGATTTATGTGGCCGTATCGGAATTAATTCCGGAAAGTCAAAAATCAAAACACCAAAATATTATTAGTTTCTTTACGATATTAGGTTTTGTCATAATGATGATGTTAGATGTTTCTTTAGGTTAGTTTTTGTGATAAAATTAAAATGGTGAATAGGATGAAAAAAGGGTTTACAATATTAGAGTTATTAGCGGCCATAACAATTTTATCTTTAATTGTTTTAATTGCAGTTCCTACAGTTAATAACATTTCATCCTCAATTAAGAAAAGCCATTATCAAAATATGCTTGAAAGTATTGAAATTGCGGCTTCTAAGTATGCTAGTGATACCAAAGAAGAATACGTCTATGTCGATACTTTAATTAAAGAAGGGTATTTAAAAGGCGATGAAGAAGACCATTTAATTAGCCCGATTGATTCAGAAGAGTTAAATTGCTATCTAGTCGAAATGCAAAAAGAAAGTGATTATTATGAGGCCAAATTTACCAATGAAAAATATGTAGATAGTGATAATAATTGTGATGCCAACATTCTAAAAGAAAAAAGTTCTTTAATAAAAATAAATGTTATAAATAATGGTGAAGTAGTAGAAAATTTAGATGGCTTTTTAAAGGGAAGTATCACTTTAGAAGCTATAAGTGATGAAATCGATATTGATTGTAATTTAAATAAATGTATTTGGTCAAGTACAAGTGGATTAGAAGAAAGTAAAAATAAAATAAATTTAGATACTGTAAACCGCGTTATAAATGGTACTTATGTTTTTCAAATGACTACATATTCCGAAGATACCGTAAAAAGATTAAAGGCCAGTATTGATTTAAAAGTAGATAATGAAAATCCCAAAATTGACTTAGAAGAAACGAAAAAAAGTATAAATGAAGGAAAAATAAAGATAATAGCAAATGATGGAATAGGTTCGGGTATCAAAGAATATTATTTAGGTACTTATACAGATTGTAATAATGTTTCATGGGAAGAAAGTAATGTTTTTCCCTATGAAGAAGGAAAAAACTATTCTATTTGCATTAAAGATAATGTGGGAAATATCACAAGGGAAATTTTAGACTTTGAAATGTCTAATAATAACGAAAATGAAGTGCTTTATAATTGACATTAATAACTAATTATTGTAATATTAAATTAGGAAAAATAATAGAGGTGAATATATGAACACTATTAAAAATAAGAAAGGTTTTACCTTAATTGAATTATTAGCAGTTATTGTAGTATTAGCCATCGTTATGGTTTTAGCCACAACGACAGTTTTACCATATATGGCCGATGCGCGAAAGAAAACATTTGCAGTTGAAGCTAGTGAAGCCATCAATGCGGCCAGTGAAGCGATGACTTTAAAACTTTTAGGTTCTATTACTTCTGATGATTTAAGTGGTGAAGGTTATACGGCTGATGAAGAGTCTGGAACCTATTGTTTCACATTAAAAAAATTAGTTGATTTAGGAATATGGCAAAAAGATCAAAAAGATTTAGGGGAAGATAAATATGAAGGTTATGTTCAAGTGCTAACTTCTAGTCCTACTAAAGCATATGTTTATAAAATAAAAATGCATAATGAATCATTATATGTTGATAATGGTGATGGTGGAAAAGTAGAGGATGATAAAGTAGAAGACTGGTCTAAAGAAGGAAATGGTAAAGGCACTTTTACTTGTCCAACAAGTTAGTAGGTAAAATATGAAGAATAATACAGGTTTTACATTAATTGAATTACTAGCAGTTATTGTTGTACTTGCCATTGTTATGGTTTTAGCTACCACAACAGTATTACCTTATATGTCTACTGCCAGAGAAGATGCATTTAGGATTGAAGCTTCTAATGCAGTGGAAGCTGCAGATATGGTTATGAATTTATATACTCTTGGTGAGTATAAATTTGTTGGTGAAGGCCAAGATAAAATAAATACTAGTGATGGCACAACAACAGCTTGCTTTACTATTCAAAGATTAATAGATGTGTCAGCTTATAGTGGTGGTAATAGTGCTTCCGAAGATGAAGAGGCTGAGCCTACTTTTTCTGGTAAAGTAATTATTGAAACTAAAGATAAGAAAAAAAGTTATACTTTATATTTTAAAAAGAATGATGAGTTTAAAATAATTGATGGAAAAACAAAAGATTATACTAATAAAGATATAGCATTACAAAATATCGAAAATTGGGAAGATGATTATTCTAAATGTAGTTAAAATTAAAATAACTTAAAAGTGAGAGCAATCTCATTTTTTTAATACAATAAGAAAGTCATACAAAAAGTGAAAATTATGTGTTGACATTCATTTGTTCGTATAGTATAATTATATTGTATGGAGGTAATAGTTGTGTTAGTAAATCAAGCTTATAAATTTAGAATGTATCCCAATAAAGAACAAATAGAATTAATAAATAAAACTATAGGTTGTGCAAGACTTGTATATAATATAATGCTAAGTAAGAAAAAAGATAATTCTAAACTTAGTAAGTTTGATATGATAAAAGAAATACCAAATCTATGTAATGAATATCCTTTTTTAAAAGAAGTAGATAGTTGTTCTTTAAGATGTGCAGTATTTGATTTAGAGAATGGATTAAATAAATATTATAAAAGACAAGGAGGATATCCAAGGTTTAAGAAAAAAGGAATAAAAGATAGTTATAGAACAAGTTATATAAAAAATACATATAAAGGTAAAACATATGAAAACATTAAAATAGATTTAAAAGAAAGAACTATAACATTACCTAAATTAAAAGAAGTAAAGATAAGGGGATATCGAAATATCGAATATATAAATGGCAGAATAATAAATGCCACAATAGAACATGTTGCTAATAAATATTATGT
>CANRAA010000055.1 GCA_947628485.1 uncultured Bacilli bacterium | reverse complement strand
AGCAGGAAAGATAAGCCGTGAGGCTTATCAAGGTGAAACGAAATAAATTTTAATTTATTGAGTTTTACTTTTGTTCTGTCTCATTATGTAGTGTCTTTCATTCGTTCTACATAAAATATAGTTAGTTGAAACATGGTAAAAATCCGTTGGTTTAATATATAAAATATCTTTGTTTCTAATTTCTTTCATTCTATCGATTTCATCCTAAATAAAAAATTAAGTGATTTTTCACTTAACTAAAATTTATTAATTATTTTTCATTTTATGATTTTTAATGGTTTTCTTAACTTCTTTAACAATTTCTTCATCACTTAAATTTAAAGCAGTAACAATTTTAGCAAAAGTATCTAAAAGCGGCATATTCAAATCGTTTTCAATTCTAAAGATAGTCTTTCGATCTAAATTAGTTAATTTTTCTAAGTCTTCTTGGGATATATTTTTTCTTTGTCTGTATTCTTTTAACATTTTAAGCCACTTCCTAATGTAATTGTACCAAGCATGTCCCAATTTTACATTGACAAGTATGTCCCATAAAGTTATAATATTAATAGGACAATAATGCCCCATAAATATTATAAGATATTTTATTATAGATTAAAATATTTTTGTTTGGGTTTGCAATTCGGCAAATGCAACAATAAAGGAATGATTAAATGATAAAAGAGAAGTTAAAGAAATTACTAAATATAAAAGTTATATATTTTGTTATATGTCTTTTTGTTATAACTTTATTTATATGTTTAAAAAATACGCATGCTTTTTATAATTATGAAAGTGCTTGGGTACCAATATTTAATAGTAAAGTAGGAAACTTTGCAGGTAAAGGAGATACTAGTCCCTTAGATAAACCAACAGATATAAATGTTATGTATTATTTTCAAAATGGTGTTAATTTAAAACAATATGATGTCTATGACACCCCACCAGCCAATATTCAAAGTAATTATGTTTTAGATGAAAAAAGAAGTAATTGTATACCAACAGATGCTACTTTTACAAAATACTCTAATAGGGACTTTTCTATAACAAGTGATGGAACAGTAACTATAAAGGTAAGTGAAAATACACCAAAACAAATAGTATGTCGAATATATTATAGTTTTAATCTAGTAGATTATAAAGAACCAGATAGTGATGTAAAAATAGTTTATTATATTCAATCAGATACAGGAGATATTGTAACCATAAGAGATAATAAAAAATACATTGTTGGAGATACAATACCAACAGGTTATACAATGACATATTATGAATGTGATAATCAAGATAATATAAAAACAGAAATAAATATCGATACTAATGGCATTAAATTTACAACTAATGGAAAGAATACATGTCATGCTTATTTTGATAAAACATAGAAAGGAATTAAAAAATGAAAAATAAAGTATTTAATATAATATTAGTAATACTAACTATAGGGATGATATATGAAATATATAGTTACTTTAATATGAAACAAGACAATAAAGTATTAGAAGATATAAAAATAGTAGATGTATTTGATAATAAGGAAAAAGCCCTTTCTATAAAAGTTCAAAATGGTGGTACAAATGATTTTACATGGTATGATGGTGATGGAACAATATGGCCAGATAAAAATCAATATACCTATGTTGGAACAAAATGTACAGACAAAGATAACAAAGATATAGGAGATACAAAACCATATGTTAATTTTAATGAGACTTCATATACAGCAACAATAACAACTAAGAAGACAATATATTGTACCTTATACTTTGGAAAAGGAAGACCAGCCTTAGAAGTATTAGATAATCAAGGTGGAACATATTATGGTGGAGGAACAAAAGGAAGCAGAACAGCTGTAGAAGGATTATATCGATTTAAAGGAACATATGACCAAGTAACAAATAACTATATATGTATAGGAGGTTCTTTAAACCCTGATAAATGTGGAACAGAAAATAACAATAACTACCTATATAGAATAATCGGGGTAACAGATGGAACAGAATCGTCATTAGGATTAACTGCAGGAATGTTAAAAGTAATTAAAGTAATACCATCAAATACAAGTCAAGCATGGTCAGCAAATTCGGATATAGATTGGGATAATGGAAGTAACACAGTAAGAATTCAAATAAATGGAGCCGGTTTTTACAATGGATTAGATGCCGGAATACAAAAAATAATACCAGCCGTAAAATGGTGGAAAGGTGATAGAATAAATGCCACATCAAGTGGAGTCGAAACAAAGACACCAACAACAAATTCTTATAAAATAGGATTAATGTATGCTGGAGATTATTATAATTCCTGGACATATGCAACAGATACAAATAGCTGGTTACATATTACTCACACAATGAGCGGAAAAACAAATACATATAGTAGTACCTACGAATGGACAATGACTAGGTATGGCTACAGCATCGGTTACTATGCGTGGGGTGTGAGTACAGGCGGCACCTTGGGCAGTTACTATGTGAACTCTCCGTATGCGGTTCGCCCAGTCTTCTATCTTCCATCCACAACAGGACTTGTAGGTAGTGGAACAGAAAGTAGTCCATATGTAATAACGAGTTTGAGCAATGCTTAAATAATTAGTGTAAATAATAGACAAAGTTCGACAGTAATGTCGAATTTTGTCATAATATTAGAAGTTTTGACATGTTTTGTCGAATGACTTGACTTAGGGAAAAATATCTATAAAATATAGTCCTCGAGACGAGAAGTCTAGCCAACTTTTCAGGGGTTTTGGTTGCAAACAAAATCTTTTTTTGGAAAGGACTGGTGATGTTTATGAAGTTAGTAGTAGAAATATTATTTAAGTTCATATCTTTGATTATAGACATCTTGTTTAAGCGCAATAAAAAAGACACTACTTCAGTTCGAATTGATATTCGAATAAAGTAGCGAATATTATCAAAGGCGACAACTTCTTGTCTCCATAAATAGATTATACCAAAAGTAGAGATTTTATGCAATATCTGTACTTTTTTTAAACTAATCATTCTTTTCATATTGACATCACTTTTTAAAAATAATAAAATAAATTCTAAATTGTGAGTGAAGAATAGGTGGTAGTAAAATGCAAAATATAACAAAGGAAGAAAAAGAATACATAAACAGTTTATTAGAGGTCTCTAAAGAAATTAAAAAGTTATATGATGCGATATTACCATTTGTTAAAAAGAAGAGTATTTTAAAAGAAGAATTTAAAGATTTAGTTAAAAAGTTAGAAAATGCTTTAAATAAAGAAACTAAAATATATGATAAGATTTTAGAAAATCCGGCAAGTATTAATGGAATTTTATATACTATCAATGATCTAGAAGAAAATGATATCGTTAACAATGATTTAGTTAGTGAAATTTCCTTATATAAAGATAGTAGGGAAGAAGATTTAATTAAAAGAAGAATAACTAATCGTTTAGTATCGATGATGCTTAAAAATACTAATATAGTTATAAAAAGTGATGAATTAGGGGTTAATAACTTAAAAATGAATAGTCATATTACAGATGATTTTATAAGTAGCCTTACTTATATATTAGATGGTTATATTAAAGATGATAAATATAAAAATATTCAGGCTGATTTAGAGAGTATTTTATTTAATGTTATTTTTATGCATAAGAATATTGAGACTAGTAAAGTATTTATGAAATTTGCCCCCTTAGATAAATTATATTGGGATGCTCCTTATTTAAGAGGATGTTATGATGTTAGTAAGGAAGACTATGATGAGTTATGTAGAGAATTTGGCAACAATATATTTGATGAAGTATTCTATGATTTAATTAGTACGGATGATGAGGAATTAGAAGATAAAGATACCTTAGTAGATTATACTTTAAAAGAGGCAATATCAAGAAGTTCTTTACTTTTCTTAAGTGAAGAAGAAGTTAAAGAAATCCATGATAATATCAAGTTAGAAATCTTTAATGAAGACATTGTGGTTGAGGGTGAAAAATACACCGATATTGTAGATAGAGCAAAGAAAAGGAAAGAAAAAGTATTTGACTATTATAAGATAGATAAAACTAAAATAAAATTTACCCAAGAAGAATTTTTAATTCCCGAAGAAGAACACAAAATAAATTTAACTCAAGAAGATTATCAAAATTTAGAAAATTTACTTAAAATAACCAAAGATATTAAAGATGTCTATACTTATTTAAGTAAGTTAGAAAGCAATAATGAAAAGGAAAGTGAGAATTTTTGCTTAGCAGTCAAGAAACTTCAAAATTTACTTATCTTAGAAGATAAAATATATGAGACAATTAGCGAAGATATTAATGTCGTATCTGATATGTTGTATTTTATTTTAAAAGACGATATTTATAGTTTAGAAAATGTTTTTTTGAGTATTAAAGATAGTGAAGAAGACGAACTTATAAAAGATCGAATAATCTATAAACTTAATTATTTAGTTAATACAATGGAAATACCTGATGAAGATGTAGAAGACTTTGTTAATTCGACTTTAGAAGAATCTGAAGATGATGAAGAAGACTATGAAGAGCTATCGGAAGAAGAAATAGAATATTACAGTAATTTATCCGAAGAAGAAGTAAACGAAGGAGAACAAAAATTATTCTTTGAAACCAAACTTAAATATTTATTATTTAAAGATATTGTCAATACTAATCTTAGAATATTAAATGATTATTTAAAGAATAGTAAAATGGAAGAAATAAAAGATATTTTATGTCGGATTAAATATGATATGTCTTTTGCTTTTAGGAATGTTGAAGAAGATTTAATTAAAGATAATTTTGTCATTCCCGATAATTTATTTATCAGTTCTAAATTATATTCGGATTTAAATAAAGGGGATGTTGATGAGTATAATAAATTAAAATTAGCCGTGGGAGGAGATGTCTTATTTACTTTAATTGCTCCTTTACTTGATTTAATGAATGTCGATTTTCAAGAAAGCGAATGTTATGCCGAAGGGATAATTTTAGAAATAATGATTAGAGCATCATTAATATTTACAGATGGAATAGTGAGTAAATTATTTCATGATGAATTATATGGTGCCATTACCGAAATCAAAGAAGAAGGAGTTCAAAATCCGGAAGTCGAAACCTTTATTCAAAAAATATTTGAAAATAAAAAAGACGTTGAATTACCAATGACTTTAAGTTTAAAACTATAATATAGGGGGACGTGATTAATTTGTTAAATAAAGAGATGGAAGAAAATTTTAGAGTTTTAAAAATTGTAACATCTTCTCTTTTAGAGACTATGGAAGATTTAAAAGTTTTAGAAGTAGAAGGTAAAAAAGATACTCTAGAGTATGAAAGTAAAATTAATTCTTTAAAATCGACTAAAGAATTAGAATTAAGTATTTATGAAAGAATACCTAATGATGCAAAAGTTATTCAAGAGTTAGAAAGTATGCTTAAAATTAAAACTTATGATGATGCTAGTATGATGATGCAAGAAGAATTAAATGATTTATTAAGTAAAGATAAAGATACTTTAATTAGAAGAAGAATTTATAATAACTTAAGAAGAAAATTAAGTAAAAATATTGATTTAAAAAATGTCACAATTATGGATTTTTTAGAAAATAAAGATTTATCAATTATTAGTAATACTACAAAAAGAGATATGTATAATACCTTACTTTCTATCTTAAATACTTATGATAATAAAGAATATAAAAGTATTTCTAAAGATATAATAGAGATAAAATATCATTTAGCTTTTCTTTTTGAAGATATCTTAAATGATTTAATAGATAGTTATTTTAATGTAGATAGTCATCCTTATTTAGAAAGTGATGCTTTAAGTGATTTATATGGGGTCTCTAAAGATATGTTAAATGTAATTAGAATGATTTTAATTAAAGAAATTCTTACGAATAATACTATTTATGCTTTAAGAAGAAGTAAATCATCTATTAATGATATTGATTATGTCTTTAGTGAAACGGTGATCCGGATGTGCTTTTTATTCTTAGATAAAGAAAGAGAAGAAGGATTTAAAAATAGTGTCATGAATGTGATTAAAGATAATGGTTTAACCATTGATATGATTTTAGCTAAAAGAAAAATGGAAAGAATAATGAGTTTGAGCGCAACTGATAAATTAATACCTGTAAAAATTAGTTTAAAAAAATAAACTTGGAATCAAATTATCCAAGTTTTAATTTTGGGGTAAACTTTCAATATTTATATTAGGATCATACATTCTTAAGACTTCACTAAATTCATTATAGACATCTTCATAATTACTTAAATATTTACTTTCCATTTTACTAAAAGGAATAACTAAATAATCATTTTTTCCTTTATCTTTATTATAATAACGATATGTATAGTTTAAATCAGCGCCAATATTATCAATTTTAATGGTGGTGGTGTCATGTTCTGTATCCACTGTTTTCGTAATATCTAGAGTAGCAAACATACCTACAACACCAACCTTTCTCACCAATGCTTGTTCGGCTCCCATTTGGTTAGAGATAAAATTACCAAAAGAGTAGAAGACGACCGTATCATCAATCCATTCCCAAGGTTCAATACAGTGGGAGTGGGTACCTAAAATAATATCAACTCCATTATCCGCTAAAAATTTAGCTTGGGCTCTTTGTTTTTCGGTGGCTGTTTGTTTATACTCATCGCCCCAGTGCATTGATACAATTAAAACATCTACTTTATCTCTTACGGCTGCAATATCTTCTAGAGCTTGTTCTTCCGAAAAAAGATTAACTAAATATGGTTCACTTGCTAGAGCACTTCCGCCAAGACCATTCGTGCCATATGTATAAGAAAGCATCGTATAAGTTATGCCATTAGCATTCATTATTTTATAGTTATTCCTGATTTCATTACTGGAGGCCATCCCAGTAGCTAAAATGTTTTCTTTACTATTCCACCAATCGGCACTAACTTTTGCACCACTTGCTCCTTTATCCATCGAGTGGTTAGAAGAAAGACTTACTAAGTTAAATCCAGCATCAATCATATTTTGACCAAAAGCACTTGGCGTATTAAAAACGGGATAACTTGTATAACTTTGCGTATCGTCAAAAACCGTTTCTTGATTATAATATTTTATATCGTAATCTTTTAGTTTTTCTTTGGTTAGAGTAAGCATATTACTAAAATCATAAGTTTTGGTACTACTGTTATAGGCGGCATTATATAAAGGGGAGTGAATAAGACCATCGCCGGTGGCAATCAACTTAGCCGTATAAGTTTTAATCGGATCTTCTCTTTCTAAAATGTTTTTAATCGGATTTTTAGTATTTCCCTCATGACCTTCAAATACTAAATTAAAAGCAAAGCACCCTAAAAGAACAATAGCCAAAAGAAAGGTAACTAAAATAATTTTTTTCTTAACTCTTTTTTTTAGCCGAGCCATTATTTTACAACCTCATAAACTTCTTTTACATCTTTTTCAGCTCTCATCCCATGATTAGGCATTAAATGCATGTGATAATGTTTGATTTTTTGACTATTCCCATAATTAACACAAACACTTAATTCTTTGGCATTTAATCTGTCCATTAAATGATTGATATATTTTTTGGCTATCTCATTTATGTGAATAACTAAATCATCAGGGATATCCATTAAAGTATCATAATGTTTTTTCGGAATAATTAAAGTGTGCCCATCAACATTAGGATAAGCATCCATAATAACCATCACTAAATCATCTTCATATAATTTATAACTTGGTACTTCACCATTTACAATTTTACAAAATAAACATTCCATATTATCACCTAAAATAATTATAACATATAAATCTTTCTAAATGCTTAAGAAAATATTAATTCGCCTTTTTTTGACAAATAAAAAGTTCCTTAGGGAACTTTTTATTTCGTGTTCGGGTTGTAGTCTGATGACAACCGGCACCAGTCACTAATATTATTGTCCGTAGCTGCGGAATACACCGAACATCCTAGTGTAGCAGCATTACCTGTCGATTTAATTGTATCATCTTTAGTAATTTTTGTAAAGACCTTTTTTTCGCCTGTACATTTTGATAACGAAATCCGAAATGATATAAAATTTTGATTTGGATATCCGAAATAAATAATAAACCCATATA
>CANRAA010000054.1 GCA_947628485.1 uncultured Bacilli bacterium | reverse complement strand
TTGAAAAAAATATAGAAATCATTAATAAAATAAAGGAAAAATGGGTAGTTTGCACATAAACTATGCACACTACCAGTAAATGCAAAGGGTGATATCATGAAAAATATTATTTTAACGGGAGATAGACCAACAGGAAAACTTCATTTAGGTCATTATGTTGGCTCATTAAAGAATCGAGTAAGACTTCAAAATGAAGGTAACTATGATACAATGTATTTAATGATTGCGGATGCGCAAGCTTTAACCGATAATTTTGCAAACCCTAAAAAGGTAAGAGATAATGTCATGGAAGTGGCGATGTTTTATCTTGCCTGTGGGATTGACCCAAGTAAGGTTACGATTTTTATTCAATCCGAAGTTAAGGCTTTAACAGAACTTACTTTTTATTATATGAATTTAGTAACTGTTTCTAGGCTTTACCGTAATCCAACCGTTAAATCGGAAATAAAATTAAGAGGATTTGAAGAAAGTATTCCATCCGGATTTTTAAATTACCCAGTTAGTCAAGCCGCTGATATCACTGCTTTTAAATCTAATATTGTTCCGGTTGGGGAAGACCAACTACCAATGCTTGAACAAACCAAAGAAATTGTTCATTCATTTAACAGAATTTATGGCGATGTTTTAGTAGACCCCACTCCTGTTCTTCCGGAAGGAGATTATGCCAAAAGACTACCTGGTTTAGATGGTAAATCCAAAATGAGTAAATCTTTAGATAATTGTATTTATTTAGATGATACCGATGAAGTGATAAAAAAGAAAGTTATGTCTATGTATACAGACCCCAATCATATAAAGATAGAAGACCCAGGTAGAGTAGAAGATAATGCAGTTTTCATCTATTTAGATGTTTTCTGTAAAGATGAACATTTTAAGAAATATTTACCAGAATATCATAATTTAGAAGAACTAAAAAATCACTATCAAAAAGGTGGCTTAGGTGATGTCACCATCAAGAAGTTCTTAACTAACATTTTAATTGAGGTTATTACCCCAATTAGAGAGAAAAAACAAGAACTTGAACAAAATATAGAATATGTATATAAAGTCTTAGAAGAAGGTACTAAAAAAGCGGAAGAGGCCGCGAATAAAACTTTGGAAGAAGTAAGAAGTCACATGGGTATTGATTATTTTAGTAATGAAAACTTTTTGCAAGAAATGAAAGACAAGTTTAATAACTAATTTTCTAGTTATCTACTCAAGAGTAGTGTTATTTTAGATGACATTTTGGTAAATCTATCATTTTTAACTAAATAATGGTAAAATTTAGGTGGTGATATTATGGTTTTAGGTTTAATATATACCATATTAACTGGCTTATTTTTTCTAATAGGGATACTTTTATTAAAGCATAATCATTTTGAAGAAAAGATATCTTTATTTGTTTTTAGTTTGGCTTTTATTGTTATGGGTGGTTTGATATTCTTAGATATATTTCCAGAATTAATGGAAACTAAAGATATAAAACTTATTATCCCGGTAATTATTGGTTTTTTAGTTTTAGTATTTATTGATAAATTAATACCCCATCACCATCATGAGCATAATCATTGTGATGTCCATGATCATGAAGAGCATTTAAACCATGTCGGTATTATTACAATAATTGCCATATCTATTCATAATATGTTAGAAGGATTAACTTTATATAGTATTACTTTAAATAATTATTTAAGTGGTTTTGTCATGATGTTAAGTATATCTCTACACAATATTCCTTTAGGACTTCAAATAGGGAATTCTTTAAATGGTAAAAAATATAGTCCATATCTTATTATTCTTTTAGTTTTAAGTTCTTTTATTGGGGCCCTTATCTTAATTATCTTTGGAACTCTTAATGAAAATATTATCCATATCTTATTATCATTTACTTTAGGGATGCTTATCTATATCTTATTTTTTGAGTTATTTAATGAAATTCGCAACTCTTTAAAGAAAAAAGAAGTATTATATGGTATAATGGTAGGAGTAGTAATATTAATTATTACCATAATAGTATAGGAGATTAAATGAAAAAGGTATTAGTAACTGGGGCATCCGGTAATATTGGTTATTATGTCATAAAATATTTACTAATGGAAGGTAAATATGAGATAACAGCCCTTGATTTAAGTAATAAGAAAACAATTAAAAAATTAAAAAAATATAGAAATAGGATTAATGTGGTAGAAGGAGATATATTAGATCCCGTTTTAATGTCTTCTTTAGTTAAAGGCCATGACTATATTATTCATTTAGCAGGACTTATGCCACCTTTAGGAGATTTAAATGAATCTTTAGGAAGTATTATTGAAATTGAAGGTACGGAAAACATTATTAAAGCGATAAACAAATATAATCCGGAATGCTTTTTAATGTATGCTTCCACAACTTCGTTATACGATTTCTCTTTAGGGGCTAGTACTAAAGAAAAAATTAAAGAGAACGTTTTAACTAGTTATAGTTTGAATAAATTAAAGACGGAAGATTTAATTAAAAAGAAATTAAAAAATTATACAATCTTTAGACTTCCTTTAGTTTTAAGTGATTTAAAAGGAGAACCATTTATCTATAATATTAAGAAAAATTTAGTAGTCGAAGTAACTACTAATGTGGATGCGGCTTATGCTTTTGTTAAAGCGATTAATTATAAAAGTGATTTAAATAAAAAAGTCTTTAATGTTGGTATGGGCGAAGATGGTCGAGTAATATTTGGTGATATTTTAAATAATATTTTAAAGTATTATGGTCTTAGTATAACTTATATTTTAAAAAGAGTCTTCTTAGCTAAAAATTACAATAGTCCAATTTTAACGGATAGTGATATTTTAGAAAGTATTATTCATTACCGGACGGATAGTTTAAATAGTTACTATAAGAGAATAAAAAATAAAGGAAGGGATAGAGTAGTGCAAAAACTACTTGCAAAACCAATTTTAGGAGTAAGTAAAATAAAAAAATCTTTAAAAGATACGAAGTAGGGTGATTAGATGACAGGGCTAGTGCTAGCAGGTGGAGGAGTTAAAGGCTCTTACCAAGTTGGGGCTTATTTGGCCTTTAAAAAGTGTGGTATTAGATTAGATGGTGTAGTAGGAACTTCCATTGGTTCTTTTAATGCCGCGATGATTGTAAGTGGTAAGGATGCCGAACTATACGAATTTTGGAAAAATGTTGACGTGGGAGCTTTACTTAACTTTAATACAAAATACACGGATAGTGTGAATAATAAAGAAAAGTTTAAAGAACTCATCTACGGGATTGAACAAATGACTCTAGTTATTAAAAATAAAGGAATAAGTAATAACAATCTAAAAAATGTTTTAGCAGAAATGGTTGATGAAGAGAAAATAAGAAAAAGTAGAATGGACTATGGTCTTGTTACGGTAAGAGCCAAAGATTATAAACCCCTATACTTATTTAAAGAAGATATGAAGCCGGGTAAAATGCCCGAATATATCTTAGCTAGTTGTAATTTACCCTTTTTTAAATTAGAAAAGTTAATTGATGATAACTATTATATTGATGGAGGTTTTTATGATAATAATCCCATTAATATGTTATTAGATAAAGGATATGATAAAATATATTCCGTGGAAGTTCACGGTATTGGTTTAAGTAGAAGAATAAAAGATAAGAGTAAAGTAACCACCATTAGTCCTTCCAAGATGCTCGGAAGTGTCCTAAATGTTGATAAAAGTAAAATCAATGAAAATATTAAATTAGGGTATTATGATACCTTAAAAGTCTTAAATAATTATGATGGTTACAATTTTATCTTTAAAAATCACCATATGTTTTGGTATAATATATTCTTAAGGAAAGCAAATAAGGATTTACTTTCAAAAGTAGAGAAATACTTTAAAGCCAGTGATAATAAAGAAATCATTTTAAAATCTTTAGAGTATATTATGTTAAAAGAGAAGAAAACATATTTTAATATCTATAGTATTTTTAAAGAAATAAAAGATATTAAGAAAAATACGACGAGTAAAAATTTTGTTTATGAATTTGTACGCAGTTTAAAAATTTTATAAGGAGGTTTATTTATGGGACGTGCATATGAAGTAAGAAAGTATAGTATTCAAAAGACTGGAGCTGCCAGAGGTAAAATATATACTACTTTTGCAAAAGAAATTTATTTAGCAGCGAAGAAAGGCTTACCTGATCCTGATGCGAATATTACTTTAAAAAGAATTATTGAAAAAGCGAAGAAACAACAAGTACCTAGTGATATTATCAATAGAGCGATTGATAAAGCTAAAGGAGTCGGAGGAGAAGACTACCAAGAAGTAACTTATGAAGGATTTGGACCAGGGGCCTCTACTTTAATTTTAAAATGCTTAACCGATAATGTTAATAGAACAGTTGGGGAAGTAAGAGCGGCTTTTAATAAAGTAGGTAAAAGTCTAGGAGTTACTAATTCCGTATCTTATAATTATGATTATTTAGGGGTACTAGCTTTTAAAAGTGAACATAGTGAAGAAATATTTGAAGAGTTATTAAACGAAGGTATTGATATTATTGATTATGAAGATGAAGATGGCGAAATAATGATTTCAATGCACCCAAATGACCATGATAAAGTGAAAGATGTTGTTGAGAAATTTATTCCCAATGTCGATTATACAATTGACCAAGTAGGAATGTTTCCAAAAGAAAAAGTTGCTTTAGAGGGAGAAGATGCCGAAACTTTCCAAAAGTTATATAATATGTTAGATGCGATTGATGATGTAACCGAAATCTATCATAATGTTGATATTGAGTTATAAAAATATTGCGAAGTCATAAAATAAATTGTATAATTTAATTGTTAATGTTGATGGAATTTACAACTCCAGAGTTAAAGCGGGTTATTACGTTATAAATAAGAAGAGTATGATAAATTCATAAATTAAGGTGGTACCGCGGAAAATATTTCGTCCTTAAGCCTTAATTTTTGAATTTTTTATTTTTTAAAGGAGATGTTTTAAATGAATTGCTTTGAAGATTTAAAATGGCGGGGACTTATTAAAGATATTAGTAGTCCGGAAATTGAAAAAAAATTAAATGAAGAAAAGTTAACTTTCTATATTGGAACAGACCCTACGGCAGACTCAATGCACATTGGGCATTTTTCTTCCTTCTTGATTGCTTCTAGACTTGCTAGATACGGTCATAAGCCAATCCTTCTTATCGGAGGGGCAACCGGTTTAATTGGAGACCCTAAACCTTCAAATGAAAGACAAATGATTACCAAAGAAGAAGTATTAAAAAATGTGGAAGGTCTAACAAAACAAGCTAAAGAAATATTTGGGTTTGAAGTCGTAAATAATTACGATTGGACAAAAGATTTAAGTATCCTAGATTTCTTAAGAGATTATGGTAAATACATAAATGTTAATTATATGCTTGATAAAGATATTATAAATCGTAGACTTGAATCAGGAATTACTTTCTGTGAATTTGCTTATACTATTTTACAAGGGATGGACTTTTTAGAACTTTATAAAACTAAGGGAGTAACTTTACAAGTTGCGGGTTCTGACCAATGGGGAAATATTACGACCGGAATTGAACTAGCCAGAAAAAAATATGATGTCGAATTATATGGTTTAACAATGCCTTTAGTTTTAGACTCTAATGGCGTTAAATTTGGGAAAACGGAAGGTAATGCTTTATGGCTTGATAAAAACAAAACTTCAAGTTATGAGTTATATCAATATTTAATTAATACGAGTGATGATATCGTTATTGATTATTTAAAAAGATTAACTTTCTTAACTAAAGAAGAAATAGAAGAAATAGAAAAGAAACATAAGGAGAAACCAGAACTAAGAATAGCTCAAGAAAAATTAGCCGAAGAAATAATTACTTTCTTACACGGAAAAGAGGAATTTGCTAAGGCTAAAATGATGAGTAAAGCCTTATTTAGTGAGGATATTACCAAACTTTCTAGTGAAGACATTTTAACTAATTTTAAAGATATGGATAAAATTACAATAGAAAAAGAAATGTCTTTAGAAGAACTTCTTGTTACCAGTGGTATTTGTCAAAGTAAAAGAGAAGCAAGAGAACTAATAAGTGGTAATGCGATTAGTTTAAATAATCATAAAATAACTGATAATATGCATTTAGTTACGAAAGAAGACGCTATCGATAAGAAAGTTTATTTAATTAAAAAGGGTAAGAAAAAATATTATTTAGGAATTTTTGAATAAGGAGTCTTTATGACTTCTTTTTTTAATGGTATAATTAATCTATGAAAAAAATATATTGGTTATTATTAATATTATTGTTACCTTTAAAAGTTTTAGGAATAACTCTACCGGAGTTATATTCTAAAAATGTTTTATTATACGATCCAAAAGATGATAGATATTTATATGAACTTGGTAGTGATGAAGTCATAAATATTGCGAGTTTAACGAAAATAATGACGACCATTACCGCAATAGAGAATATTGATGATTTAAATAAAGAAGTAGAAATAACGGATGAAATGCTTAAAGAAGTACCAAGTGATGCTTCAGTTGCGGGTTTAAAAGTAGGAGACAAAGTAACGATGTTAGATTTACTATATGCCTCCATGCTTCCCAGTGGAGCGGATGCTACCACAGCTCTTGCTCATACGATAAGTGGGAGTACGCCTCAATTTGTCGAATTAATGAATCAAAATGCCTCTAAACTAGGATTAACCAATACCCATTTTGTTAATGTTACGGGTTATGATATACCTAATCATTATAGCACTCCTAAAGAAGTTTTAAAAATTCTTTTATATGCTTTAAATAATGATTTATTTAAAGAAATCTATGAAACTAAAGATTATACTTTAACTAATGGTTTAGTGGTTAGTTCCACAATTAATTATTATAATCAAAATAATACTTTGGATATTACTTCCATATTAGGAAGTAAAACAGGTTATACTGATGATGCGGGTTTATGTATGGCTTCTTTAATTAAAGTAAAAGATCGAGAACTTATCTTAATAACTTTGGGAGCAAAAAGAATATGGGGAAGTCCTTATAATATTATGGACGCTTTAACTATTGTTGATTATTTAAATAATAATTATCAAGATGTTTTAATAACTTCTAAAAATGATGTCATTAAAGAAATACCCGTAGAAGATTCGACTATTAAAAGTTATCAAATAAAAGTTTCGGATGATGTTTATTTTTATACTGATGAATTTAAGGAAGATGAATTAAAAATAGAATATTATGGTAAAGAAAAATTAAGTTATAAAGATAAACTAGGAGAAAAAATAGGGACTGTTAAAATTACTTATGAAGGAGAAGATATAACTAAAGATATTATTTTAAATGAAAAAATTAATCCTTCCCTAAGGGAATTTATTAAAAATAATCCTATATATTTAATTCCTTTTGGTATTTGTTTAATTTTAATAATATTTTGTTTATTTTATCAAAAGAAGAGAAAGAAAAGAAGAAAGAGAAAATAAATTAAAAAATAAACTACTTAACAAAAAATAAGTAGTTTTAATTTTTTAAAAATTTTAAGACTTAATTAAGATATAACTAATAAAAAAGCCCATATGTATGGGTCAAAAAATAAAATGGTGCTGAATGACTGAATTGAACAGTCCTCTGATGCTTACCATGCATCTGTTCTACCACTAAACTAAATCAGCATATCTAAATTATAATATTAATCTTATATGTTCGTCAAGATTATTGAGGAACTTATTTTCATAGAATTAAGAGAAGGAGGAAGTTATGAATAATTTTAATAATGTTCCTCCTTCCTTATTTTCCCTAACAGCAGTGGCTATTGGTTCAATTCTTACAGATAATTCTACTCCTAATGAACAAAATGCTTTAGGTAACTGGTTAATGCTTATTGCCCAATATTTATGTACTAATGCCGCGATTGGGCAACTGCAACAAAGTAATAGTCAAACCCCAGGTTCTTTTAGTGAACAAGGGAGTAGTAATGGTAATGATGACTCTAATGATACGATTAAAATGATGCAAAAGATGATTGAGGCAATGAGTAAAGAAATTGAAGAATTAAAAAAACAAGCTTAAGCTTGTAAATAACTAATGGCGGTTCGTACGGGATTTGAACCCGTGATCTCCTGCGTGACAGGCAGGCGTCATAGACCCCTAGACTAACGAACCATGGTTGCGGGAGAAGGATTTGAACCTTCGACCTTCGGGTTATGAGCCCGACGAGCTACCAA
>CANRAA010000053.1 GCA_947628485.1 uncultured Bacilli bacterium | reverse complement strand
CAACTTAATGCAACTTGTTTTGGACATGTAAATGCAACTGACTTTATGATAATTGCTTTTACTTGTCCAAGTAAGAATTCTAACTATTTTAAAGTGATGGTCTTGACTTTTTTTAGTTTATGAGTATAATAACCTCTTAATTGAAGGGGGATATTATTTTATGGATAATAATTCCGGAATGTTAGAAAATATTCAAACATATAAATTTCGTCAAAATAGTGAAGAATATAAAAAATATGTAGAACACGAAAATCCTACAAAAGAAGAGGAGTTAAAAACAAAATTATTTCTTTGTAAGATAAAAGATTTTAATAATAAAACTTTAAATATTGATTTTAGAGATATTTGTAGTTTGTTTCGTAAATCAGGCTATATTAGTAACGAAGGCTATTATACAGTTATTGATTATGAAAGAGGAAATTATGAAGTTATGCTTTTAGGCAATGATATTAATCAAGCCTTTCAATATTTAGTTAGTAATATTATGTTACAAATTTATGAAATGTCCGAAGAAGAAAAAGTAATTGCTCGTGTAAAGAATACTTCATTTGCTTATGTGGTAGCAGATGATTTTTGCAAACTTGTTATTAAAGATGCTGAATTCGCCTTATCTGTTTGGCAAAAATATATAAGTAATAATCCAGTTGAAAATGATAATGTTATAAAATATATTGTAAACATAACAAATAATGACTATCTTATTAAAGATTTAGATGTTAAATTACATTATGATGATGAACAAGGCAAGTTTGAATTTATTCAAAAAGAAAAAACTAGATAATAATAAGTAAAAATATGAAGGAAAGTGCAGATTTTCATTGACAAATAGGCACTTTTTTCATATAATTTATCATGGTACATTTTATTTATGAAGTTTATTAAGCCCTGGGAAAGTTTAATAGATAACATAATGAAAGGGAAAATTATGAAAACATTTATGCAAAAAAAAGAAACAGTTGAAAGAAATTGGTATGTTATTGATGCCTCAGGAAAAACATTAGGTAGAGTTGCTACTAAAGCTGCTCATATCTTAAGAGGAAAACATAAACCAACTTACACTCCTTATGTTGATTGTGGTGACTATGTTATTGTTATTAATGCTTCAAAAGTTAAACTAACAGGCAACAAATTAGAGGACAAAAAATATTATAACCATTCTGGATATCCAGGAGGTTTAAGAGAAAGAACTGCCAAAGTTATGATTGAAAGTTATCCTGAAGAAATGCTTGAAAGAGCCATTAAAGGAATGCTTCCTCATAATAGACTTGGTAGAGCTATGGGTAAAAAGTTATTTGTTTATCGTGATGAAAATCATAAACATGAAGCTCAAAAACCTGTAGTAATGGATATTGATTAGGAGGGTATATGGCAAGTAAACAAGTATGGACCGCTACTGGAAGAAGAAAAAGATCTGTAGCGCAAGTTAAATTAGTTGGAGGTACTGGTAAAATTACCGTTAATGGTGTAGATGTTGATGAATACATGCCATTTGCAACATTAGTAATGGATTTAAAACAACCATTAGTAGCAACTGATAATGAAAATAGATTTGATATTGATGTAAAAGTTAATGGTGGAGGTTTTTCAGGACAAACTGGAGCTATCCGTTTAGCTATTACGAGAGCATTATTAGAATTTGATAAAAATACTGATCAAACTAGAGAAGATAGTTATAGACATATTTTAAAAACTCAAGGTTTTGTGACAAGAGATGCGCGAGTTAAAGAAAGAAAGAAATATGGTTTAAAGAAAGCTCGTCGTGCTCCACAATTTTCAAAACGTTAAGATTATATTTCAATGTGTTTCAAAAGTCCGAATGTTCGGACTTTTTTGCTTTTATACTTAATTATGGTATAATTTAAGAGAGGTTAATATGAATGATGATTTAAAAAAACAAATTAATAAAATAAAAAAATCATTGCAAGAAATATGGAATTATATGAATATAAATAATAACATTGTTCATTGTGATTTAATTATTGGTTGTGGCTGTGCTAATTTAGATATTCCCGTTAGATGTGCGGAATTATTAAAAATGGGATATGCTAATAAAATTTTATTTGCTGGTGGCAAAGGAAAAATAACTCAAGAAAAGTATCTTAAATCGGAAGCAGAAATATTTGCCGACATTGCGATTAAAAATGGTGTTTCCAAAGATCAAATAATTTTAGAAACTAAGTCAACAAATACAGGAGATAATTTTAAATTTGCTAAAGAAATAATCGATAAAGAAAATATTAAATGTTCCAAAATTCTTATTGTTCATAATTGTATGAATGAAAGAAGAACATTAGCAGCAGCTAAAGTTGTTTTTAAAGATAAAGAATTATTTATTACTTCTCCTAAAATTACATTTGCTGAGTATTTTGATAAATTATTTAAGAAAAATGATTGTGAGATTAGAAAAGAAATAAGTGTAATTGTTGGGGACATTCAAAGATTGATTTTATATCCTTATTTTGGTTGGCAAGTAAAAAGCGATGTTCCTAAAAACATCATAGAAGATTATTATTTTTTAAAAAATATTGGATTTGATATGTATATTATTACTAAATCACAAATAATGGAATTAATTAAAAAATATAATCTTCAAAATTATGATGATGGTATCTATTTTAATTAGTAGGTAATTCAAATAAAAAGTGATTTATTGCCTAAATTTATTGAATTATCTTTTTTCTTCTATTATAATTAAACATATGAAAGAAGGCAAATTATGAAATTAAAAGGAAGTTATTTTTATACTTTAAGAGAAGATGCCAAAGATGAGGAAAGTAGAAGTGGAAATTTACTTGTTCGTTCGGGAATGATTAAAAAAGTTGGCGCAGGGATCTATATGTATTTGCCGATGGGGTTAAGAGTTTTAGAAAATATTAAAAAGATAATTAAAGAAGAAATGGATAAAGCAGGAGCAGAGGAATTATTAATGCCTAGTTTAATCCCTTTAGAATATTATGAAAAATGTGGAAGAGTAGCATCACTTGGGGATAGTATGTTTAAAATGGAAGACAGGTACGGTAAACCTTATGCTCTAGGTCCTACGCATGAAGAGTTATTTACTATTGCGGCTTCTTCCGTTATCAATAGTTATAAAGACCTACCATTTACGATTTATCAACAAGCCGATAAATTTAGAGATGAACCAAGACCAAGATATGGGCTTATTAGAGTAAGAGAATTTATTATGAAAGATGCTTATTCTTTTGATAAAGATGAAGAAGGTTTAGATAAATCTTATTTAAATATGCGAAATGCTTACAATAATATTTATGATAGACTTGGAATTGATTATAAAATAGTTAAAGCTGATACAGGGGTTATGGGTGGTTCTTTATCAGAAGAATATCAAGCCGTTACGGATATTGGCGAAGATGTTTTAGTTTTATGTGATAATTGTGATTATGCTTCTAATTTAGAGGTGTCCGAAGTTGTAAGTAATGAGGAAAATAAAGAAGAAGATAAAAAATTAGAACTAGTGGAAACTAAGAATAAAGAAACGATTGAAGAAGTATGTGCATACTTAAATTTAGATATTAAAAAATCTGTTAAGGCTTTACTTATGAAAGCAGATGAAGAATTAGTTATCTTCTTTATAAGAGGAGATAGGGAATTAAATTTAGTTAAGGCTTCCAAACTTCTTGGTGTATCCGAAATAAATTTTGCGGATGATGAATTAATTGCGACTTCAAATGCGGTACCAGGATATACAGGCCCAATTGATTTGAAGTCGAAAATAGTTATTGATAAAGAAATCCTTACGATGCATAACTTCTGTTGTGGAGCTAATAAAGAAGGATATCATTATATAAATGCGAATGTTAAAGATTTTAAATATGATATCGTGGGAGATATCGTAAGTGTTAAAGAAGGCGATACTTGTCCTATATGTGGGGGTAAACTATATTTCAAAAAAGGTATTGAAATTGGCAATATCTTTAAATTAGGCACGAAGTATTCCGAAAAATTAAATTTAACTTACTTAGATGAATACAATAAATCGCATCCTGTAGTTATGGGTTGTTATGGCATTGGCCCAGGTCGAGTAATGGCCGCTTTAATTGAACAAAATAATGATGAACATGGAATGATTTTACCTGTAAACGTAGCCCCCTATCAAGTATGCATTGTCTTAATTGATAATAAAAATGAAAAGCAAGTAGAATGGGCAAATAAAATCTATACTAGTTTAAAAAATTTAGGAATAGAGGTCTTACTAGATGATAGAGATGAAAGACCAGGCGTTAAATTTAAAGATATGGATTTAATTGGAATCCCTTTAAGAATAACTATTGGTAAAAAAATAGAGGAAGAACTTGTGGAAGTTAAAAAAAGATGTGAAGAAACCTCAACTGATATGAATGCCATTGATGTTATTGATTATGTTAATAATTATATAAAAGAAAACCAAAAATAAAGAATTAAATTTCTTTATTTTTTTCACAAAAAAATTGAACAAAATGTCCAATTATTTGTTTTTCTTTAACTGTATATGATGCGTAATAATAAGTTGTAAACGATAAGGAATAAATCTAATCCCAAATAAGGCTAGTTTCATTTTTAAAGTTGGAATAATAAGCATTTTTCTTTTAAACATTTTATCTATGGCTAGTTTAGCGACATATTCACTACTAATACCTTTAACTAAAAATTTACCTTTAGCGACTTTATTAAATTCGGTATTAACCGGACCGGGGCATAAACAGGAAATACTAACATTTGCTTTTTGGCATCTTAATTCTTCATTTATGGCCATGGTAAGTTTAGTTAGATAGTTTTTCGTGGCATAATAAGTACTTAGATTAGGGCCTGCCATAAAACCGGCCGAAGATGCCACATTTAAAATATAACCTTGGTCTTTTTTTAAGAAATCTTTTAAAAATAGTTTAGTTAAGATATGGGGAGCTTTAATATTAACATTAATCATTTCCAGTTCTCTGTCTAAATTAGTGTCATTGAAATCTCCGAATAAACCAAAGCCGGCATTATTAATTAAGATATCAATATTTTCCTTTTTTACTTTATTATATAATTTATAAACATCTTCTTCTTTATTTAAATCGAAAGAAATAATTTTTGGTTTATTATGTAATTCCTTTTGAATGTTTTTAAATCTTTCTTCTCTTCTTCCCGTTAAGATTAAATCTACTCCTAGAGTATCTAAGTATCTGGCCATATCAAGGCCAATCCCAGAAGTTGCTCCAGTTATAAGGGCTTTCATAATTTCGCATCTCCTTTTAATTCAAATAATATATCTCTTAGTTCCATAGCTCTTTCAAAGTCTAGGGCTTTAGCAGCTTCCTTCATTTCTTCTTCAATTCTTTGAATAGCATTAATTGTCTCTTTCTTACTCATTTTCTTCTTTTTATCCGGTGTTTCAATATTATTTGAAATTACTTCTTTAATTTCTTTTATAATTGTTTTAGGAGTTATGCCATGTTCTTTATTATATTCTTCTTGAACTTTTCTTCTTCTTTCCGTTTCGGTAATCGCAATATTCATGGCTTCACTTATGGTATCGGCATACATAATAACTTTCCCATTTTCGTTTCTGGCACATCTTCCGATTGTTTGAATTAAACTACGGTCACTTCTTAAGAAACCTTGTTTATCGGCATCTAGAATACATATTAGACTAACTTCAGGTATATCAATACCTTCCCGTAATAGGTTAATACCAACCACCACATCATAAATACCCATTCTTAAATCATGAATAATTTTTAATCTTTCTAAAGTTTTAATTTCATTATGTAGATAAGCGACTTTAATATTCATCTCTTTTAAGTAGTTGGTTAATTCTTCACTCATTCTAATGGTTAAAGTGGTAATTAAAACTCTTTCATTAACGGCTTTTCTTTTATTAATTTCACCAATAATATCATCAATTTGCCCTTTGGTTTCTCTTACTTCAATAATTGGATCTAATAGGCCTGTTGGTCTAATGATTTGTTCGACTACCTCATGATTAACTTTTTCTAGTTCATAATCTCCGGGAGTGGCTGAGACGTAGATGGCATTTTTAATTTTGCTTTCAAATTCCGGAAATTTAAGCGGTCTATTATCAAGAGCACTTGGAAGACGAAAACCATAATCTACTAAAGTTTGTTTTCGCATTCTGTCACCATTATACATTCCTCTTACTTGCGGAAGGGTAACATGGGACTCATCAATAACCATTAAAAAGTCATCAGGCATAAAGTCAATTAGACAAGTAGGAGTTACGCCTTCACCTCTTAAGGCCAGGTGTCTTGAGTAGTTTTCGACGCCATTACAATAGCCTGTTTCTCTTAACATTTCTAAATCATAATTAACTCTTTCTCTAAGTCTTTGCTCTTCAATAAACTTGCCATTTTCGTGAAAATATTTTAGTCTTTCTTCTTTTTCTTCTTCGATTCTTCTAATGGCTTCTTCCAATTTTTCAGGACTAGTTACAAAGTGGGATGCCGGAGAGATGGCAATTGATTTCTTACTTTCTTTAACAACTCCTGTTAGTGGATCAAAGACCGTTATAGCATCCACCACATCATCAAATAACTCAATTCTAATGCCCGATTCTTTTTCGTTAACCGGAACAATGTCGATAGAATTACCTCTTACTCTGAATGTTCCTCGGTGGAAATCTAAATCACTCCGCTCATAAGTCATATCGACAAGTTTCGTAATAATGGTATTGCGGTTGATGGTATCTCCTAAATTTAAAACTAACATATTTTTTTCATATTCATCTTTTTCGCCAATACCATAAATACAAGATACGGAAGCAACCACAATTACATCTCGGTGATTAATTAAAGCACTAGTGGCTCTATGTCTTAACTCATCTATTTCATCATTAATGGAGGCGTCTTTCTCGATATATGTATCACTGGAAGGAACGTAAGCTTCAGGTTGATAATAGTCATAGTAACTGACAAAATATTCCACATGATTATTAGGAAATAATTCTTTAAATTCCGAATAAAGTTGTCCTGCTAAAGTTTTGTTATGGGCTAAAACTAAAGTAGGTTTATTAACTTCTTTAATGACATTGGCAATGGTAAAAGTTTTACCAGTCCCAGTAGCCCCCAGTAAAACTTGATGTTTTTTATTTTCCTTTATTCCTTCAACGAGTTTTTTAATGGCTTCTGGTTGGTCACCACTAGGTTTATATTTCGATACAAGTTCAAACATAAATAACACCTTCTTTAACGCTTTTTAAACATTTATATTATATAACAAAAAAATAAATTTATATATAAAAAAATGTCCTAAATATTAACTTAGAGCATTTTAAAAAATTAATTACTATTTATTACTATCCTTTGATACAATTATAAAAGTTCGCATTAGTTACATTCATATATGGTGAAACATAGAATAGGAGAATACCAAATGTTAGAACAGAAAGTAACATCCAACCGATGAAACTAAGTTCTAATACAAAGAATTCCCATTTATGACCTTGCATTATTTCTTTACTACGTCTTATGGAACCCATAACACCAAGTTCCGGATTATCGACTAAGATATATTGCACCATCGAATATCTATAAGCTGCAATAATACCAGGAATTATTAAAAGTAATGACCATAGACCAATAAAGATTGAAGTCATAATAGAAACACCGATATATAGTAGCCAATATTTAGTTTTATTAAATAATTCTTTAAAAGAAACTTCTTCATTACGAGATACTTTTAAGAAATAACTAGTAGAGCCTAAAGCTAAGAAAGCATTAACAAGGATTGTTAAAATACTAGAAATAAATTGCGGTATACCATAATGAAATAAACCACTTCCGTCTAAAAATGATGAGAATGATTCTGGACTTTTAAATACCTCGGAAGTGTTACCAATTAAACCTACTGCTGTAGCAATTAGAGATAAAATTCCAAAAACAAGTAAGACACAAATAGCTTCTCCCCATTTACCACTTAAAGATTTTTTGGCATTTTCTTTTAATTCTTTTCTATTCATAATCTAAACTCCTTCCTAATTAATAATATAGCACTTAATTTTATTTATGTAAATTATTAAGTTAAAAAAAACGAGGCTACTTGCATAGCCTCAAAGAATAAAAAGGGGTTGACTAGTGTGATACTAGCACCAAAACGGATTTTTCCGAATTGGTACTTGCTATCTTAATCGATTTAAGACAATTTGTCAATCTTTTTTACACATTTTTTACATAAAATTTCAATTTGTTTGTTACTATTTACAGCTAAAAAGAATAAAAACTAGAAAAATAGAAAAAAATTTCTAGTTTTAATTTTGAAAAAATA
>CANRAA010000052.1 GCA_947628485.1 uncultured Bacilli bacterium | reverse complement strand
TAAAATATAAAGATTTATTTAAATCTGAATTTTAAATTTGAATCTTTACAGCCGAACTATGCAAATAGTGATTTAATAAAAATAAATTTCAAAAAATAGATTTTGTTCGCTTGTTATAGTTTCATTTTTGATATATAATTATTACTAAGAACACTTGATAGTTGGGTGGAGCCATACTTCAAAACGAAGGAGGCAATTGTTATGAGTAAAAAAGATTTTTTAATCTTAATGCAAATAATGATTATTTTTCTTTCATTATACATAAACATACTAATTTTAAAATAGAAAAAACCACCTAAACAGCTGAGTTAGGTGGCCCACCATAGATATAAACCGGCAACACTCAACGACGAATATTAAGTGTTCCTTTTATTTTATGCAATATTTCTTTGACATATACATAATACCACAAATTTGCTTCTTTTACAAGAGTATCTCATTTGCAAAGAAAAAATGTGTGAAAAATTTTTGAAAATGTCCCTATTTAAAAATTGAATAATTAATGAAAATGTCTTCGTTTTATTAATTTATTTTATTGACAATAGGAACCCAATTATGTGATGTTATCGGCTTGCAAAGGCTTATATTATCAGCCTTTGGCTAAAAATGCCTATCACATAATTGCCTATTGTCAACAAAAAAATATGAAGGGACATTTTTACTAATTATTCGTTACCAAAAAAAGGGACATTTTTACTAATTATTCACAAGTATCTCATTTACAAAGAAAAAATGTCTATTTTTTAGACACTTTAGTTATTTTTCTAATATTGGCATCATCTTTATGTTTGGAATAATATTCTGGATCTAACCAGATATTTTTAAAATTTTTCCAAGTACTTTGATTATTATTTTTATTCTCTACTTCGACTTTTACTTCTTTTTTATTATTACCTTTAATTATTTCTTCTATGTAACTAAGAAGCGTTAAGGTTTCCATTATAATAGCGGGAACTAAAAGCCAGAAATATAAATCAGGAAGCAGGCCATTTATATTTGTTTTTACTGTTTCACTTAAAAATGATACTTTACTAATATCACTTACTAAGAAGGTTAATATAACTGATATAGCTAAAACCCAAGTTTTAAATTTACCAACCATATTAGATTGCACATTATAGTTATAATGATATTTCATTATTTGGACTAAGACAATTAATAATTCAATTATAATCGGAATAATCGCATAAGGAGTTATAAGATATAAAACAATAAAATTCATTAGAGTAAATAATTTATCAGCTGCCCCATCAAAGATTGCTCCAAAGAAAGTTGAAGCTTTAAACTTACGAGCTAAAATACCATCAATGGAATCTGTTAAATAACAAATCAAAGCTAAAATACTTACTGAATAACCACCATATGTATGGTAAATAGGCACTAAAACAATGGTCCCAATAACTCTAATTAAAGTAAGGACATTAACAATTAATAATTTTATAAACATCTTACCACCTTATTTTTTTCCATTTAAATAACTTGCAATATTCATATTATTTTTACCTGCTGGTTTTATAATATCTAAATATATTATACCATCAAGACAGCCAATTCCCAAACTCTTTTTATCTTGATATATTTTACCAACTTCACTTTGGCCTTTTACTATATGAGACGATACAATTTTTACTTCTTCATTAAAGATAGTTGTTTTACATAAAGGTGATGGACTAAACGCTCTAATTTTGTTATAAACATCCTTAACTTTATTATTAAAATCTAATTCTTCCATACTTCTTTCTATCATGGGAGCATATGTAGCCTCTTTATCATTTTGCTTTATTCTTTTTACGCTTCCTTCGATTATATTTTTTAAATTTTTTTCAAGTATTTCTCTACCCAAAATACTCAATTTGTTATGTAAAGTTTCATTGTTATCGTCATTTTTTATGGGAATTTCCACCATATCAATAATATCGCCCGTATCCATTCCTTCGTCCATATACATTAAAGTAATGCCAGTTTTATCATCTCCATTAATAATAGACCATTCAATGGGAGCTGCCCCCCTTAATTTAGGAAGTAATGAGGCATGAATATTAATACAGCCATACTTTGGATAATCTAAGATTTCTTTAGGAAGTATTTTCCCGTAAGCACAAGTAACAATTAAATCAGGTTCATATGCTAAAATACTTTCATATTCTTTTTTTAAACTATCGGGAGTTAATACGGGAATATTATTATTTATAGCCATTTCTTTTACAGGTGACGGAGTTAATATTTTCTTTCTTCCTATATAAGCATCTTTTTTTGTAACTACTAAAACAACATTCGTATTTTCAATCAAATATGATAAAGGCTCTAAAGAAAACTCGGGTGTTCCCATATATACAACTTTAATATCTTTCATAACAAATCACCTAACTAATATTATATATGAAATTAAAAAAAATAACTAGTATATTGAAATTATTACTTGTAATTTAAACAAATGTTTGATATAATAATTAATGGATACATTTGAAAATAATCAGATGTTTTCCCTTTCAATTATCTAGTGATAAACGAAAGGTGGTGGTTAGTTATGACAAAGAGAGAACTTTCTCAATTTATTATAATCCTACTATTATTCTTTTTAGTAATCACCTTACTATTTAGATAAATAAAAACATCTGATTTCAACAACCGTTGATTTCAGATGACATCCAACAAGGGATTACATCTGATTCCCGTAATCAAATGTATCCTTTTTTATTTTATGCGTTCTCTCTTTGACATATACATAGTAGCATATTTTTGACTTTTTTTCAAGGATTATAAAACCCCATTATGTAAATGAGGTTTCAATTTTAATTTTTCTTTATTTCTAATTTTATTTTAATACCATTAACATTTATTTCTTCTCCACTTACTGGTTTAGATATAATTTCCGTCGCTAAAGTTTCATTTTTAATGTATTCATTAAATTCTTCTATAATCTTTTTGAATTCTTCACTATCATAATAAATAGTAATCCGGTCACTCACATCAAAGTTATTACTTTTACGCATGTTTTGAACCTTAGAAATAAATTCTCTTGCATGACCTTCTAAAATTAAATCTTCTGTAAGGTTAGTATTTAAGATAATAAATAAGTTATCTAATACCCCAACATTAAATCCTTCTTTAGAATTAATTTTAACTTCATACATTTCTTTCGTTATTTCGGTATCATTAAATTTAAGACCTTTTTGTAATTCTTCTAAAGTTGTATTTTGTAAGAATGCTTCATAATCTTTAATTTTATAACCAAATATTTTACCAACTTCTTTATAATTAGGTTTTAAAGTAATATTCATATATTTAGATAATTCTTTTTCATGATTAACTTCTTTAATATTTAATTCTTCTTTAATTAAAGGAACTAAATCACTAATTTTATTATAGACATTACTTTCGATAATAGCTTCTTTAAGGGGAGTTCTTACCTTTATTTTGGCATCTTCTCTTACCCATCTACCTAAAGAAATCAAATTTCTAACTAAGTCCATTTTTTCTTCTAAAGTAGCATCAATTAATTTTTCATCATATTTAGGGAAGTCTTCTAAATGAACTGAATAGTTGCCGGTGAGTTTCGTATAAATTTCTTCACTAATATATGGAACTATTGGCGCAATGATTTTAGATAAGCCCACTAAAACTTCATATGTTGTCATATAAACAGCCTTTTTAGAAGTATCTAAAGTGCTTCCCCAGAAACGATTACGGCAACGTCTTATGTACCAGTTAGATAAATCTTCCGATACAAAGTTGGTAATAATACGAACCACTTTATTTAAATCGTATTCTTCATAACCCTCGGTAACACTTTTTAACATGCTATTATATTTAGAAATTAACCATTTATCAATTTCTTCTCTTTTACTTAAATCTATTTGACAATCAGAAATGTCAATATTATCGGTATTTGCATACATACTGAAGAAATTATAAGTGTTTTTTAAAGGATTAAAGAATTTAGAATAAACTTCTTTTAAACCATCTTCGTCAAATTTTAATGGAGTCCATACAGGAGATACATAAGGTAGGTACCATCTTACGGTATCGGCACCATATTCTTTCATAATGGTAAATGGCTCAATGGCATTTCCTTTTGATTTATGCATTTTTTGACCATTTTTGTCTAGTAATAATTCATTTACTAAAACATTTTTATAAGGAGATACTCCTTTAACAAATGTTGATATAACAAGTAATGAATAGAACCATCCTCTTGTTTGGTCAATTCCTTCACAAATAAAATCGGCAGGAAATTGGGTATCAAATAATTCTTTGTTTTCAAATGGATAATGATATTGGGCAAAAGGCATAGCCCCGGAATCGAACCAACAATCAATAACATCTTTGCATCTCGTCATTACACCGCCACATTTTGGACATTTTATATGCACATCATCAACATAAGGACGATGTAGTTCAATGGTCTCATCAATATCTTCAATGGCTCTTTCGACTAACTCTTTTCTTGAACCAATCATTTCATCGTGACCACACTCACATCTCCACAAAGGAAGAGGTGTTCCCCAATAACGACTCCGAGAAATCGCCCAATCATTTAGATTTTCGAGCCAATTACCAAATCTCTTTTCTCCAACATAATCAGGATACCAATTAACTTTTTTATTGTTTTCGACAATTTTATCTTTAAGCTTGGTAACTTCTAAATAGAATGATGGTTTAGAATAATAAATTAATGGGGATTTGCACCGCCAACAATGAGGGTAGTTGTGAACTAATCTTTGTTTTTTAAATAATTTATCATTCTCTTTTAAGTATTTAATAACTTCTTTATCGGCATCAAAGACAAACATACCCTTCCAAGGTCCCTCAGCATAACAACCATCTTCACCCACGGGATTTAAATAAGGAAGATTATAATTTTTACCAACAACGGCATCATCAGCCCCAAAAGCGGGAGCAATATGAACGATACCAGTTCCATCTTCCATTGTTACATACTCATCACAAGTAACAAAGAAGGCTTTTTTATTAACCGTAAGTTCCGGAATTAATTGTTCATATTCGATATTTTCTAAATCTTTTCCTTTATATCTTTCTAAGATTTCAAAGTCATCGCCTAAAACCTTAGAAGCAAGGGCTTCCGCGATAATAAATTTGTAATCCATACTCTTAACTAGAACATAGTCTTCTTTAGGATTAACACAGATAGCCACGTTGGCAAGTAAAGTCCATGGTGTTGTCGTCCAAACTAAGAAATAAACATCTTCACCCTTTTTCTTCATTGGCACAATTACAGTATCAACCGGAACTTCTTTATAACCTTGGGCTACTTCATGAGAAGCAAGGCCGGTTCCACATCTTGGGCAATATGGTAAAATCTTACTTCCTTCATAGAATAAACCTTCGTCAAAGAATTTCTTTAAAATCCACCATTCTGTTTCAATATAATCATTTTTATAAGTAATATAAGCATTATCTAAGTCAATAAATTGCCCCATTTTATTAGTAAGGTCAGAGAAAGCTTTTTCATTTTCCCAGACAGCTTTCCGGCATTCTTCATTAAATTCTTTAATACCATATTTTTCAATATCTGATTTTTGAGTAAAACCAAGTTTCTTTTCGACTTGAACTTCAACCGGTAGTCCATGAGTATCCCAACCAATTTTTCTTAAAACTTTATACCCTTGCATCGTTTTATATTTGCAAAAAGTATCTTTTAAGAATTTCGCTAACATATGATGAAGTCCAGGCATCCCATTCGCGGTTGCTGGTCCATCATAAAATACCCAATAAGGATCATTATCTCTATTTTGAATACACTTATCTAATATGTTATCTTTTAACCATTTTTCTCTAATAGAGTCCTCAACTAAAGATACTCCTCTTCCATCTAAACTTTCAAATTTTTTCATATTGTCCTCCTCAAAATTAAAAAAATTCATAACGTAAGGACGAGACAATCCGTGGTACCACCTTACTTTATGAACTTTATTCACCTTAATTAAATATAACGCATTTCTGCGGGATTTCCAGCTCCAAAGTGATATAAATTAAACTTAACTTATTAGTTTGCACCACCCACTAATTCTCTTAAAGCACCATTTAATTTACGTGTCTTTTTCATTGCTTTTTCAAATTACACTTTAAATTATATGCAAAAAATTCTCTTTAGTCAACTAGGACTTTGCATAATGACTATTATTTTTCATTATTTTGTGCTAAAATTAAAAATAGAAAGAAGGGGCTAAAATGAAAGACAATATTTTTAGAGAATACGACATAAGAGGTAAAGTACCAAATGAGATAAATGAGGATGTAGCTTATAAAATTGGGTTAGGATATGGCTCATACTTACAAGAAAAATTAAATCAAAATGCTTGTGTAATTTCTCATGATAATCGTCTTTCCAGTCCTAGTTTACATCAAAATTTAATTAAAGGACTTCTTAAAAGTGGTATCCATGTTATTGATTATGGACTTACAACTACCCCGATGCATTATTATGCAAGACACATAGAAAACTTATATGGCGTAATGATTACAGCAAGTCATAACCCTAGTGATGAAAATGGTTTCAAGTTTTCTTTTGACGAATATGCTAATGCCCGAGGAGAAATGATCCAAGACTTTAAAAATTATATTCTAAAAGGGAAATTTTTAAAAGGAAAAGGTAAATTAGAAGAAAAAAATATTAAAGACGAATATATTGATTATGTAATTAGTCATTTAAAAATGGGTAAAAAAAGAATTAAAGTTGTTTTAGATCCCGCCAATGGGACTACCTCTATGGTTGCTAGAGATATATTTGAAAAATTAAATATTGATTTAACCATTATTAATGAAGAGTCTGATGGACATTTTCCGAGTCATCATCCCGACCCTTCGATTGAAGAAAACTTAAAAATGTTAAAAGAAAAAGTTTTAGAAATAAAAGCCGACATCGGAATTGGTTTTGATGGTGACGGCGATCGAATTGGCATAATTGATGAGTTAGGTAAACTTGTTTTAATCGAAGACTATGGAGTTATTATTTTAAGAAATATTATTGATAAAGTTAAAAATAAAAAGTTCTTATATGACCCTAAATGTTCGGATATCTTTAAAGATGAAATTATAAGGCTTAAGGGAGCTCCGGTAATATGTAGAACGGGTACAAGTTATACCCAAGAAAAAGTATTAAGAGAAAATATTCCTTTTGGCATTCAATATGTTGGCCATATTTCCTTAAATGATCGTTTATTTAGTACAGAAAGTGCGATGTATTCTTCCCTAAGATTAATTGAAGTTCTATCTAAAACTGATAAAACTTTAAGTGAGTTAGTTGCTACTATTCCAAAATACTTTAATACTCCTGAAGAAAAATTTGCTTCATCAGATGAAATAAAACGAAATGTTATTGAAAAAATCAAAAAATACTGTGATGAACAAAAATGGCAATATCTAGAAATTGATGGCTTAAAAGTTATGTTTAAAGATGCTTGGGCTTATGTCAGATGTAGTAACACAGGACCAAATATTACTTTAAGATGTGAAGCCAAGAAAAAAGAAGATTTAGATAATCTTCATAAAATATTTACTACTTTAATTGAGGTTTATAATAAAATATAGGTTTTAAAAGAATCTATATTTTTTTACTAGTTCTAGTTTTTTCAAAACCTCTTCATAAATAGGTTTATTTTCAAGATAAAAATCTTCATATAAAGAAGTTTCTTTAAGACATCTTTCACTAGTTTCTTCCATTATGGCCATTTGTTCTTTGAAAGAAATTTGAGTATTATTTTCCTTTAACCACCCTTTTATTTCCTTGTTATCTTTTGCATGATTAGCTATAATACTCATCTTTATTTCCATATCGCCACATAAAGGATTAGTTAAAATTAAATTATCTTTTAAGTGCCAAAATGTTGAATTAATTGAGTCCAAAAAATAATCTTTTCCAGCATATTTGGTATAACAAATAGCATGATTACCTGATATACTACTCATCCATTTTCTAATTCCATCATCTTCAACATCAGTCATATTACAACCAAGAAAATGAGTGGGCATCTGACTTTTATTTAAAATATCTTTAAGCATAAGTGAGGTATGACGACAAACCCCAAAACCATTAAAAATTTCTAAAGCCGCGAAGGGTTTAATTTCCTTAAAGGCTAAATTTTCCCCTATAAATTTTTTATTCTGAGATAAATATCCATTAAATAAAAGTACTTCATATAACGTAAAGATTTCTATAGGATTTGTAAAATGAAAATATTCATTAAGTTTTTGATAATTAGTTAAAAACTTTTGATATAAACTCTTCATCTCTTGGTATTCTTTAGTTTTAGTATCCATATCAGTAAAACTTAAAAAACTATTCAAATAAAAAGAAGCTAACAAAGTCCAATATATAAAAGAATTATCAAGGGTAAAAGCGTTAGCAATTATTCCAATTGGATAGGCGGAAAATATTACTTTTTGGATTCTTTTAAAAGTTTTAACATCTATTTTACTTAATATATTTTCCATAAAAGTTCTCCTTTAGCTAGTTATGATAACACACTATCAAATTAAAGACAAGAAAAATGAAAAATAAATTTTTCATTCTATGAATTCCTAACGGAATTCTTTTTTGGTATAATGATACTGATATAGAAAGTAGTAATTATTA
>CANRAA010000051.1 GCA_947628485.1 uncultured Bacilli bacterium | reverse complement strand
CTCATCAATGTACAATTATTTCTTATATATTTAATTATACATTATATAGCCGAACTATGCAAATAGTGATTTTTTTTTTATTATCGCATTCTTATCCATAATACCTACAATTTCTTAATATTAGTTTGCATTCTCGCATGATACCCCTCTTTATTATAAAAATTAATGGCACTAGCATTATAAGCAAACACATCCACTAACCCATATTCACAAGCCTTATCTTTAAAATATTCTTCTATTTTCTTTATTAAAGATGCTCCTATACCTTTACTTCTTACCCTTTTACTTACCACAAGTTCTGTAATAACTCCTCTTTTAGGACATTTATAATCTAGATAATCATACTCACTACGTTAATAAATCGCGTACATCTTCTAAATATTTATCTTCATATTCCAATATTTTAAGCATTTTCTCTCCTAATTAATTCTTTTATTTGTTCTAAAGCTCTACCTCGGTGAGATACTTGGTTTTTTTCAAATTCTAAAGCCTCTCCAAAAGTTTTACCCAAATCACGAGATAAAAAGATAGCATCATAACCAAAGGACGTATCCCCTAGTTCATGATCAATTATTGTGCCATAGGTTTTACCTATCTTATATTCATAAGTACCATCAATATGATATAAGACAATAGTACACATAAAATAAGCCTCTTTATTTTTACCTTCTAATTCCTTAATTAATTTCATTCTTTTTTCATGAAATGATAGATTGCCCCCAAAACGATGGCTATAAACGCCCGGTTCTAAATTTAACCCCACACAACAAAGACCACTATCATCAGATAAAACATCATAATCTAAATTATTCTTTTTTAAAAATTCACTGACAGTTTTCGCCTTAATTAAAGCATTTTCCAAAAAAGACTCGCCAGTTTCCTCAATATCTTCTGTAAAACCAATATCTTTTAAAGTTAATAATTCAACATCACTTAAAATACTTTTAAATTCTTTTATCTTATGTTCATTATTAGATGCTACGACAATTTTCATATTTACCACCAATAAATATTATACTATATTTTTCCAAAAAGAAAAATTCACAAAGTATGTGAATTATCTATTTCTGCCTTTATTTACTCCGTATTTTTCTAAAATTTTACTAACCGCTACTTCTTGGCCTTCTTCTATCATCAACTTAAAGAATTGCCATCTTGTATTAAAGTATCTGTCTTCTTCATTTAAAATTGTCATATCTCCTGTTACTACTTTATGAGTTCTTTCAAATTCTTCTTTATCTTCTAAAGATATTACTATTTCTCTTTGATTATTTTCAGCATCCCGATATACTGCTACCATAGCATCTTCCGGTTTATCTATTACAACTTGATTATATACTTTCTTGTAATCTTTTACCGAAAAATCCCTAATAAAAACCCATATCTCATTAGTTTCATTAATTTTACCATTACCATAATCTCTTAAGGTATCAATAACTATATTAGGATCTTCTCCATCAAAAAAATTAGTCCTATCGACATATTCTTTTAATTTGGTTAAATAAATATATCTCTTAACTAAAGAATTTTTTTCTAATTCTTCTAATTCTTTATAGTTACCAGATGCCATCTTTTCATATTCTTTTTTTCTTTCTTGAATTTTTTCATATAAATCTTGTTCCATTAAAAACCACCCTTCGTAAGTATTATAACATAATTTTTTATCTTTTTAATATTTTTCCTAATTTAAAAGGATTTAAAACCTCTTCTAAATTATTAACTTTAGGAAATTCACTATTAATATTTCCAAAGGCAATAGGAATACCTCCTTTATTTTGCCAATCCACTAAATTATCAATATTGTCATCTACCAAAATATTACCTCTGGTCTCGACGAGATCTGTTTTCTTAACTATACTAGGCACTATAACAATATCATTTTTTATTTCATTATCCCGAAAATATTTAATTTTCGCTTGCGCTTCATTTAAAGAATGCACTTTAGTAAGAATTATGACATCAAAAGGGTTATAAGACTTTAATATTTCTAGAGCATTATTTATAACTTCGGCTTTTTTAAGCCAATATTCCCAATCTAACTTTTCTAAATAAAGGCTTTTTCTTAAAGTTTCGTCTTCTTTCTTTTTTAAGTAATATTCTTTAAATAAATCCTTTTCAGTATCTACTATTACCCCATCACAATCAATAAATCTTTTCATTATTATTACTTCCTAATAAAATTATACACCCAAATTAAAAAAAAGTGATATAAAATCACTAATTTATTTAAACATCCTTTTAGCGGTTTCCACCATTTGATGGGTATAACCGAGTTCATTATCATACCAAGCTACCACCTTATAAAGTCTTCTTCCTTCAACTTCCACAAAGTTTGTTAAAAGGCCATCGACTAAAGCTCCCACTCTTTTACCAATGACATCACTAGAAACAATCGGATCTTTCGTAAATTTTAAAGCCGGTGTCGGATGCGTTAAAAAAGCATTATTGACCTCATCAACACTAGGATTACTTTTTAACTCTAAAGTAACATCGACTAAAGAGCCATCATATACGGGTACCCGGTAAGCAAGACCATCAAGTTTTCCTTGTAACTCGGGAATAACTAACCCAATTGCGGATGCTGCCCCCGTTGAAGCCGGAATAATATTTTCACTCGCACATCTTCCGCGTCTCGCATATATTCCTTTTTTATGGGTAATATCTAAAGTTGCTTGATCGTTTGTAAAGGCATGAACCGTACTCATAAATCCTTTTTCAATTCCAAAGGTATCATTTAAAACTTTTAAAACTGGGGCAAGACAATTGGTGGTACAAGAGGCCGCTGATACAACTTCTTCCGTACCATCTAAAATGTTATCGTTAACGCCATAGACAATCGTCTTCATTTCCCCCTTACCAGGTGCCGAAATTAAAACTTTTTTAGCGCCCGCTTCAATATGTTTATGAGCTCCTTCTAATTTGGTAAATGCTCCCGTACATTCTAAAACTAAATCGACATTTAATTCCCTCCATGGTAAATTAAGAGGGTCTAACTCCGCATATACTCTAATTCTTTTCGTATTCGCTATCACAATAAAGTCTCCATCAAATGTTATTTCATTTTCATGAAATGTTCTATGAACCGTATCATACTTTAACAAATGACATAATTCTTCCGCATTCGAAGTATCATTTATTGCCACAATATCAAAATTACTATCGGTAATCATTTCTCTAAATGCCAGTCTTCCAATTCTCCCAAATCCATTAATCGCTACTCTAATCATTATTTCCTCCTATAAATTCTCTTAATATTGAGTCACTACTTACATATTCTCCTGGTATTGTATAAAATATTTTTAAGAAATTTAAAAGTCTTCTTGCTTCTTCATAATAATCGTCTAAGACACTTATACTTCGCAAAAGTGGTTCCACATATACTTTTAAAACACCTATTTCATAAGGCAAGGCCGTATTAATTATCACATCGGCTTGATGAATATATGGAAATATATATTTTTCTTCCCCATTTCGCACACTTTGCCAAGCATGAATAGTATTATTAACATCATAATTACGCGTCCTATTATCTCTTATTATTCTTCTTAATAGTCTTAAATCCACCGTAGATATATAATTATGTTTATCGATATTTAAAGGAATAAAAGGGCTTAAATATATTTTGTACTTAAATTTATTATCTATACTAGGAAGTAGTTCGTCATTAAGACCATGTAAGCCCTCAATTAAAACAATACTATTATCTTTTAATTGAACAACATTATTATTAAATTCTTTTTTACCAGTAACAAAGTTATAAGAAGGCATCGATACTTCTTCGCCCTTTAATAACTTTTGGAGGGTACTATTAAATAAATTTAAATCAATCGCCGTTAAACATTCAAAATCATAATTACCATTCTCATCTTTAGGAGACTCTTCTCTTTCTAAGAAGAAATCATCAATGGAAATGTTAATCGTATCAAATCCTTGGGCCATAAGGTAAGATGATAACCTTTTGGTCGTCGTTGTCTTCCCACTGGAAGAAGGACCGGCAATTAAAACAAACTTAATGTTTCTATTAGTCGTTATATTACTTGCTACTTTCGCAATATTTAAATTAAAGACTAACTCACAAGACTTCATAAATTCTTTTATCTTACCACTACCAACCGTTTTATTAATGGAAGTAACATATTTCATGTTTAAGGTTTCTAACCAATTTTTACCTACTAGAAATGAATTAATTATATTATCATAATGAACATATTCTGGTAATTCACCACCCGTTCTATTTGTTGGAATAATAAAGATAAGTCTATTTCTTCCTAAATAAACAATATCATATTTCGTAATACTACCAGTGCTATTTGGCATATCGGAATAAAAATAATTATAGTGTCCTTTTAACTCATAAAAAGTTACAACTTTATCGGAGATATTTCCAATATTCTCAGCTTTTTCAACTTGCTTATTTTGGTAATAATAACTAATCGCCTCTTTTTTCTTAATATTTAACTTTTTAAAAGGAATATCATCACTAATTATTTTAGCCATCTCACCCTTTATTAAAGATAAATCTTCTTGGGTAAGCATTTTATCCCCAATAACTTCTCCCAAAAAACCTTTAGGAACACTATGTTGATAAGTTATTTCAAGTTCTGGAAATACAGTTTTTAAAGCCACTTCAAAAATAAACTCCAAACCACTTTTATATATTTTATTCCCTGTTAAATCATTTAAATCAATAAAAGAAATGGTTTTTGATGAGTCCGCTCTTTCTCTTAATTCATATATTTCATTATTAATCTTTACTCCTAAAATATCCTTATTCAAATTAAACCCCTTACTTATCTCATAGTAAGTTGTATTCTTCGGAAATTCTTTTTTTTCCCCAGTTAAAAGAGTAATTACAATATTATCCATATGTATCACACATTCCCTTTACTATAGAATAGTTTATCACAATTTTAACTTTTTTTGAATAAAAACTTACTATTTTTTATATTATAATTATAGGTGAAATAAATGAATATAATTCCAACAGTTATTGAAAAAAGTAGTAACAAAGAATATGCTTATGATTTATACTCGAGGCTTTTAAATGATCGAATAGTCTTTTTAAATGGCGAAGTCAATGATAGTAGTTCATCTATTATTGTTTGTGAACTATTATATTTAGACAGTTTAAATCATGACGATATTTATTTATATATAAACTCTCCCGGAGGTTCTATTACAAGTGGAATGGCTATATACGATACCATGAACTATATTAAAAGTGATGTGAAGACAATTTGTGTAGGCCTAGCGGCCTCCATGGGAGCATTTCTCCTTTCTTCAGGCACTAAAGGCAAAAGATGTAGTTTACCAAATTCTGAGATAATGATTCATCAACCCCTTGGAGGAACCCAAGGTCAAGCCACCGACATCAAAATTGCCGCCGAAAGAATATTAAAAATTAAAGATAAATTAAATAAAATATTAGCCAAGAATACCGGTAATGATTTAAAAACCATTCAAAATGATACCGAAAGAGATAACTACATGGACCCCAAAGATGCCTTAAAATATGGACTAATTGACGAAATAATTGAATAATTTATTAAAATAATGTATAATCTAATTAATGGAGATGGGTTACCATCGCCAATATGGAAAGTATTGCTACTTAATTCGAATATCTATTCGGATTGAAGTAGCTCTTTTTTTGCGTTTAAACAAGATGTCTATAATTAAAGATATGAACTTAAATAATATTTCTACTATTACATTCATAAATACCACCATCCTTCCCAAAAAAGATTTTGTTTGCAACCAAAACCCCTGAAAAGCTGGCGAGATTTCCCATCTCAAAGACTATATTTTATATAAAAAATTTCATAAGTCAACCCGTTCGACAAAACATGTCAAAACTTCTAAAAACACGACAAAATTCGACATTTCTGTCGAACTTTGTCTAGTATTTACTATTTATTTATATATTCTCAATAATCATCATTTAGTTGTAAATAATTTAGAATATTTTCCATTTAATTTCAATAATTCATCATGAGTTCCCATCTCAGCAATGTGTTTATCCTCAATAAATATTATTAAATCTGCTTCCCTAATTGTATTTAACCTGTGTGCAATAATAAAGGCAATTTTCCCTTTAAGTAGCGATTTATTAGCTTCAATGATATTTTTCTCAAATTCAAGATCAAGATTAGAAGTAACTTCATCTAATATAACGATATCACCATTTTTTAGTATAGCTCTAGCATAACATAGTAATTGCTTTTCTCCAAAAGATAATAAATCTGTTTTGGCATTAACTTTGGTATCATACCCATATTTTAAAGATTTAATTTTTTGGTCAAGTCCTAATTTTTCACATATATTTATTACTTTATTAAAATCGACATTTTTAAGGCCATAAGTTAAGTTATCTTTTATAGTCATATTTAATATTACTGGTTCTTGAAATACATAAGAAATTTTATTTCTTAATTCTTTTAAATCATATTTTTTAGAACTTATACCATTTATTAATATGTCTCCCTCTATTAAATCATAAAATCTTGGGATTAAGTTAACTAAAGTTGTTTTACCACTCCCACTTTTTCCTACTATAGCTATTGTTTGAGGTTTATCAATTTTTAAATTAATATTTTCTAATATAATATTTTTATTGTCATAGCTCATTTTTACATTTTTAAATTCCATACTATCTACTTTTAGTAATTTTTCATTACCTAAGTTTTCTTCTTTTTGAATACTAACTAGATTTAAAATATGTAAAAAAGCATTATACTCCCCTAATATGCCATGAGCATGATTTAATAAGTTTTGAATATGTCCATCTATATCACTAATGTAATCTATTAATAACATAATTGCTGATGCCGTACCTACTCCCATAATTATTTCATTTCCCCCAATTATTAAGGTTAATATAACAGAAATATATGTTATTAAAGAAAATAGTGAAGTATGTAGAGCCGTAATTTTAGTAGATGTTATACTTTTTTCTTTAATTTCTTTAAGTATTTTACTAATTTCTTCAGTATTTATTTCTTCTAATCTTAATGTTTTAGAAGTTGCATAGCTTTCTATATATTCATTTATTTTACCTTGTAAGTTAAGTATAGAATTAATTGCTTTTTTATAATTTTTCATACTTGCATTATAAAATGGCAATAATAAAAAATAAGAAATTATAAATAAAGATATAATTATTAAAGCTATTTTGTAGTTTATAAATAACATTATAATTGAAATTATCAAAATGCTTCTTAATCGAATAGCAAATATTCCCGTTAAATTCCACACAAAGAGCATGCCAGCATATGATCCCATATTTGTTGTTATTTCAAATAAATTTCCAATTTGAATTTTATCAAGTTCACTTATTTTGGCATATTGGACGGCTTCAAAAATTTTATTCTTTATTTGTCTATCATTATCAAACCAGCAGAATTTTCTTCTAGTCTCTGTATAGTAATCACAAACATACCTAATAGCAATTATAAATAGTAAAATAGAAGATAGTATTGATACCATTGCCAGATTCTTATTAGGCATATATTTATCTACTACCATAGATAATACAAACTGGTAAAAAATTAAATAGGGTATAGAAGATAAAAATAATAAAATTGCTATTTTTATTGTCTTTTTTTGATTAGTTGTGAAATTAAACATTTCTTTTATTTTCTCTTTATTAATCATAATCATCACCTAAATTATTTAAACTTAATTCATATAGATTCTTATAAAAAGAATTATTCATTAGTTCCTCATGAGTACCTAAAATTCCTTCATTATTATTAAAAAATAATATTTTTTTAAATTTAGGTGCTAAACTTATATTATGGGTTATAAATATCTTAGTTGAATTATCATTTTGATTTAGCAAATTAGTAAGAATAATTTTTTTATTTAATTTGTCTATTGCACTAAAAGAATCATCAAATATCATTAAAGGTTTAACTTTAGTAAAAGCTCTTACTAATACTAATCTTTGCCTTTGACCTTTTGATAAGATAAGACCATTTTTACCAATTAAACTATCATATTTATTATTAAATTTTAATACATCAGAATGTAATGCGAATTCTTTAGATAGTTCAATCATTTTGTCATCGGGTAAATATGGAACTAATATTTTTATATTTTCCGCAATTGTTTTGGAAAATAAATAAGAATCTTGTAATAACAAGCAAATATTTTCTCTAATTGTTTTTTTATCCAAATCTTTAACTTCTTTACCTCCAATTGTAATACTGCCTTCATAATCATAAAAACCCACTAATGTTTTTGCAAAAATAGTTTTTCCACTCCCAGTTGCTCCTACCACTAAAATTTTATCATTAGGTTCTATTGTAAAATTTAAATTTTTTAATAAATATTTTTCGTTAACTATAATATTTGCATTTTTAAAAACAATTTCATAACTATTTATATTTTTATTATCAATGTTTTTTTCTAAAGTTAAATTTAATAATTCATTAATTCTTAGATAAGAAATGATAAAAGCATTAAAACTTTCAAACATCTCGCTAAAAGATTGGAAACCTCTACTAATTTTATTAGAATAACTAATTGTTACATATATACTACCAATAGAAATCAAATCTTTACTATATAATATAGTTCCTAAAATAAAAATTAAAGGATTTTGTAATTTAACAATATTTGCCGCACCCATATTGTAAACAGCATCAGCAGCAATTTTTTCTTCATTAATTTTAAAATCTTGGTCATTTAAAA
>CANRAA010000050.1 GCA_947628485.1 uncultured Bacilli bacterium | reverse complement strand
CCTAAAGCAAAAGGATAAACTCCCGCAGCAACTGAGGCCGCACTACCAGAAGAAGAACCTCCCGCCATTCTTTTGGTATCCCAGGGATTTAAAATGTTTCCAGTATGCGCTGTAGTTCCAGTTCCACCCATGCCAAATTCATCCATCGCGGTTTTACCAATTGGAACAACATTATGTTTTTCTAAATTAGAAACCGCCGTTGCTGTAAAAAAGGGGACATAATCTTTTAAAGTATTAGAGGAACCAGTAGATAAAATACCTTTAGTCGAATAATTATCTTTAATACCATAAGGAATACCAGAAAGTATATCGTCTGTTACCTCACTACCATGAGCATCATCTAAAATAGTAACAAAAGCATTACATTTATCCTCTACAATATGGGCTTTTTTCAAAGCATCTTTAACTAATTCATCAGAGGTTATTTCGCCGCTTTTAAGCATTTCGTGTAATTCTTCAATTGTTTTATTCATTATTCGCCTCCTACTACTTTAGGTACTTTTATTTCTCTACCTTCATAAGAGTCACAATTAGAAAGTGCATCCTCAATCGGAATACTTTCTTCGTATTCGTCTTCTCTTGGCGTAAAGGTAAAGTTATCTAAAGTATGAGTCATTGGTTCAACTTCCGTAATATTCGGTATTTTCGTAATTAATTCCATCGTTTCATCAATAACATTAAACTCACTTAAGATAAGTTTATTTTCGGCGTCCGTTAAGCCAATTAATAATTTATCTGCTAAATCATCAATTAATTCTTTATTAAATTTCATAATTACCTCTTAATAATCACAAGATTTAGGAGTTCTTGGATAAGGAATAACATCTCTTATATTATCTACTCCTGTTAAGTAAATAAGTAATCTTTCAAATCCCATTCCAAATCCGGAATGAACACAACCGCCATAACGTCTTAAGTTAAGATACCATTCCATACCTTCTTTGCTCATCTTTAATTCTTCCATTCGATGGACAAGTTTTTCATAATTTTCTTCTCTTTGACTACCGCCGATTAATTCTCCAGCCCCAGGTACTTCAAGGTCAACGGCCGCCACAGTTTCACCATCGGGATTAAGTTTCATATAGAAGGCTTTTATATCTTTAGGCCAGTTTTTAATAAATACCGGTCCATTAAAGTATTCCGTAATATATTTTTCGTGTTCTTTCGCAATATCTTCCCCATATTCCGGTGGAAATTCCCATTTAACCGGTGCTTCTTTTAAAATCTTAATGACATCTTTATGGTCAATTCTCGTAAAGTTACTATTAATAAGTTTATTTAATTTTTCTTTTAAACCATTTTCGACAAATTTATCAAAGAATTCCATTTCTTCAGGAGCATTTTCTAAAACATACTTAACGATATATTTAAGCATATCTTCCATGATATCCATATCCCCCTCTAAATCACAGAAAGCAATTTCGGGTTCAATCATCCAGAATTCCGAAGCATGAGTTTTAGTATTAGAGTTTTCGGCTCTAAAAGTAGGACCAAATGTATAAGTCTTTTTATAAGCCATCGCAAAAGTTTCGGCTTCTAATTGGCCACTTACCGTAAGGTTAGCCATTTTGCCAAAGAAATCTTTAGAGTAATCTACTTCCCCTTTAATTTTATCTAAGGGAATCGTAGTTACTTGGAACATCTCTCCTGCCCCTTCACAATCACTTGAAGTAATTAAAGGAGCATGAAAATAAACATATCCTCTTTCTTGAAAATATTTATGAATAGCATAAGCCGCAATACTTCTTACTCTAAAGACGGCTTGAAATAAATTAGTTCTTGGACGAAGATAAGCTTGCTCTCTTAAAAATTCTTTGGTGTGCCTTTTAGGTTGAATAGGATAATCTTCTGGGCAATCACCAAGTAAAGTAATTTCATCGGCTTGCATTTCAATATCTTGGTTACCTTTAGATTCCACTATTTTACCAGTTACAGATATCGCACAACCTACTAAATATTTTTGGACTTCTTTAAAATTGCTTAATTTTTCATCATAAACTACTTGTAAATGTTTTTGATGAGTACCATCGGAAAAATCAATAAAACCAAAAGTTTTTTGATCTCGGTGGTTTCTAATCCATCCATTTATCGTAACTTCTTTATCTAAATACTTTTTACTATCTAAAAATAAATCTCTTAAATCCATAATTTTATCTCCTTTAATCTCTTACTTTAATATGTAATTCTCTTAGTTGTTTCTCATCTAAAGTATTAGGGCTTCCCATAAGTAAGTCCATACCTGATACATTAGGTGGGAATAATTGTACTTCTCTTAAATTTTCTTCATCTTTTAAAAGCATAATAATCCGGTCAATTCCCGGAGCCATACCAGCATGAGGAGGAGCTCCAAATTGGAAGGCCGTATATAAACTTCTAAATTTATTTTTAATTACTTCTTCATCATAACCCACAATTCTAAAAGCTTCTTTCATAATTTCAATGTCATGATTTCGAACAGCACCGGAAGCCATTTCATTACCATTACAAACAAAGTCATATTGGTAAGCTACAATATCTTCGATGTTTTCTTCTTTTAATGCTTTTAGTCCACCTTTAGGCATACTAAATGGATTATGGCCAAAATCCCATTTTTGATCTTCTTCATTATATTCATACATTGGAAAATCATTAATAATACAAAATTCAAATTTATTTTTATCAATTAAGTCTAATTCTTCTCCTAATTTATTACGAAGAATACCTGCGACTTTAGGTGATTCTTTACCACCCGCAATGATAAATACCACATTACCATTTTGGATATTTAAAGTATTCTTTAAATTATTAATTTCTTCTGCACTTAAGAACTTGGTAATCGTACTTTTAAGTTCATTATCTTCACATTTTAAATAAGCAAGTCCTTGCGCCCCTTTTTCTTTAATAAATTCTTCTAATTTTTTATACCAAGAATTAGATTTATCACAAGCATCTACTTTAATACTTAAAACAGTTTTACCTTTAAATCCATTAAAGGCACTATCTTTAAATATGACACTTACATCTTCAATTATTAAAGGATTTCTTAAATCGGGTTTATCACTACCATATTTAGCCATGGCTTCTTTATATGGTATTCTTCTAAATGGCGGTTTAGATACTTCTTTATTGCCAAATTTTTTGAATGTTTCATAAAAGACCTTTTCTCCCACAAGATAAACATCTTCTTCCGTAGCAAAACTCATTTCTAAGTCTAATTGATAGAATTCTAGTGTTCTATCGGCCCGACAATCTTCATCTCTAAAACATGGCGCAATTTGAAAATAACGGTCAAATCCTGATACCATTAATAATTGTTTATAGATTTGGGGTGCTTGAGGTAAAGCATAAAATTTACCCTTATAATTTCTTGATGGAATAACAAAGTCACGAGCACCCTCTGGACTACTTGCTGTAATAATTGGTGTTTGTAATTCGGTAAAATTCATTTCTTTCATCGTTTTCCGAATAAAATCAATAACATCAACTCTTAGTTTGATATTATCATGAACTTCTTTATTTCTTAAATCTAAATAACGATATTTAAGTCTTGTTTCCTCCGATGCTTCTTTACTTCTATTAACTTCAAAAGGTAAAACATTTAAGCATTTACCAAGTATTTCAATGCTTTCTAAAACAATTTCGATTTCACCCGTAGGCATATTCGGATTAACATCACTTCTTTTTCTAACCGTACCAGTTATAGTGGCCGTACTTTCTCTCGTGATATCCTTAAAAGTATCCGCATCTTCACTAATGATTTGGACTATGCCACTTTCATCTCTTAAAGTAATAAAAACTAAACTTCCTAAATTCCGAATCGAATTAATCCAACCCGCAACTCTTACACTTTTACCGACATCTTCTATTCTTAAATTTCCACAATAATGGGTTCTATAAATATTTTCCATACTTCCTCCTTATAAATTACCAATAATGTATTCGACAATTTCGCCTAAATCAACTTTTTCTTCTTCTTTCGTCGCATTATCTTTAACATTAACTAGTCCTTTTTGTAAATCTTCATTATTTAAGATAATGAGTAATTTAGCTTGTAATCTATCAGCCTCTTTAAATTGGCCTTTTAAGCCTTTACCCATATTATCAAGTTCCGTAATAACGCCATTAAGTCTTAAATTTTGAGCAATATCAATCGCATGTAGTTTTTCTTCTTCCGATACATACATAATATATACTTCCACTTGTCTTTTAATATCTTTATATAAATCCATATCTTTTAGAATATTTATAATTCGATCCATGCCACAAGCAAAACCAATCCCGTAACTATCTGGTCCATCTAATTCTTTAATTAGTTTATTGTAACGGCCTCCACCTCCTAAAACATTGTGTTCCGTTTCAAAGTTATCTAAAGAAACAATTTCAAAGACCGTATGGTCATAATAATCTAAACCTCTTACAATACTAGGATTTACTTCATAATCAATATCCATAATATCTAAATATTTTAAAACAATTTCAAATCTTTCCTTACTTTCTTTATTTAGATAATCAACAGTTTTCGGAGCATTTTTTAATACTTCACTATCTTTATCAACTTTACAATCTAAAATTCTTAAAGGATTTGTTTTAAATCTTTCCTTACAATCATCACATAATTTATCTAAATTAGGTTCTAAATATTTAACTAAAGCCTCTTTATAATTCTTTCTTGACTCCGCATCTCCTAAAGAATTAATCATTACTTCTAAATTACTAATGTGTAACGTTTCTAAGATTTTATATTGTAAACTAATAACTTCGGCATCCACAATAGGATCATTACTTCCTAAAACTTCGACGCCAAATTGGGTAAATTCTCTTAGCCTTCCACTTTGGGGTCTTTCATAACGGTACATTGTCCCATTATAATAGTATTTCTTGACATCAGGTAAAGCGTAAGCCTTATTTTCTAAGTAAGAACGGACTACACCCGCTGTTCCTTCAGGTCTAAGTGTTAAATTTCGATCTCCCTTATCCTTAAAATCATAAGTTTCTTTTTTGACAATATCAGATGATTCCCCAACAGATCTGTGATATAGTTCACTAGCCTCAAAAATAGGAGTTCTAATAAACTCATAATTATAAGTCCGCATCATGGTACTTACAACATCATTGACATATTCCCAAAGTAATGATTCATCTCCTGTTACATCGACACATCCTTTTGGTTTAGTTATCATAATTTTACCTTCTTTCTTTATAAATAAAAAACCTAGAAGCATATAAGGGCGAGAAAAACCACGCGGTACCACCTTACTTCTAGGCTTTAAATTTTATCGCATTATTCGCGTTTCTACATATCTAAAAGTGTCTTCATTTATTAATTGTTTTCGATGTTTCCACCAGCCCATCTTCTCTTTTAAAACAAATTAATAAATTACTTGTCTTTTTATAGAAAACTTATAATAGTATTCTACTTCTTTTTTTAAACTTAGTCAACTAGAGATGCACTTATTTACGCATATTTAAAGTTAATTTTTCCTCTTTTTCTTTTCTTTTTTCAAAATAATCTAATGTCATATAATATTGAAGAATATTTACGGAAGTATGATATTTTTCATTATATTTTTTTAATCCTATTGTTAGTTTTAAGGCATTTAGTCCTTCTTTTACAAGTCCCACTCTAAAATAAGATTGAGCAAGTTTAGCGGCGTCATCTTCGCCAGGTACATAATATTTGAAATGTTCAATTGTATGATCTATATATTGATAATATTTCCCATCCCAATATGTCTTATTTTTGGCATCCCGATGGTTATAGTCATAGAATTTACGAGGTATTTTTCTTAAATTTATAACTACTTGTTTTTTATCATTACCTATTATATAGGCCCCTAAAGTGGGAATATAGTAAGTTAAATCAACCATTTTTTGATTTATTTCCTCACTTTCAGGATTTAAAATAACGAATCCTTCTTTTTCCACAGTATCTTGAATAACACTCAGAAAATCTAAAAATTTTTCTTTATCTAAATTTTTATTTTCTTCCTTTTCTTCAAAAGTTGGAGTTATAGTATTCTTTTCTTTTATTATTTTACCAATAAGAGTAAATATTGCCATAATTTCCGGGTTCTCTTTTTCTTTATCATATAATGAGGCAAAATGTTCCCATAAATCATAATATCTTTTTTGCCTAACTAATTCAACCATTGATAAATTTTTATCTTGGGAAGCTTTATTTTCCTCTAAATAATAATCTTTATTTAAATAATCTTGTAAGAGTAAATATAAGACATAAATATTATTAAAAGTGGGATGATTATTTACTATATCAGAAACATAAGTATATAAGTGATAGTAACAGTTATCATTTAATAATTTTAAAATTACTTTATTTCTATTTTTCTTAACTACATTAGCTAAATCTAAAAGATTAAGAATTGCTCTTTTTACTTCATTACTTTTTATATCATCCATATTTTCATAATAAATATTTCGAGCTTTAATAAAATCATTAAACATAATAGCCCTAACGAAATTTTTAGCCTCAACTATATCAATATTAGGTATGGGAAAAGCAATATCATAAGTATATATAGTCTTAGTATAATCAAGATAATTATCTGGTAATTTTGTTATACATCCAAGTAAATATAAAAATAAATTTTTTACTTTTAAATAAAATCCTTCACTATCTTTAAAAGTAGCATCTAAATATGTAAGTGCCTCATCATAATTTTCCTTATCTAAAGCGTCATTAAATAATTTTAAAGCCTCAATATCCATGTCAAATCCCCCTTTTTGAGAAAAAATATTCCCTCAAATTAGGGAATATTTTAGTACTTTTTATTTATTTTGTCAACTACCACGCACTGGAAGTACGTGGCTTATTTCAGGTACTGAAAGTACATTTAGCGAGTAAACTCGCTTAACCTACTATTTTAAATGTTTCTTCGTATTCATCGTCTTGATTTTCGATATATTCTTTTATTATTTCTTGTGTTACTGTTCCTACACTTCGACAAAAGTAGCCACTTGACCACAAATGTTGTCCCCAGTATCTTCTCTTTAAATCTTTATATTCATTTAACAATACTCTTGATGTCTTCCCTTTTATTTGTTGTACTAACTTAGAAACACTTAAATTTGGTGGACATGATACTAATATATGTATATGGTCTTTCCCTACTGATCCTTTTATTATTGTTACATCCATACTATTACAACATTGTCTTATTATTTCTCTTGCTCTTAAGGCTATTTTATTTACCAACACTTTATATCTATATTTTGTCGTCCATACTATGTGATATTGTATATCGTATTGCACGTGGCTTTCTTTTAGCATCCCAAACCCACCTTCTTTGGTTTGCTATTATAGCACTTTTTCTTTTTAACGGCAATAAATTGCCTCTAAACCCTCCAAGGGTTTACGTGCTAAAGCACGTGGCCTGAACCCTTTTTTCGAAACGGTCAAATATTACTGATGATCTTTTATGACTTGTATGATCTTTTATGACTTGTTTCATGAATTAATTATAAACGGATTACTTTCGGAACCTTCACCAGATAATGTAATATTTTGTATTAGATAGAACACTGGGCGAACTGTAAACATAACCATATTCACTGGATCTCCACCCAAATCCCCATCATCCTTCACATACCACGCATAGTACGATGGGTAATAATATCCACCCCTAGTCATTGTCCATTCGATGGTACTTCTATATACTGAACTACTACTTGTTCCGTGTCTTATATTTAACCAACTATTATCATTAATAAAATAATTAGAAACATCAAATATATAATCCCATGAATTACGATAATCACTGGCATACATTAAGCCTACTCGGTATTTTCCTATTGATGGTGTTTTTACTTCCGTTGTTGTTGTAGCAGCCTCTGGATTATCTCCAATATACCATTTTGGACTACTTATTATTTTTTGCCATGTTTTATCAATCGTAGTTAAGAAAGTATCGTTTAAATAGTTTCTTACTGTATTATATTCATGATCCCAATTTATATCTGTTGTACCATCTGATGCCCATGTTACATTTTTTACAACACCATCATCATACTTTACTGGCGTTGCCTTTATTATCTTTAATTGTCCTTCTGCTAGTCCTAAATTAGTATTCATTTTACTTCCATCTGTTACTCCTATTATTCTGTACATATAGGTATCTGGATTTGTTTTGCATTGATTTACATCTGTTGTTCCAAAACAGATATAATTATACAGAACTTTATCATAGGTACCATAATATCTATACATTCCCTCTACTGCCGTTGTTTGTAATGTTTTATTTTTATCTGCTGTTGTTAATACATTTTTTAATGGATTTATTGTTTTAAATGCATAATGTACTCTATTTGCTATACCACTATTACCTGCTTTGTCTTTGGCATAGACATAGAAAGTGTAACTTCTTCCGGCTTTTAAACCATTTACTACAATACTTGCACGTGTTCCACAGGTATAGTCTGTCTCTTTTGCTGAGTCCTTTTGGGAGTAACAATATTTTTCTAAAGTTTTTTTCTATATGTAAAAGTTTTTTTCTTGTTTTTTTCTATATGTAAAAGAAAATTTCAAAAAACATAAAAAATAGGCTTTGTTCGCTATACAATGATGCTTTTATGATATATAATTGTTATTATGAACACTTGATAGTTGGGTGGAGCCAAACCTTAAAAAACGAGGGAGGCGATTGTTATGAGTAAGAAAGACTTTTTGATTTTTCTTCAAGTAATAATTATATTACTTTTATTATATATCGACATCTTAGTTTTTAAATAAAAGCAATCCACCTAAACAGCTGAGTTAGGTGGATTCAACATAGATTACAATACGGCAACACTCAACACATGAATATTAAGTGTTCCTTTTTATTTTATGCAATATTTCTTTGACATATTCATAATACCACAAATTTGCTTCTTTTACAAGAATATCTCGAATACGATTAAATAAAATTGAAAGTGCCCGATTTTTTAGGGATGAGCAATAAGTCATTAAAACAGCTTAATAATCCTTCCCC
>CANRAA010000049.1 GCA_947628485.1 uncultured Bacilli bacterium | reverse complement strand
TATAATGCTAATTTTCCTTTTGACGTTGATATAGCATATGCTGATTATCATTAGCACCACCAATCTAATACACAGCACATGTTTTTGTAATTGAGAAGGTATTATATCAAATATTTTCTCTACTTTTAAATTTAAATCACCAGTATATTTTCTTATATCTTCTCTATATAATTTTAAAATAGTTCTTTTAATAAAATCAACTTTTTCAAAATCTCTAGAAATAGAATATTCCTGTACTGCTTGAGGCATACCACCCACAATTAAGTATTCTTTAAAATAGTCCATAGCTTTTCTATGTAAAGTTTGTCCCATTGGTCTCTTTTCATTATAACAAGTTTTTATATAATCCATTAATGTATCATTACCCATGGCCCATAAAAACTCTTCAAAATCCATTGGGACCATCTTTAAACTAACTTCTTCCGAAGGAATTAAAATACCTTGAACATTTTCCTTAATAGATATTAAAGATCCCGTTTCAATAAAATCATATCTTCCATCGGCAACTAGATGTTTAATGGCCCCTCTTGCTTTAGGACAAAATTGAATTTCATCAAATATAATTAAAGATTCTCTTTCGTATAATTTTTTTTCATAATATTGAGATATATAAGTAAATAAATAATCAAGATTGTCTAAGTAATTATCAAATAACTCTTTTATTTCATTTGGAGCTTTATAAAAATCTATTAATATATAAGATTTATAATTTTCTTTAGCAAATTCTTCAACTATATAACTTTTACCTACTCTTCTTGCTCCTTCAATTAATAAAGCAGTTTTTCCATTGCTTTGTTCTTTCCATTTTAATATTTCATTATATACTTTTCTTTTCGGATTCCTCCTATATAATAAATTAACACAAAATCAAGAATAAGACAAGGGCTTATATGCACAAAATCAAGGATAAGAAAATGCTTATTTAGCACAAAATCAAAGATAAGGAGCGCTTTTGGTTGCTTTATGATACAAAAAAAGAAGCCTAATGCTTCTAATTCAATAAGTTATAAAAATTAATCTGCTGGTTGAAGTGTACATTCTCCGTTCGGTTCTACTTTAATTTTGACTTGTAAATTTTGGCCCGCTATTGCACTTTGATTAACATCTTTTAAATTTATCAACGACAACGATGCACTTAAAATATTTTTATTTTTAACTGAAGGCCCTGTAAGAGAAATTTCACCAAATAATTGAACTGACTTACCAGTCATAACACCATTACCTGCAGATAAGGCTTTTTGTAAATCAATTGTTAGTTTATTGCTAGCGCTATCCCAAGTTGTACCAGTAACACTTCCTGTAGACTTATTCACTGCTTCACCTTGAAGAACTAAAGAAGTCCACTTTTCTTGTAAAGTGTTTTCTGATATCATAGTTCCTTCTGCTGTTACATTAACTTTAACAGGACATTTATATGTTGTATCAGTAGCACCACCTGTGTATCCAGCATAGGAAATAGCTATCGGATTTTCACTTCCATGACTACCTGAATTGTCAGTAGTTCCTTCTACTGCATAATATGATACATTATCTTCCAATCCTTCAACCATATCTTCAGGTGTTATTGCCAATGTTAAATTTTCTGTTGCTGTAGTTATTGTTGCTGTACCAGCTTTTGGGGCTTTTACAGTTCCACTTATCGTTGCACTATCACCAGTTACACTAAGAGAAAAATAGGCAAAAGTAGCGCCTACCACAGCTACTAATAATGTTGCAACAGCAATAACAGTTAACAACATTGTATTTTTCTTTTCCATTTCTTTTTTTCCTCCTTCCTATATATAATTTTAAATTTTTATCTAATCACCTTTTTGTAAGGTACAAGTACTACCTGTTACAGTTACATCCACTTTTAATGTAGTTCCTGCTACTGCATTTTGCGGAGTATCTTTTAAATTGATAAATTCTAATACTGCTGTCAAAATATTTACACTTTGTTCAGGACCAGTTACAGTCGCTGTTCCTGTGTATTTTTCTCCATCTTCATCATTTTTTAATGTAAAAAGGTCAATTACCTTTTCTTCTTTATTAACACCTGTACCATTTAAAGTCAATTTTGCCCATCCAGACTCTAATTTATCTGCCATATTAGGAATATCTAATCCAGGATCAGATAATTTAACAACTACATCTACTTTACATTCATAAGTAGCCCCTTCTTCACCATCCGTTAAATCAGCTTTTGCTATTACTATTGGATTGCTACTACCTCCGCCAACACCATTAACTGTTGCATAAAATGGTTTGTCTTCTTGACCTTTAACCATATCTTCTGCTGTCAAAGTTAGTTGTAAATTATTATTCTCGCTAGTCACCTTTACCGTTCCTATTTTAGGAGTAGTTACTGTTCCTGTTGTGTTACTTTCGCTTGTCGCACTTAAACTAAAATATGCAAATGTTGCTCCCACTACTGCTACTAATAGTGTTGCTACTGCTATCACTGTTAATAACATTGTATTTCTCTTTTCCATTTCTTTTTTCCCTCCCTTCCTCTTTTATTATTTTTTCAGAAATATTATCCTCTCTATATTTCTATATTCATTTTAGACTATTTTTTTTGCCATGTCAATATTTCTTCTCCACATTTTATTTTTTCTTGTCACCCTTTACCTTCCTTACTTTTTTCCACCCCCGGAGGGGGGCCTCTACCAATTATCTTAATTTCAAATGAAAAAGAATAGCAACAATACTATCCTCTTAAATTCATTTCCATATTTTGTGGTATTTTGTTTCCACTTATTGTAATTAATATTTTATACATTTAAACTATCTTCATTTAAAAGAAAATAATAAATACCCATAACTATAATACCTGTATCATCTATTCTAGGTTTACTCATATCATTAACAATAATTATTTTCTTAAAAGAATCATTTATATTAACTAAAGATTTTCTTTCTTGAATTTCTTTTATATCATTAAGCATTTTATATGCTGATTGAATATAAATCTTTTTACTTCCTTCATTACAAACAAAATCGACTTCATATTGAGGTTTCTTACCATTTTCATTTACTGTAACTACTCCCACATCAACATTATAACCTCTTCTTAATAATTCATTAAATATAATGTTTTCCATTATATAACCATTATCTATTTGTCTAAAATTAAGTCTTGCATTACGTAGTCCAATATCTTCAAAATAGTATTTATATGGAGAATTAATATGTTTTTTACCTTTTATATCATATCTTTCTACTTTATTAATTAAAAATGCTTCTTCAAAATAATCTAAATATTTACTTATAGTTTTATCACTTAAATTTAATCCTTTTATACTTTTAAAAGCATTTTGTAAATTTAAAGGATTAGTTAAAGATCCTATTTGGGAAGATATTATGTTTAAAAGTTCATTTAATTCTTCAATATTATCTATTTTATGTCTTTCAATTATATCATTTATATAAGTTTCTTCAAATAATTTTTTTAAGTAATTAGATTTTTCACTATCAGTTTTTAATGATAAAGTATAAGGTAATCCACCATAAATGCTATATTCTTCATATCCTTCGTATTTATCTCCTTCATAAACACTCATAAACTCACTAAAGCTTAATGGAAAAATATGGATTTCATCTCCTCTACCTCTAAACTCCGTAACTATATCTTTGGATAATAACTTAGCATTAGAACCTGTAACATATACCTCAATATTATCTTCATAAAGAAAAGTATTTAAAACAGGAACAAAGTCATCCATCATTTGTACTTCATCTATTAATAAATAATATTTCTTCTTATCTTTTATTAATGATTTAACGTAATTTATAAAGGTAGTACCCTCTAATAAATGTTCATTTTCCTTAATATCTAAAGGAATATATATTATATGGTTTTTATCATTATTCTTTAATAAATATTTATAAAATATTTTCTTTAATAAATAAGACTTACCACTTCTTCTAATACCCGTTATTACTTTAATCATTCCATTACCATCTTTTTTAATTAATTGATTTAAGTAAAAATCTCTTTTTATCTCTTTCATAAGAAATCACCTAAATTAATTATAGAATATTTTATACTATTTGTAAATAATTATATTCCGAAAAAATTCGTTTTGCGAAAATGTTCGGAATGTAAATTATATATTTTATATTACTCGATTTACATTTTAGACAATATCTATTTCCTAATTTTGGAGTATTTCATTTCCACTTTTTGTGATAAATATTTATAAAAAGTAAAAACTCATTTTAAAGAAAAGTTAAAACTTTCTTTAAAATGAGTCAAAAAAAAGAAGATAATACTTCTTCTTTTACTCAACAGCTTGTTTACTTTCAATTGTACATGTTCCTTCTGGTTCTACTTTAAAATTTAATGTTACATCTAGTCCAGCAATACTGCCTTCTCCAGCTGATTGATCATTATTATAACTGTTTACTAAATATAATGTAGCATTAACTAATTCATCACCTAATTCTTCAGTATCAGAATCTAATTTAACTTTACCATGTAATACTTTAGAACCATTAAAATCACTGAAATCACTTATTGTTACATTACTTGAAGTCGTATCTTCGGCAGAATCACTTTCAGTTATTCCATCGCCAGTAACTGTTAAAAATAAGTTGCCATCGCTGAATTTTTTTAAATCATCATCCTTGCCTTGAGCAACAGTAATAGTGACCTTATAACCACATGTATAAGTATCGTTCTCTCCACCACCAGTTCTAGTAACGTTTGCCAATATTGCTGTTGTTCCTTGTGGTGCAGAGCCGCTTCCAGCTTCTTGTTTTTCCCATATACCTCCAGTTGGTTGAGTGTGACTGCTAGCTTCTTTCACGGCATAATAATATTCATCTTTACCACCTTCTGGTTTAGCCATATCTTGTGGTGTCACGTTTAATGTCAATGAATCAGTAGTACTAGCTATTTGTACAAGCCCAATCGTACCAGTTGATACTTTTGCATCTGTTGTAGCACTACCAGTAAGTGATAAACTAAAATATGCAAATGTTGCTCCCACTACTGCTACTAATAGTGTTGCTACTGCTATCACTGTTAATAACATTGTATTTCTCTTCCTCCACTCCTCCACCCTCTTTTTCTTATTCCCTTTTTCTTTCTCGAGCTAATGTTCCTTTTCTCCTTTCCCTATCTCATCTTCTTCATCTTATTTCCCCCCACTTCCTTTCTTTTTTCCCAAGAGGGGGGCCTCTATTAAAAAAGAAGGGCTTTACCTTCTAATCTTTATAATACATTTGATTCTTACTATTAGGTTTATTTGGTGATGTTAATTTAACTAAATTTTGTTTAATAGCAGGATGTAAATACTTATTTCTTAAAGTATCTTTAGATTTTATATTTAATCTTGTCATTAACTCATTGGCACTTACAGGAATATTTTTTTCCATAACTTCTAATAATTTATTTATATTAATCATTTCTTCATTTATTGGAACACTTGGTGTATTTAAAGTTTCATCTAATGTTTCATCAATCATTTTTAACATAAATTCAATGAATATCGTGGAGTCTCCTAAATCATTACATTTAGCAATGGCATCATAATATTTTTTTTGATATTTATGTATTTGAGATTCAATTGGTAAATACTCAAACACATCTTTCCAATTATATAAAATAATATTTTGCCATAATCTTGATATTCTACCATTGCCATCACTAAAGGGATGAATAAAAACAAATTCATAATGAAAGACACTTGATAATATTAGGGGATGAACTTTTTCTTTATTTTCTTTTAACCAAGAAAATAAATCTTTCATTAAATCATTAACCATATTTCCTGGAGGACACATAAAAATACATTTATCCCCATCAAATACACCTTCATCACCTTTACGAAAATTTCCAGCATCTTCTACAGTTAAAAAAGTCATAACACCATGTAACTGTTTTAAATCTTTTATGGAATATGGATCCATCTTATTTAACATATCATATGCTTTATAAGCATTCTTCACTTCTTGAATATCTTTTTTAGAACCCATAACCATTTTACCATCAATAACATCTTTTACTTGTTCTAATGATAATTTATTATTTTCAATAGCTAGTGATGAATGTATAGAATTAATCTTATTTTGTTTTCTTAAATATGGCCTTTTATTTAAGTTAGCATAATCATCTAATTTAGTAATCTTTTCAGATATACTAGATACCCTTTTTAACATTTCTTGCGTAATTGTAAATGGAGGATTATATTTATCCATTAATAACACCTTCTTTATTTATGTAATTATTATAATATATAATATTATTATAATCAATACAACTTGCATAAATCTTACATAAAAGTTAACTAAAAATTTTAATTATAAAAATTTTGTAAAAGACTTTTGTGGTAAAATTAAAAACTCATTTTAAAGAAAAGCTAATGCAATTCTTTAAAATGAGTCAAAAAAAAGAAGATAATACTTCTTTTCTTTTAAATTATGTTATATATATAATGAATAAAAACTAATCTTCTGATGCAACTTTACATTCTCCACCAGATGCAGTTGTTAATGTCACTTTTATATCTTTTCCTGCTAAATAATCTTGTGGAGCGCTATTTTTGTTAACCAATTCCAAAGCTGCTGTTATCTCGGCTTCTCCACCGTCGATAGTATTAGCACTACTAACATTAATGGTTCCATTTACTGTGGTTTTACCACTTGTAGGAGTTTCACTTTCTAATTCGTCTTTAGGAATATTAGCAATATCAATTTTAACTTTGCTATCACTACTATCCTCTTTAGAAACAATATTACCACTATCAGTTGTAAATGTTCCCGTTGTTCCATCTTTAAATCCTAAATGAAGAATTAAATCGCCTGTATGTTTGCTACTGCCATCATTTAATAAGGCTTTATACATATTTGCATCTTCACCATTAGATGATGCAACTGTAATAGTCATTGTAAATTGACATGTATAGGTAACTTCGTCATCTATGTTAGTTGCAGACAATTTAGCTATCGCCACATTTTGTCTATCATTAGACCATACTCCACCTGAACTAGAACCGCCACCTGCACCTGATGTATTTGCCCACATAGATTTATCAGCACTAGAAACATTAGTTTTATCCATATCCTCGGCAGTAACAGTCATTCCTAAAGTATTTTCGCCTTGTGCTAAAGTTATTACTGGTAACTTCCCTGTCCCTGCGGTTGCGGTAGTTGTTGCTGTGGTACCACCAACTGTTAAACTAAAATATGCAAATGTTGCTCCCACTACTGCTACTAATAGTGTTGCTACTGCTATCACTGTTAATAACATTGTATTTCTCTCTCTCCTCCTCCACCCTCTTTTTCTTATTCCCTCTCTCTTTCTCGAGCTAATGTTCCTTTTCTCCTTTTCCTATCTCATCTTCATCTTTTTTTCCCACTTCCCCTTCCTTTCTTTATTTTCCACCTAGAGGGGGGCCTCTAGTAAAAAATAGATGTTCCTTTGTCTTCTTAATCTTTTAAACATCCTATTGGTACTACTATTACTCCTTCTTCGGTTGTATACGCATGTTGTCCTCCTGTTATTATCATTAATATATCTGGTTCTGCTATCTTACTAGTTTTGTCTTCTTGATTATGTTCTTTAATTAAATTTTTTAATTTAACTAAATTTTTAACTCCTTCATCAACAAAAGCATCTCCAAGTTTTATTTCTATTAAAGCATATTTTCCATCTTCTAAATGCATTACACAATCGCACTCTAAACCATATCTATCTCGATAATAAGATATATCCGCCCCTAAGGAACTTGAATAAACTTTTAAATCTCTAATAACTAAGTTTTCAAATATAAAACCAAGAGTATTTAAATCTTTCATAAGCAATTCTGGTGATAATCCTAAGGCCGCTACTGCAATAGATGGATCTACAAAAGACTTTTTATTTAAACTTCTTATTGCACTTTTACTTCTTATATTTGGACACCATGCCTCTATTTCATCAATTACATATATTTTTTTAAAAGCATTTAAATAACTATACAAAGTAGATTCACTAACATTTTTATCATTAACATTTATATCTTTTAGTAATGTACTATTACTTGTTAATGTTTCTACCCCTCTTGCATATGCTTTTAATATTAATTTAGCTCTTACAGGGTCTTTGGCAATATTATCAACATTTGATATATCTTCTTCACATACAGATTTATAATATTCCTTAGCCACTAATAATTTAGACTTATCACTAGGTAAATTTATACTTGATGGCCACCCACCTCTACAACAAGCAAAAACTATATCTTTTAAAGTCAAATCTGATTTTATTCCATCGATTTTTAATTTAGAATTGTAAAATATTTCTTTTAAAGAAATTTTACCATTTGATTCTTTTGATTCATATAAACTCATTGGATACATAGTAATTTTTCCAATTCTACCAGTTCCTGTATGTAATGAATTCATTTTAACTGGAGTTGCTGAACCGGTTAAAATAAACTGTCCTGTTTTATTTCGGTTATCAACTTCATTTCTTACACAATTCCAAACTACGGGATATACTTGCCACTCATCAATTAATCTTGGAACTTCTCCCTCTAATATTTCATTGGGAGTTAAAGCCATTATTTTATCATAATAAGCTCTTTCATTTTCATCTTGAAATTTAACAATACTTTTAGCTTTTTGAGTGGCAGAAGTTGTTTTACCACACCATTTGGGACCTCTTATTAATAAAGCTCCAATAGCATCTAAATATTCATCTATTGTTTTATCAATTACTCTTGGAAAATATTCCATAAAAAACACCCTTTCATACCTTAAATTTTATCAATTATTAAGTATTAAGTCAAGTTTTTGGCAAAGATTTTTGTGGCTTTTTGACAAAGAAATTTGTGGCATTTTGACAAAGATTTTTGTGATAAAATAAAAACTCATTTTAAAGAAAAGCTAATGCAATTCTTTAAAATGAGTTAAAAAAAAGAAGATAATTCTGAAGTGTACCCCATAAAATAGACAAAGAAAAAAAAGAGAATGGTAACTTCAAGAGAAATAATATAAACTGATA
>CANRAA010000048.1 GCA_947628485.1 uncultured Bacilli bacterium | reverse complement strand
ATACAATATAATTATACTATACGAACAAATGAATGTCAACATAAATTCTCGCTTTTTGTATGACTTTCCTATTGTATAAAAAAGTGGTTATCCCACTTAATTAATCTAAAAAGGCACTACTTCTTTTTCTTAGAAGTAAGACATCGGCAGCATTAATTAATCCAATACCTAGAAGGACAACCCCAATGGCTGGCACAACCCCATCACCTTTAGCAAATGCCCCAATTATTCCAATTATTATAATAAATAAACCAGTTGTTAAAGTAATAAGCCAACTACTTTCACTAAATTTCTTTAAGATTAAGGCATAAGTTATCTTTTGTACGCCAATGACAAATAAACTAACTCCTAAAATAATTGGTAAATACTTATATAAAACAACTGCTAAAATCGCTAAAATTATTTCTACTATCCCATAGATTAAATTTAAATTATATAAATCGATATTTTCTCTTCTAAAGTAAGAAAATACAGAAGTCATTCCCATTACTAAAATGATTAAACAAGCAATAACGGCTACAATGACATGACTCATAGTCTCATTTGTAAATAATATAAGTCCGAGTAAAACCGCTACAATACTTGTCCCAAACTCAATTAAAGTAATTGTATTGAATATTCCTTTAACTTCTCCTAATAATTTTTCAACCATAACTTATCACCTATTTTAGATTATACTAGGAATTACTTTATAATTCAAGAAAATTATGTTAAAATATAGGGCAAGTGGTGATGAAGTATGCATATACAAAATATTGGGGCTTTGGAATTTGCGAATTTTGCCAGTAAGCACCCTTTATCTAATTTTTATCAAACGGTAAATTATGCGATGTTAATGGCTGAGGCCGGCTATGATTACGATTTAATTGGGCTCGTTGATGACGATAATGAAATTTTGGCCGCCTCTCTAATTTTACTAAAACCCATTGGCATTAAAAGTTTTTATGGTTATGCCCCAAGAGGATTTTTAATTGATTATGATAATCAGGTCTTAGTAAAAGTATTTACCGAAGAGTTAAAAAACTATTATAGTGAAAAAAATGTTATTTTTATTAAAGTTAATCCTAATATTATAATTGGGGATATTGACAAAAATACTTTTGAAATCACATATAATGAAAATAAAAATATCGAGAATACTTTAAATTTAAATGGCTACAAACATTTAGCGGACAACTTATACTTTGAAGCGCAACTTCCTAGATTTAATGCCATTATTAATTTACCTCTTTGTAAACCTAATGAATTTTCCAAAAATACCAAAAATAAAATAAAAAAAGGTTTAAGAAAAGGTTTAACTTTTGAAAAAGTTACAAAAGATGAAATAAATATTTTCTACAACTTGATGAAAAATAAAAAAGATAATAGTGAATACTATTACCAAGATTACTATACTGTCTTTGAAAAAGATGACGCCATTGATTTATTCTTAGTTTCTATTAACTATGAAGATTTCTTACAAAATAGTCAATATGTTTATAATGAAGAAGCCAATCGTAATGCTTATCTAAATAATAAACTAGCCGATAAAGGTTATGAAAAAGTTATAAATGCGAAGATGAACAGTGATAAAGTTATGCTAACATATAAAAATGATATTATGGAAGCTACGAAAGGTATCACCGATAACAAAAAAGAATATATTGCGGGGGCCTTAGTTATAAGACATAATAATATGGCTAGCATTATCTTTAGTGCTTATGATAAAAAGTATAAAAGATTTGCTCCTAACTATTTCTTACATTACAATTTAATTAAATATTATCAAAATGATATGAAATATTTAGATTTAAATGGTATTGTTGGTAATTTTGGGAATATTGATAATCCATACCATGGCTTAAATAGATTTAAATTAGGTTTTAATCCAAATTTATATGAATACATTGGTGAATTTGATTTAATTATTAATCAAAAAAGTTATGAAAACTTATTATATAATGGTATTCTTTCCAAAACATTTGATAAAAAAGACATATTAAAAGATAACGATTAGGTTATCTTTTTACATTCTTTCAGGAACATTGATGGCTAAGATATTAAGTAAAATATTATTAACTTTATAAACCACACTAGTTAAATATAACCAAGAACTTCTAAGGTCTTCATCACTTTCACTTAAAATAATATTTTCGGTATAAAAGCGGTTAAAAGTGGTGGCTATTTTATATAAATAATCGGTTATATCATTTAAGGATTTATTATTAAAAGCACTAGTTAAGACATTATCAAAGTTGGTTAAAGTTAAAATCAAATCTCTTACAAAACTACCCTTTAAGACTTTTAAACTTTGATATTTTAAATTTTGCTCTTCGGCTTTTTTAAGTAAAGATTTCATTCTAATGGTACTATATAAAATATAAGGACCTGTTTTACCTTCCAAAGAACAGAACTTATCTAAATCAAAGTTATAATCTGTTTCGGTGTTGGGTAACATATCCGCATATTTAATGGTCGAAAGCATTATATCTTCGGCGATTTGGTCGCGGTCATCTTTGATACTTTCATTTAGTCTTTTTAAACATTCACCTTTTACATCTTCAAGTAAGGTAGATAATTCCATAACCCCACCATCTCTTGTTTTAAAAGGTTTACCATCTTTACCATTCATCGTTCCAAAACCAATAAATTCTAACTTTTGCTTATCACTTACTATTTTACTTTTGTAAGCTGCTCGGAATACTTGGGTAAAATGCATTTCTTGTCTTTTATCGACAACATACCAAATCTCATCTGGATTATAATTTTTTATTCTTTCAGATAAAGTAGCAAGTTCGGTCGTACTATATAAAACTCCTCCATCACTTTTAATAAGAAGCATGGGTGGTATTTCTAATTTATCAGTGTCTTTTAATACGGGAATAACTTTAGCTCCTTCACTTTCGATAACGACATTTTGCTTATTTAAATAATCTAGTAATTCCGGAATATGTTCATCAGCATCACTTTCCCCTTTATATAAATCAAAGTGAGTATTTAATCTATCATAAGTATCTTTGATATCATTTTTAGATACTTCCATAATTAGTTGCCATAAAGCATATATTCCTCTTTCTCTTTGTTGAAGTCTCTTGGTCATTTCTCTAGCCTCATTTAAGTAATCTTCATCTTCTTTGGCTTTAGTTGAGGCATAAGGATATACTTCTTTTAATAATTCGGGAGTTATAGAAACGTTCTCATATTCACCTTCATAATCTTTATCAAAGAACTTCCAATCCGGATTTCTTAAACTAAGTTCATAGATAACTAAACCTAAAGGACGTCCCCAATCCCCAAGATGGGCATCAGATATCGTTTTATAGCCTAAATATTCACATAATCTTTTTAAGGCCTCCCCAATGTTCGCACTTCTTAAATGCCCAACATGTAAGGCTTTCGCCACATTGGCTCCCCCATAATCTAAAAAGATTAATTTGTTTTTAGCATCATACTCATAATCATTATGATTAATAAAATCGATTAAAGCCTCATCACTAATACTTAAATTAATAAATCCTGGTCCCGCCATATTCACATTTTTAAAAAAGGAATCTTTTTCTAAAACACTTACTAATTTATCCGCAATTTCTCTAGGATTTTGATGGTAAATTTTGGCTAAATTCATGACTCCATTATATTGAAATTCTCCTAAGTCCGGTCTATTTGATGATGTAATAATAACAAATTCATCAGAATAACCAATACTACTTAAAGAATTTTTAATTTTTTCTTCCATTATTTGATAAAATTTTTGCATTTAATCACCACAATTTCTCTCTTATTTTACCAAAATATTTGAAATAATACAAATAATCTATATGCTTTTTGGCTAATTTAGTGTATAATATTAAAAGGTGATGTAAATTATGAAGGAAAAAACGCCAACGGTAGGAAGTAAACCAAAGGCTAAAAAAGGTTTTAAGTTAAAAAAGAAAACTATATTATTAATTATATTAGTGATTGCGATACCTGTTTTAATTTATTCAGGATATCATTTAATAACTTATTTCCTAGATGCTCATAAGACCAAAAATCAAGTTGATGATTACCAAACAACTGTCGATATTAATAAAGATTCGACAGAAGGACAAGTAGTTGGAAGTGTTGATGAAGAAGGAACTCCATATTGGAATTATATTAATATGGATTTAATGAATGTTGACCTTACCGAATTAAAAGAAAAAAATAGTGATTTATCTGGTTGGATCTCATTAGATGGTACCAATGTTAACTATCCATTTGTTCATACTACCGATAATGATTTCTATTTAACCCATTCTTTTGATAAAACTACTAATAAAGCTGGTTGGTTATGGTTAGACTTTAGAAATGATTCAACAGAATTTGGTCGTAACAATATCATTTATGGTCATAACATGGCCAATAGAACAATGTTTGGTAGTTTAAAATATTTACTAAATGATGATTGGTTCAATGTTGAAAGTAATAGAGTAATAAGAATGTCTAATGAAAAATACAATACTTTATGGCAAATATTTAGTGTCTATACAATTAATACTACTAATGATTATATTCAAACTAATTTCCAATCAGATAGTGAATATCAAGCCTTCTTAGATAAACTTAAAAAACGGAGTTATCGTGATTTCAATGTTCATCTAGATTCAACTGATAAAATATTAACATTATCAACTTGCCATGGAACTGGTCGTAAATTAGCCGTTCATGCCAAATTAATAAAAATAGCTACAAGATAGTAGCTATTTTTTATTGGACATTAATGACTTTAGTTTTACTTATTAATTCGTGAATTCCTCTTTTATCTTTTCTTTTACACATCATTACCAAACTTACAATTGCAAAGACTAAGTAACCATAACTAACAATATAACTTACATTCATATAGTATTTGCTATTTAAAACAAAGATGAGAATAGTATTTATTAGAAGGGGTATGATACTTCCAACATAGATATAAAAACTAAATAAAGTTCTTAATAAGTGCGATATTAAAGAAGCATCTTTACCTTCTAAATTAACCACCTTTAATTTCATTATTTGCTTACCTATTGTTTGACCTCCATTAAATTTTTGAAATAAAACAAAGTAAGCAATTACAACGACAATAATAGCAATATTATAACTTATGGTATATTTATTTAAATAATAGAAGTTATCTCTATTTTGCTCAATAAATTCTTTTTCTGTTAGATTACCTTTAGAATATTCTTCTACTACTTCACTGTATTTTTCATAAGTTTTTTCATATTTTTCATAATTTGGATTAATAAATTTAATACTCGTTATTAAAGATACCACAAAGAAGATAAAGACAATATCTAAAAGATACGCCCATATTCTTCTGGATATCTTTACTTCACTCACACTTTTCATAAATTAACTCTCCGCTTTAGTAGTAAGTTTAACAGATACGGTATCTTCTTTACCATTTCTAACATACGTTATCTTAATCGTATCCCCAAATTTATATTTATATAATTCATATCTTAAATAAGCTGAATTACTAATTTTAGCATCATTAATTTTGGTTATGATATCCCCAACTTGAAGTTTAGCTTGAGCAGCAGCTGAACCATTAGTAATACCACTTATAATTACGCCACTGGTAATATCTTCTGGAATATATGGACTATATCGCATATCTCTTAGAGCACTAGCTACATCAAGAGGGGTTATACCAATGTAAGGATAACTACTGTCTTCCCCATTAATAAATTGTTCCGCTTTTTCGACAACACTTTCAATAGGAATTGCAAATCCCATACCTTCTACACCAGTTGATTTAATTTTGGCTGAGATTACTCCAATTACTTCACCATTACTATTACATAAAGGTCCTCCTGAGTTACCACTGTTAACGGCAGCATCGGTTTGTAAAACGTTAATTACATAATCACTAGTAGATGAATTAGATAAAGATACTTCTACTAATCTTTCTTTACCCGAAATAATACCTCTCGTTACGGTCCAAGAATAAACATTATTTAGGGGAACTCCAACTGTAAATGTAGTATCTCCAACTCTTAAAGTTTCGGTTTTTCCAATAGTTACACCTTCAACATCATCTTTAGCTGGTAACTCTAATACCGCAATATCTGAATATTTATCACTACCAATAACTTTAGCTTCTACTTCATCACCATCTTCATAAGTAATCATAAATTTATCACCATCAGCTACAACATGATGATTGGTTATAATATATGATTTTTTATCATCATTTTTATAAACAAAGCCACTACCAAATGATGTTAAAGTATTCTTTTGATAATTAGATACAATTACGACCGAATTGTATACTTTATCTACAGCATCGGCTATTCCTTCATCCGTTATTTGAACATCTTTTTCAATTTTTGTAACTGTCTCTTGGAATATAGCTGGAAATTTATAAATTATTCCATAGGCTAAAAATACTCCTAAGGCTACTCCAAATATTGTATAAACAATTACTCTTGTTCTTTTTTCTGCTTTTTGTTTCATATTATTTTACCCTCACAATCTCTTTATAATTAGTCGGAAATCCCATTACATCTAAAACATCGGTAATCATAATGGTTTCTAACTTGCCATCTAAAACATCTAATTCATAACTAATTTCATTCATCATCATTATAAAATCATCGCTTTTTAAAATTTGCTTCAATATTATTATAATCGCAAATAAATCATTTACACCATAAATATATTCATTTTCTTCATCTTTTTCAATATTTAAAAAGTCATGATATTTAGTATGATTTATTTTTTTATGCGTTTTGTTATTAAAACACATATCTTCATGAGCACATAAATTCCGATAGTTTGCTAAAACTGGTAAATAGTCAATTAAATCATGAACCTTAACTCCATATATATCGGCTATTTCTTCTTGATCTTCTTTTTGTAATACTGAATATAATTCACCAACAATACCAAATGATAAAACTTTTACAACAATCCATAACGGAATATAACCATAATTCACTATATAGTGATTAGTGGCTGCATGTTGTTTTCCATTAACATTAATTTGCCTTTTCATTTTCCGAATTAAATCGTTAATTTGCCTAGTTTTGGTATAATCTTGAACGAAGTTATCCGCATTCAAATAGTTTTGCTCTTTAAATCCATGATTTTTACTCATAACGTAAGAGAGGATACTCTTGAGGTTGTTTTCCACAATTAAAATGTTTTTAAATAAAATATTTCTTAATTGCCTATCGAAATTAAACATCCCATAAAGTTCACGAAAATTAGTCCCTTGAATGAATTTTCTACTGCCATCTTTTCTTAAAAATAAGTGTCTATAGCCACTTAAAAAGAAATAGTTTTCTCTTAAGAGAATTTCTTTGGCACTTTCAATATCATCAATGACAAGTCCCTTATTTTTTAGTATTTCAATTTGTTCATCCAAACTTTTAAATGTTTTAGACCCCATATTATTCACCTACTAAATTATAACATAAGAAACAAATTAAATATATCTATTTTTGTTGTATTTTTTATATTATTTTGGTGAAATTTAAGTGAACTTTATTTTTAATTACCTAGTTGCTAACTTTTTATCATTTCTTATTTCTTTTTCAAGTTCTTTTAAACTTTTATCAGGTGTTGGCAAATCCTCAGGCATTGTTCCACCTAATTCTTTAATTGTTTCTCTAATTTTTTTACCTACTACATAATGTGCATTGTTGGCCTTTCCTTCAGTCTTTATGTTTTCTCTTTTTAACTTTTGTTCAGCCTGGGTAATTCTAAATAAATTGGCCGCCAATTCTTCACTTCCCATATTATCTAGAATATCTTCCCTATATCTTAATCCTTTTCTTTTAGCAATATCATCTGCTGTTTCACCATTATATAATCCCTTGTAACCAGCATTATGAAATTTATCAAAATTCTTAACTCCCGCATCTCTAGCAACTCTATTTAAAGAATAATTGCCTTTTCTAGTTAAATTTCTTTGATAAAATCTTTTTTCATCTTCACTTAATAAATAATATTCTTTTTCACTTAATTCTTGCTTTCTTGTTTGAACAGCAAAGTAAGTTTGACCTAAAGCAACAACCTTTTTTCTAGCATCAGCATTTTGAACAATTAAATAACAAGCATAACGAGTAAGTTTATAATCTAATTGTTCTCTCTTAGCATTAGAACCTATATCAACCATTTTGGCCACTTCGACAAAATGGTCTAAAATTTCATTATTACTGTTAAAACAAGCTTCCATAGATTTTTTTATTACGCCTTCAAACTTTCTCCATTCTTTATAATCCAATGCTTTTTGCAAATCCCTAGCATACCAATATTCAACTCCATATTTATCAATATGTTTGATACTTTCAAATATAGTTTCATTATAAATTTCAATTTCATTCATCTTTCTTAACCTCTCTGGATAATAGAAGTATATATCGCAAACTAATGATTGTCAAGCATTTTTGATACTATTTATTGAAATTTTTTTATACACCATTGTTATTATTGAATTTTCTCAAATTTTATTACCTTCTTAAGACAAACAAAACTCACTTTTTATTTAATAATTTATAATATACTTATAAAGCTTAATGTTTTCACAAGTATAAATACATTTTAAAAATAATCTACTACCCCTTCACTTATGACTTTCGCAATCTTTTCTTGATAATCACTATTCATAAGTAAATTTCTTTCATAAGCATTAGATAAAAAACCACATTCAATTAAAACGCCATCTATTTTTAATTTACTATACATATAAGTATCATTTGGTATCTTTTTAATTTCTCGATTACTATTTAAATCTTTATTTAAGTGATTTTGAATAATACTAGCAAGTTCTTTATTTTCTTTGTTATAAAACACTTGAGCTCCTTTATAACTAGCATCACTTAAATAATTTATATGAATACTTAAATAGATATCGGCTCCACTTTCATTAATCTTTTTAATTCGATTATCAAAATCACTTCTTTTTCGGTAATTAGCATTGGGTGTTGATAAGTCATAATCACCATCTCTGGTTAAGGAAACTTCGGCCCCTAGTTTTATAAGTTCTTCTTCTAAATATTTACTAATAGCTAAATTAATATCTTTTTCATAAACTTTACCATAACTAGTCCCAACGTCTTCGGCCCCATGTGCAGGAATAGGAAAAGTCCAAAAATATCATTATTTCTTAAAATTCAATGTTCCATTCTATTTCTATATC
>CANRAA010000047.1 GCA_947628485.1 uncultured Bacilli bacterium | reverse complement strand
CCCTTATTTTATGGGCATTTATTGCTTTAATTTAATTTTTTATCTCTTGATGTGCATTTATTTTTTAATTCAGTCTAAATAAAAACTTGCTAATTTCTCTTTTGTATGACTTTCTTAGTATATAAAAAAGAATTGACAACTCAATTCTTAATTTTTTTATAAGTTCATCATTTGTAAGACGGCGAATACAAGTAAAACCATAACTCCGGCAGCTGTGGAAATAAGCATACTCATTGTTTTACCTTCCATCTTATCTAATCTATTTTTATATTTTGTTTCTCTTGCTTTTTGTTGTAAGTTCGAAATTGTTCTTGAAAACATTAACATTTGCTCTTGTTTTCGATCTTGACTACCTAAACTTAAACGATATAATAAACGCATCATTCTCATAGAATCCCTAACTGGGTATTTCTTCGCAAAATTCATATAAGGGTCAATGGTATCAACCCCAGAGTTTATTTCATTAATCATTTCTTGAAGTCCATCTTTAAAGATATCAGGGGCATCTAAAATAGACTTACCTATGGCTACCGGTACTGTATAGTGTTGAATTAAAATTTCAATACTTTTTAAGTAATGCGGTAACATACTATCAATATAGAACATATGCTTTTTATAAAATGATTTAATATTAATATAATCAAGTTTAAATATGACAAAACCTAAAACAAAGGAGATTAAAATATACATGGCATTAAGTTTTTGAATAAAGAAGAATAAAGATACTACTATTACAAGTAAACCATTTCTAATTCTTTTGGTAAATATAGCATCAGAATTAACATTATCCCCATATCTAGCTCTAACATAAAAGTCCCAATCTTCTTCTTTTAGTTTTCTAAATAAACCAAAGTTATCATTAATTAAATCTCTAATACTTACTTGTCCATTATAAGTTAAGACCAAAAATATTAAGGCCGCGATTAAAATTATTTCTATTTGCATTATTCAGCCCCCACATCTTCATTGTAATACTTCTCCCCGGTAATTAAGAAGTAAACATTTATAATTATAATAAGATGTAAAATAATCTGAACATACCAAATACTAATAAGTTCAATATAGTTATCTTCACCAAGCATAAATTCCACTACGATTACTAAGAAGAATAAGACAGCCGCGAACGTTAAGAATCTCGTATGGAAGTTCTTTCTATCCATTTGGTCACGATAAACACCTTCAACTAAGGCATCGATATCTAAAGACATATTTTCTAAAGATTCTCCCGCATCTTTGGCACCTTCTTTAGTAATTTGTAAGAATAATTGATGCATATTCTTAACCATATAGAATGGGTATTTACTATTGAAGTATTCAATTGACTCATCAATTGTTCCATTAACATAAGATAAATCAATCATTTTTTTAATATCTCCTAAAACAGGTTCTTCAATAATTCCGGAATCTCTTACACCCTCTAAGCTTTTAACAAAACTTTGCGTGGTGTTAAATTCCATAATAACATTAGTAGTATAAGTTTGAATTTGTTCAAAGATAAATTCACTATAAATTCTTTGACAACGAAGGTAAGCAAGATATGGAATAAAAGCAATGGTGGCTATGGCATATACGGCAGCCCAAATAATACTATAGAAATAGAAATAACCAATTAAAGCTGCAAAACCACCAAGCATTACAACTTGCATAATATATTGTTTCGTTGTATATTCTTGACCTAATTCTTTAGACTTTTCTCTTACCACCTTAAAAGAGTATGGTGCATATTTATCATATATACCTTCTACTTTATCAAATACTTCTTTATAAGATTTACCATTCTTATTGTTTCTATACATCAAAACAAATATAGCTAAACCAAGTAAAATTAATAATTCTGGCATTGTTCGCAAAATATTGCACCTCCCTTTTTATAATGAATCTATTTCTTCTGTTATCACACTTTGTTTTTCTTTATTTTCGTTTTCTTCATTAGTATCTGTTTCAATAAACAAATTATCTTTTAAGGTAACACCTTGGCTACCTAAATAATCTTTCAAGTATTTAGTAGGATTTTTAAAATGTAAGCTCCCATCTAAACCTTTTTTATAAATAATGTTGTATCCCGCATTATTATCTTCATCAACATAAAATTCACATACTTCCACAATTTCTCTTTGGAATCTTCCTAACTCGGCACTCATATAACCTTTAACATGAACCGCTAATTGGACATAACGATGGATAGATTTTAAGAATTGATCGATATCTTGACTAGACTCAAGTAAAGAATAAAGCCGCATTGGAACGTTTCTCGCACTATCTGAGTGGATAGTGGAAATAATGTTGTGCCCTGATGAAATAGAGTTACGAACCGCGGTAACGGCTTCGGCACTACGAACTTCGGATAGTAAAATCCATCGCGGGTTTTGCCGCATGCAAGCTACTAAAACATCAGAATAACTGGCAATATTATTGGTTTTAACGGCCACAATATCTCTATGAGGGAAAATCTTATCTAAGTGGAGTTCCAAAGTATCTTCGATAGTAATAATTTTTTCATTTTCTTTGGTATGACTGGCTAAGTATTTAACAAGTTCAGTTTTACCACTACCAGTTTCTCCACTAACAATAATATTACAGTGTCCTTCTACACAAGTTAGAAGGAAATTCAACATATCTTCAGTTACATACTTTTCGCTAATAAGTTTTTCTTTATTAAGTCTTATCTTAGCAGGTGTTTTTCTGATAACGCAAGATATGCCATTAGTGGATATTGAATCATGAATAAAGTTTAAACGTAATTCAGCGGATTCAGCATCAAGGAATGGATGGGCCATATTAAATGTTTTACCCATGACATTCGCACATTGGAATGCTAATTTTTCCAAAAGAGCATTATTTATTTCGGGCCTTTCAACTCGATAGACACCTTTATCAAGAGTTTTTAAATGGACTTGACCTTGGTTTCCATAAGAAACGTCGGTTACATTATCATCATCTAAGAATTCTTTTAAAGGACCAAAGTCTATCTGTGAAAAGATAGCATCATTCAAAAGCCTTCCCCTTCCTTTCTTTTTATTCTTTTAATTAACCTTCATCACCTAAGATTACAGATTGATTAATAATATATGAATATAAATCTTGACTAGAAATTTGTGTTTCTCCCGGATTTTGCGTATAAGAACCATTTCTTGGTACTGGTCTTATCGTTAAACCGGTAACTTGTTGGGCAACCATTAATAATTTGAAGTAATCATCTGGTACCGCAAATAATAGGTGGGCTGAATCTCCGGCTGATTGATCCCAGAAGACATCACGGTTAGATGAGTCTCTTACGACTAATACTTCTATACTTTCAATTAGTTTACCAAATAAGATTTTATTATCATTTTCTCTATCTCTAACAATTATATATAAATCAATATAATCACCAGGGGCTATAGAGTTAGCATAGGTTGTATTAGCCGAAACCGGTAAATCAAAGGCCGTATAGCCATCAGGTATTCCTTGTAATACCGAACTAGGTAAATCTGTTTCTTCACAAACTTGACTAGCATGGAAGAATCCATTGGCTGGAATACTCGTACCCATACATACATATTTATCTTGAAGTTGATTAATATCTGTAACAATATCATTATCATTTAAAGCACTTCTTGTTATTTCCCGATATTCAATATTATCACTTTCAATTTTTCTTGTCGTATCAATTCTTTCTACTGCATAAGGTACTCTTACAGTTGTTATCGCTTGATTAACCCGATAATTGTAAAAATACCAAAGAATGATAACACCTGCTAGTACCGCTAAAATTGTTACCGTATTTTTATTAGAAATAAATCTTTTTAAAGTAGCAACTAAATTTCCCATTTTTTATTCCTCCTAATTTGATTGTTCTAAGATGGCTTCTACTCTGCTTGCTAAGTCAAATGATGTTTCATCATAAGCTATAACATATTTTTCTGTCTTACTAGTTATTTCTACTCCAACTTTTGGTGGGGTTTCGTAAATACCCGCGAAAACTAGTGTATAATCAGTTGTAAGTGAAGCATTATCTGCAAATCTTCTCATGAAACTTTCAATAAATTTTTCTCTGTTGATTTTTAATTCCCCATATTGTCTATAATAGGCATAATCGATAGCATCAATCATTGATGCCTCGCTTATTTGGTCTACGGTATAAGTGTCTTCTGTGTTATTTGAGGTTATATTTTGAATTAAAAGCATTATTATAACAACAAATACTCCTAATACCATAATCCAATAACCCCAATATGCTTCTTTCATCTATCGTATCCCCTCTTTCTATTTCCATGATGGTCCAACATGATAATCTATTTGAACGCCAGTTTCTAAATTATACTCTTTACCAAAGTGAGTTGTGTAATCAAGAGCAATCTTATCAGTTATGCCCCAATCACCATCTTTCACACTAATCCAATTTGTAAAGTATTTACTACTATTATTTTTTCTATCAGTCTTATTTGTTGGTCTACTTAAACCTTTTCCAGCAAATTTAATCTTATTTGCACTATCTTCTTCACGTAATAAATAATCAATAAATGTACTATAGCAATAAACATTTTTATATACTCTATCAGTGCTTGGATCTTCTAAATCATAACACTCTAAAGTATTATTTAAATAATTCTCATTTCCTTCTCTTTTATTCCAATCTCTAATCTTCGAAATTAGTTGACCATCCATTTTAACTTGCATTGCAAATTCTTCATAACCTTCTGGATTATCAAAATTAATATCAAAAACAGAATTACCTTTATTTTGAATTTCTTCCGTAGTTATTTTAGCTTTAAGTTCAATAGCCGAATCAATAGTATCATCCCAATTCCAGTTTTGACCCATTTCTCTATCAGTTGGGTTGATATTTTCATTAGTTACTTGATGATAATCAACCATTAAATCTTTACCATTATATAAACAATTCTTACATTCTACTGGACAGTTGCCATTTCGACAACATTTTGCCTCATAAACATCACGTCCAACAGAATTTCCTTTATCATCGTAGTAAACTAAATTTCCAGCTTCATCTTTACCAATAGCACATTTGTTAACTACTTCAGTTGGACATTTACCATCAGGACAACAATCAGCCTCATAAGTTGCTTTATCAACTTTAGATTGGAATACGCCATTATCATTTGTATAAGAATATTTTCCATTTTCATCAATGTATGGCGCTTTACAACTAGCATCACAAATATTTACATCATATTCACAAGCATAAATACCATCACCATGATAATAATTTCCAACATTCTTTTCATATTGCAATGCTGAATTTTCGGTTAAACATGCACTTGATTCTTTTAACGCTGTAGGTAAAACACTCTTTTCATTACCCCAAATACGTCCTAATTTATTATCATTATAATATTCACCTAAATCTTTAACCCATAGCATATAGCTTCGAGCCCCATTCGGAGCATCTAAGGCAACTGGTAATCCATATTCAAGTGGTGTACCATTACTTATGTCAACACCTTGTTTAGCTGAAACAATTCCTGGTGTTGGATATATTGCATAGAATTGAGTTGGAGTTACGAATTCGGCCTCAGCATTTAGACTTCCAGTTGAATATTTAACTTTAGATTGAATATAACTAAACCAACGACAACCACTTAAATCACAAGCCCAAATGTCATAAACATCATAAGTTTCGCCTTCTTTATGTTCAGTTTTCCAATTAGACTCAGATCCATCACATTTTTTAAAGTCATTTGTAACTTCACCCATACATAATTTATAATTTGTATCTTTTTCAACATTATATGGTTTTGTTAACATTAATTGATCGGTTAGAACATCATTCATATATGACTCTTGATACCAGAAATTCATTAATGGTGCAAAAGCATAAGTCATTCTCCATCCTTGTTCAAAAGGATAAGGATTTATTAAATCGCCCATACCTTTACCACTGAAAGAATCTTCCATGTAACCAGATGCATTATTCCAATCAGTAACAACCGTATAAATTCCACTAGTTCCAACGGAAAGTTGACCCATAGCTCCAGTAGCAACTGTTACTGTACCATTTCCACCTGGAATACCTTTAGAAGCCGGTCCATTATCAACATTTACTGTATAAGAATACATGGTACCTATTTGACCTAATAATTCACTTCCGTATCCTGATGGAACATCATCTAATAAACCTCCATTAGAACCTATTGTTCCGCAAGCACTCCAAGTATCACCTTCAAGAATAGTATCTTGAAAACCAGCAGGAGTAGTTGTACATTTACCAGGAGAACCCCATGTACATTCAGTTAAATCAGCTACTAAAACAACTTTTGGTTTATATTGATGAGGGGTATATGTTTTTTCTCTTCCCATTTCCATTATGGTAACAGGGGCACAATCTTTCGTATCATAGTCAAGATAGTAACCTATACCACTTCCATATTTATTTCTTTGACCAGCATCTACGGCGGCTTTTTTATTTAATAAATTTTGATAATTCTCCCATGCCTCAACAGATTCTTTAGCTTTTTCAATTACTTTATTTCTAACACCATCATCAGTTATTTGATCAGTATAACATCTTTTGGTACCATTTATTTTCGAATTTAAAACAAAATATGAACCACTATTAACAGATATTGTACCTGGCATTTCAAAACTATAATCTTCTTTACAATATACATTAGTATAATTAGAAACATTTGGCTTACTTAAAGCAGCTACTTTATAACTATTACCTGCTGTATCTTGAGCATCTTTATTAGCTACACATGTTAGAATATCTAAATTATCATCAGTAGGAGCCTCACAAGTAGAAGCATCAACATTATAACCTTCTACAATATCAAATTTTTGTTTACCAGTTTCACATGTCTTACATTCTATAGTTGGAATACTTGTTGAACAAAAAGCACATACGCTATGATATTTTTCCTTAAATATATTACAAGCTCTAGCATCCCCAGCATTACATTTTTCTTGAACATCTTTACAATTTGTAGAACACATAGAAATAGTATCTTGAATTGTTACAGATCTTTCACTAGTGTTTTCAGCAACAATGTAAAATGCTTGAACTAAAGTATTCATTCCTGGTACTTGTGATACATCAAAAGCTTTTACACCAACTGATTCATCATAATATAAAACTTTTAACGTATAGTTAACTTCCTCACAATAGAAATCTTCCTTGGCACTAAATTCCATTTTAAATTCTATTGTTCCATTACCATCTGTAATATAATCTTTAGTAGCTAAATTAATATTTCCTAAATCTGTAATGGATACTTCTTTACTATTTAAATAAAATTTCGAATTAATACCATATTCAGCACATTTTGGACAATCAAAATTTAACCGAACTTTAGCACTTTCGGAATTAAAATTAGAAATTTTTATTTTATAAGTTATTGTTTGATAATATACTTTTTCCCCATTTTCTTCTTTTTCTGTTCTTGTTTTTACTGGATCAGGAGATGTAACTTGAGCTACTTCAGTATGATTTAAAGCTTTTTCCAACCCTTTAATAACTAAATTTTTTACAGAATCCATATTCATATTATAATTACCTGTAGGTTGTTGGATTCTATCATCCGCATAAGCACTACCTCTTATAACTCCTGTTCCTAATTTTTTACGCAAACTAGATAGCAATCCTTTTATCTTGCTATCTTCGCTCATATATTTATTAACCCAATAACGATATTCATTAGTGGTATCTTCAGGGTTTTCTCTAGTTGTATCTTTAACTAACCAATACATTTGATAAATCATCTTGGCCGTATCCTTAACGGCATCGTTATCATTTGATGTTAAAATTTCCACTAACCCAGCATTAAAAGCATTAGTGGTATCATCCGTATTTTCGGGATTTACTAATGTACTTACACAACCCATTTTAACTCTGTCAGATGTTGGTTTTCCCGTAGCATCAACTGCTGGGGCTATTCTTGGGTCATGACAATAACCTTTGAATTTTGTCCCATCGGAACCTTCAAAGGTATAAACTGTTATTGGTCTTCCCGCGAATTGGGAATTAAGGTCAGTATACCCTGTCCCTTCCTTATCTTCAAAATAGATGTCAATTCCTCCACAATCATCTGCTTTAACAACTGTAGTCCACACTACCATTGCTAAAACTAAACTTAAAAATTTTACTACTTTTTTCATATTCCAAGCTCCCTTTGTTTTTTCGTTTTCTTTAGGTATACGAATACTCCTACACCTACGCCGATAACTCCGGCAGCCCCTATTATATACCATTTATTCTCAGAAATAAACTCTAAAATACTTTTTTTCTCTTCTTTTTCTTCGACTTGTTCTCCATCTTTATTAACTGTACCATTAATATAGCCTTCTACTTTGCTAACAAATTCACTTTCATCAACGGTATCTACAGATATATATTTTTGGCATAAATAAAAGTCTGGAATTTCTTCACATATTGCTCTATTGTAATATCCGTTATATTTTGGCATTGTGAAACGACTAGTTTTTAATAAATCGCCACTACAAGCCGTGCCATTTTCGGCATATACTTTAACCGTAAAATTAGCAATATCTTCTGTTTTAGTCCAAATTATATCAACATTACCATCCGTAGTATCAGCATAATGATATATTTTGGAACCATCTTCAATATTATTAGATATTTCAACATAAGTTTCATTAGTAACGTTTAATAAATGGATAACAAAATATTCAACATAACTAACACCATCAGCATATTCAATTCGGTCGGTTTTTAATTCATAATTTGTTCTAACATTCGCGGCTTTACTATTTAAATTAAGTTGATCTTGATAAGAACACTCAGCATTAACAAACACTGGCATCAACAATAAAATTAATATACTAAACATCTTTTTCACAAGAAAAGCACCCTACTTTCTAATCTATATTGATTTTATCATATTGTGAAGTTATTATCAAGTTAAGTGCTTAATTTTCCTTAAAATATTTTTGAATTTTTTTCTAAATTAAATAATAAAATTAATTAAAGAAAAAATTTGAATTTTTTTATTGCATTATTCTCAAAAATTTGTTATTATTTTCTATATGTGATGTGCAGGTGTAGTATAATGGCTAATATGCAACCTTGCCAAGGTTGAGATGGGAGTTCGATTCTCCTCACTTGCTCCATTTGAATTAAACTCGCGATAGCGAGTTTTTTATATTTATATAACAAATTCTTTTGTTTTATATCATCTATTGTTTTTTACTTTCCTTATTTATCACAATCCATTTACCATTTTTATCCGCACCAATTCTTTTTATATATTCATTATCAACTAAAAATTTTATATTATTTCTAATTGTTCTTGATGTTACTCCTAATAAGTTGGCCATTTCCGCTTGAGTAATATTAGGTGTAGCTTCTATTAATTTAATAATTCCCATTTGAATATTTGTTAATTCAATATTCGAATAAGAAGTTTTTATAAAATTATTAGTATTATATTCAAATTCATTTTGATTATATTTAATACTAACTCTTATAAAATGAGGAAAAAAGTGATAAATACTTTTATCATATTTCTTCAATATTCTTCTTATTCCAGTTCCTAAGTGTTCAACAAGTTCTAAATCATGAAAAACTCGCATTAATTCTGGATTTTTAGGAGCAGAATATCCTTCTAAAAATTCTTCTTCTGTAAATTCACTTTGAATACC
>CANRAA010000046.1 GCA_947628485.1 uncultured Bacilli bacterium | reverse complement strand
AACTAAATACAATTTATTTTGGAAAAGTAAATACAACTGTTTTTTAATAATTGTATTTACTTTCATAATTAAGAAATGTCTTAAATAAAGATTAAATATCTTGATTTTTAATTAAATTTATAGTATATTATAAGTGCATCTGAACAATGCGCTTTTAAACCACTTTTGGATGGTGTGGTATATAAATTATTCCAATCGGTGTTCCTCGCTCCCGGATGGTGCGAGTAATAAATAATCCCAGCCGAAAATGTTAGTCGCTTACGGGTGGTGTTAACAATAAATAATCCCGGAGGACATTTAAACTTTCTATCTTTGCATAGAGGTTTTTAAATGTTTACTTAAAAATAATTTGCATATATTATAAAAGGTATACTATCTTGATTTTTTGGCTTATTTATAGTATACTATAAGTACATTTTAAATAAATGTGCATTATGTACATGTTAGCCGCTCTTGGATGGTGCGGGATACAAATTATTCCAATCGCGAAATGTTAATCGCTCCCGGATGGTGCGAGTAATAAATTATTCCGGAGGAAAATGTATGGAAAACTCTATTTTTGATAGAGTTTTCTTTTTATATAATAGGAAAGTCATACAAAAAAAGTGAATTTTCACATTGACAATCATTAGTTTGTACTATATAATTAAAATGTACCTAGGAAAAATTAAAAAATAAAAATAAGTACGGCAGCGACTGTCGGAAATATGGCCTGTGGAGGAGTGAAATCCAATGAAGCAGGAAAGATAGGCCGTGAGGCTTATCAAGGTGAAACGAAATAAATTTTATTTATTGAGTTTTACTTATTGTTCTATGTGTTATAGTAATTATACGAGGAGGATTTGGAATGAAAGTTCAAACTGGTTATTTATATCATATAAAAGATGAATTTTTTGATAAAATAAATGATAAAGGATTAATGATAAATCACGAAAAAGGTCATGCAAGACCTACATATTTTACTATAAAAGATAAAAATATATTGTGGTTTATTCCGTTAAGTAGTAAAGTTGAAAAATATAAACCAATAATAGAACAAAAGATAAAAAAATATGGTGTTTGTAAAACTATAATGATTAGCGAAATTGCTAATCAAGAGTCAGTTATTTTATTACAAAATGCTTTTCCAACATTAGAAAAATATATTGACCACGTTCATATTGTAAATGGCAAGCCAGTAAAGGTAATTAATAGTTTAAAAAATGAAATATTGGATAATTTCAAATATTTATTAGCTTTGAAAACTGAAGGAATTAACTTGTTTTTTCCGGATATTGATAAAATAAAAGAGCAAATGTTAGAAGAATTAAAACAAGGATGTAAGAAATAAAATCTTCCATCCTTTATTTTTTTCTAATAATAATATCTATATCAAAAAGATTAGCCATTTTGATTAAGTCTTCAAAATAAAATCTTGATATATCTTGTTCATTTGCTTTAACCCAGTTTTTCGATTTATGCATTCTATTAGCAAGTTCTTGTTGCGTAATACCACCACATTGTCTAATAAATTTAAAAGTTTCACTAGGTTTATATTTATTTGCTTTAAATTCCATATCTTACACCACGATTACATTATAAATTATATTTTTATTCTTTTAATAAAAAGACTATTGACATTGGTCTTTTATTTTGATATAAATATAATTGATAGTACCATTGACAATGGTCTATATATAAATATAACATTAATTTTATTTTTTATTTGTCAATTAAATTCGGTATTAGCAACACAAATAAAAGGAATGGTTAAATGATAAGAGAAAAGTTAAAATCTATAAAATTAAGTAAAGGCACTATTATAGTAATAGCCTTTTTAGTCGTCGCTTTAATTTTAAAACTAACTAATGTTATACTAGACACTCACGCTTATTATAATTATGAAAGTGGCTGGGTCCCAATATTTAATAGTAAAGTAGGAAACTTTGCCGGAGATGGTGAAAGTGCTAAACAAGGACCATTAACTGAAAGAAATAGTGATGTAAATCTAATATTTTATGCTCAAGTACCTGATAATCCTAATAAGTATCAAGTTGCTAGTTCTGCACCATTAACTGGCTATAAATTAAATGATAATAAGTCGAATTGTTATCCAGCAACTGGTAATGAGGCTAATTATGTCAGTTCTTCTATAGATAGTAATGGAACAGTAACAATAACATATACAATAACAAAGCCAACGCAAGTAGTATGCAGAATATATTATGATCGAGATAAATTATCAGATGTCATAATATATGCCTACTTGCAAGATGATAGTGGCGATAAAACATATAATAATCAAAAATATAAACTAGTAAATCAAGTAGAAAGTAATTATCAATTAGTAGGAAAAGAATGTAAAAGTAAAACAGTAAATACAAGTTTTACATATAATAATGGATTTACAATAACATCAAAAGGACCAGATACATGTTATGCATATTTTAAGAAATAGAAGGGAAAAAGTAATATGAAAAAGAAGATAACATTAATCGTAATATTATTTATATTAAGTATATTTATAATAAGTGAAAGTAAAACATTAATAAAGACATTAACAAATCAAAATAAAGTTTTAGAAGATATTAAAACAATAGATATATTTGATAATAAAGATAAGACATTATCTATCATGTTACAAGAAGATGGAATAAACTTTACAGAGGCCAAAAATAGAGATGCCTGGCCAGATATAACAAAATATACATATGAAAAGGCTGAGTGTACAGATAGCACTGGAGCAACAGTAGATTACAAAACCATTTTAACATTCAATTATGACTCAACAAATCCAACAACAACAATAAAAACAAATAAAACAGTATACTGTACATTATACTTTGTTAAAGGAAATGATACACTTACATTATTAAAACAAAAAGGTAGAGGTACATTTCAAGAAAAAAATGGCATGTATCGCTTTGTAGGAACAAATACTCAAGTTAAAAATAACTATATATGTTTTGGAACAACAGATACAAGTTTATGTACATCGGAGGCAGATAAATATATGTATCGAATAATAGGAATGACCAAAGATGCTGATACAGATTTAGGAATACATGCCAATCAATTAAAGATAATAAAAGCAATACCTTATGGTGAAGATATAGAATATCATAGTTCTTGTAATATCGAAGTAAATTGGGATGAATCAACTCTTAATGAGTATTTAAATGGAACAAGTACAAGTAATCAATTTTTATATAGTATCCAACATTTAGCAAGTGGTTCTTATTGGGATGGATTAATTACAAATCAATTATGGTATACTATGCGTTTCGGTAGTGATAGGGAGACAGGTACGCCAACCAATACAAAGAGTAAGATAGGTTTAATGTATGCCACAGATTTTGTAAATGCTTATAAAACAGAAGCATATGATAATTGGTTACTTTTGAGAAATGGTTGGAGTGGAAATTCAATAGAGCAATCAGAATGGACTATGAGTAGATACGAAAACACTGATATGGGTGTACTTGGCATTTATGTACATTATAGTGGTAGTTTGCCTGGTGTAGGATTATGTAGCAAATTTTTTATAAGGCCAGCTTTCTACTTGAAACCTAGTGTAATGTTATCCGGAGATGGTTCAACAACTGACCCATTTAAAATAGCGGGTTAAATACCTATACTCAAACAATTTATTAATAAATATAAAAGCAGAAAATAAAACTTCTGCTTTTTTCCATAAATATTTTGTCAAACTTTGCCATATTTTACCAACTAAATAGAAGTTTTGTCGAAGGTAGTTTAAAAAAATTTAAAAATGCTCTATATTAAAGTAGCAGGTGAATATATGTTAAAGATAGATTTAGAGTATCGGAAGTTAAAAAGAAGTAAAATAGAAATACTTTTTATAAGACTTGGTGGTAATTTAAATAAGAATAACATCAGTAAAATTCATAACTATATTATTCCTGTAATTAAAAAACATAAAATAGAAAATGTCATTCTTAATTTAAAAAAATTAAAAAGTATGGATCAAGTAGGAGTCCAAACAATTTTCTTAATTAAATATGCGGTAAAAGTAAATGGAGGTAATATTTATCTTTGTAATGTAGAAGATAATTTAAATCTTAAATTAAAACATCTTCATTTAAAAAGGGAAACAACAGAAACGAGATTAATTAGAAATTTAGGTGTTAAAAATGGAATATGAAAAAGTATTAAAAAATCATGAAAAAATGATTTGGAAAATGGCTAATCATTTTTATGGAGTTGACAAAAACGATTTATATCAAGCAGGAGTAGTAGGACTTTTAAAAGCTTTAAAAAAATATAAGCCAGATAGTGATGCGAAATTTTCATCTTATGCGCATGATTATATCTTTGGAGAAATGTACATGCTTGCTTGTAACAGAAATTTAAAGGTTAGTAAAGATTTGTTACAACTTTATAAAAAAATTGAAACAGCAAGATATACTTTAGCTCAAAGTTTAGGAAAACTACCAAGTAACTTAGAATTATCCGAAGTCTTAGGTTTAAGTAAAGATGATATTGACATGGCTTGTATGAGTGCATCTTTAGTAATGTCTTTAGATAGTCCTAAAGAAGAAGATAGAAGTATCTATGAAAGTATTGGTAAAAGTATGGATTTAGATACCAAAATATTAGTAGATAATAGTTTTGAAGTTTTATCGGAAGAAGAAAGGAATATAATAAAATCTCGTTATTATGAAGATTTAACCCAAAGTGAAGTAGCTAAAAAACTTAATATGACGCAAGTAATGGTATCAAGATATGAAAAAAGAAGTTTAGAAAAGATGCGGAAATACATGAGTGTATAATACTTGCTAAAAATTACCATAATATAAATGGTGATTTAATGAATAGAGATGAATATCAAAAATTAGTTAAGAAAATGTCTCCTAAAGAACCGAAGTTAAGAAATGCCATTGTGGCTTTTCTAACTGGGGGATTAGTGGCTTTTATTGGGGAAGTAATCATTAATATTTTAATGAATTCCTTTGGACTAGCCAGAGTTGACTCTTATGCTTGGCTTTCTTTTATTCTAATTTTATTTGCAACATTTATGACTGCAACTGGCAAATTTGATAGTTTAGTATCGAAAGCTAAATGTGGTTTAATTATTCCCACCACCGGTTTTGCCCACAGTATTCAAAGTGCCGCTTTAGATTACAAAAGGGATGGTTTTATTACGGGAATTGGGGCTAATCTTTTTAAACTAGCAGGTTCCGTCATTTTATATGGAATTGTAAGTGCTTTTTTCTTAGCAATTTTAAAGGTGGCAATTTATGGCTAGTTTAAAATTTAACAATGTTTATTTAAATGATTACTTCACATTAGCGGGACCCATGGAAAGTGATAGTAAACTTAAAAAAGTAAATCTCAAAATGGATGACTATTATTTCGGCGAAAAAACTTTTGAAAAAGCGGAAGTTAAAATGCAAAAAACCGTTATTAAAGGAATTATGGAAAAAAATAAATTGGATAATGATGATGTCTCTCTAATCATTGGCGGAGATTTATTAAATCAAATCTCTGCCACTAGTTATGCCACGCAAAATATTCCCATCTCTCTTTTAGGAATATATAGTGCGTGTGCTACTTTTCCCGAATCCTTAATAATTGCGGCGATGTTTTTAGAAAATAAAAACATCAAAAAAATAATTGATGTCACGAGTAGTCATAACTTAACTGCGGAAAGACAATTTAGGTATCCGATAGAATATGGCGTTCCTAAACCCCATACCTCAACATTTACCGCAACAGCCTCGATTAGTACGCTTTTATCGAATGAGGTAAGTAAAATAAAAGTAGAGTCGGCGACCATTGGAAAAGTTACCGAAATGGGGATTAATGATGCCAATAACCTAGGAGCTGTTATGGCCCCGGCTGCTGCCCGAACTTTGTATGAGCATTTAACGGATTTAAAAAGAGATGTTGATTATTATGATTTAATTTTAACTGGTGATTTAGGTTGTATTGGGGGAAGTATCTTTAAAAAATATACGGAACTTAAATATAACCTAAAAATTAAAAAACATTTAGATGCGGGTTGCGAATTATATCTAGATAGTCAAGAAACTTATTCGGGAGGATCAGGACCAGCTTGCTTACCATTAGTTTTATTTAATAAAATATTAGAAAGTAAAAAGTATAAAAAAATTTTAATTATTGGAACGGGGGCTCTCCATAGTAAAACCTTCGTTAACCAAAAAAGTCCCATCCCCGCCATTGCTCATGCCGTTAGTTTGGAGGTAATGTAAAATGATGTATTTAAAAGCCTTTCTCTTTTCGGGTCTAGTCTGTCTAATTTGTCAAGTTATTTTAGATAATACCAAAGTTACCCCGGGTCATATTACAAGCACCTTAACTGTCATCGGCGCTATATTATCATTCTTGGGAATATATGGAAAAATCGTCGATTGTTTTGGAGCGGGTGCCACCATTTTAATTTCGAACTTTGGTCATATGCTTTATGAAGGAGCAATTACGGGTTTTGAAGAGTGTGGAGCATTAGGCATATTCACAGGTATGCTTAGTAATCCAGGTATCTCTTTAGTAAGCGTCATTGTTTTCTCATTTATTTTTACCATCCTTTTTAAAGCTAAAGATTAAAAAAGGGATTTATATCTCTTTTTTATTTTGGTATAATATTTTGTGTGTCCCCGTAGCATAATTGGATAATGCATTTGCCTCCTAAGCGAAAGACTGGGTGTTCGATTCACCCCGGGGACGCCATTTTTTTTAAATTACCAATTTGATTTTTCTTTTTGTAATGAAAAAAGCAAATTGAATTTTACACAATTTAACACATTTTGGTAATTTTTTCTTGATTAAAAAAATAATAAATGGTATTATAGAGACAATTTTTAAATGTTTCATTTCTCAAATTAGTGTGATATTTTAAAAAAGAAGGAAGAGATATGGCGAAAGTTGATTTACAAAAATTAAAATCGTATTCCAAAGAAGAATTAACTTCTTTCTTTTTTTCATATATTGAAAAAATATACGAAGATTATAAAACAATTCTTCCTAGGAATAAATTTTCTGCTTTAATGACTTCTTTTTTAAAGGATTTTATTACAAAACTAACAATAGAAGAATATCAAAATTTAGAAACAATCTTTAATTTAAAAGCTCGTAATTATTTAAATAACTATTTAAATAACAGTGATATAATAACTAAGGCTGTTAAATATTTTGTAAAAGAAAATATTGATGTATTAGAAAGTCCTATAAAAGAATTAAATAAAATAGTTAATTATTTTAAAAGTATTAATTTTTTCCCTAATGATGTCTTAGTTGTTAATTTAATTCAAAATGTTCCAGAATTAAAAATAATTTTAGATAATATCGTTAAGCAAAATAGTACTAGTTTAGAATTAAAAGGGTTAAGTTATATTTTTAGAACCGAACTAGCAGTTTTTATTGGGGAAATATATTGCGATTTATATAATGTTAGTTATCGTAATCATATAAGTGATGAGGAACTTTTAGAAAACATAACTGATGATAGTTTTCATACTTATTTAGTAGAAATTGGTGGTATTCCTCTTTTATCTGTTGATGAAGAAAAACGGCTTGGGAAAATACTATTAGAAAAAGGACCAGGCTATGAAGAGGCCAAGAAAAGATTTATTGAAGGGAATTTACGTTTAGTAGTAAGTGTTGCTAAAAGATATAGCACTTATGGCGCTGAATTTTTAGATTTAATTGAAGAAGGTAACCTTGGTTTAATGGTGGCGGTCGATCATTTTGATGTTAATAAAGGTTATAGATTTTCGACTTATGCTACTTGGTGGATTATGCAAGCCGTAACTAGAGCGGTTGCTTATCATGGTCGAAGTTTAAGAATACCTCTTCATGTTTATGAATTCTTTATAAAGGTGAGAAAGGCTAAGAAAGTTTTAGCTCAAGTTTTAGGAAGATATCCTTTAGATCAAGAAGTGGCAGACTATCTAGATGTTCCTTTAGCCAAAATTGAGGATTTTAATAAATATGGTCCTGATGCTGTTAGTATTCACGATCCATATCTAAATGGCTCTTTAGAAGATGGTAAAACTATTGAAGATTTTATTGTCGATGAAAATAATTCCCATATTGAAGAAGATATTTTACAAAAAGAATTAGCTACTACTTTAGATAATGTTATGAATAAATTATTAGATGAAAGACAAATAGAAATATTAAAAAGAAGATTTGGCTTTTATGGAGAGCCCCAAACTTTAGAAGAAGTCGGACAAGGTTTAGGAATAACAAGAGAAAGAGTAAGACAATTAGAAAAAAGAGCTTTATTTAAACTTCATAATAATCGAGAGTCTAGATATCAACTCGCTAGTTTCTTAAGTGAAGAATTTCAAAGTAAAGTAGAAGATGAAACTTTAGATTATGAAAAATGGCGAATTTATGAAGACTACAAAAAAAGAATTAGAAGTAAGGATGAAGATTAGTAAAATAAATTATTAGAAAGTTATTATTGTGAATAAATTATTAGAAAGTTATTATCTTGTAAAATCATAAAATTTATGGTATTATGAATACGAAAAAGAAATATAGCATAAAATAAAAAAGGGAAATACTTAACTTTTGCTCGTTAAGTACTTGCCCCAAAAAATATTTTTGAGTTGTACTTGATCTTAGATGGTTGAGTACTTTATTTTTTTATTATCATAAATAATAATGATGAAGTTAACAAGAAGATAATAAGTATTAATGAAGTAATAAGTAAATCCTTTTTCTTCATAATACCAAGTTATGTTGCGAAAAATATTATGTTGCCAAGGTTTAAAAAAGTTCCTGTTTATAAGGAAACTTTTATAATTTTATTTATTGACTTAAAAAGTAAGAAATCAAAAAAGATAAAGTAGTAATAATTATACTTAAAATATTAAAATTACCAGGATAAATAAAGAGAATAGAGGATACCACAAAACCAATAATAGCACTGTAAGTATATTTATGATAATGGTTAAATAAATAATTTATTAGTTTAAGTAAAAGAATAGCACTTAGAATAAAAGTTATTAAAAAGGGAATAAAAGATAAAATAATATTCATATTTAAATTAAAAGGATTTGAAATAATTAATAAAAAATATTTGTAGACTCCTAAAAGCATAAGTAAAGCAGCGCCACTGATGCCGGGAACAATCTTTCCAATAGCATAAACAACTCCTGCTAAAGACATCGTTAATATACTGGGAGTACTGGTAATTTCAACGACATTTTTTTCTAAAATAAATAAAATTATTCCTAAAGTAAAGGTTATAATAAAAAAGGGAAGAGAAATATTAGCATTATCTTTCTTTTTTATCTCTTTTATTAAAGTCGGAATACTTCCTAAAATCAAACCAATAAAGACATAAGATATAAAAAACAATTTATTGTCTAAAAGATATAAAATAATTTTACTAAAGAATAAAACACTTAAAATAATGCCTAAAATAATAGGTATTAAATATAAAGAATTATTTTTAACATCTTTAAAAAAAGATAATATTTTGTTAATAATTTCTTCATATATTCCTAAGATGGCCGCAATAACTCCACCAGAAACTCCTGGAATAATAAAACCTAAACCAATAATTAAACCATAAATAAAATTTTGTATTAACATGTAAACCTCTCTTAATTAAATGTATTTAAAATCATAATATGTTATACTTGATAGTGTGAAAAGTTTTATGGAAAACTGATTATGCTGGAAGGAAAAGATATTAAGATGTAAATCTTGATATAGATC
>CANRAA010000045.1 GCA_947628485.1 uncultured Bacilli bacterium | reverse complement strand
TTGCTAATATAAAAATGTAGGTTTTCCTACAAAATTATATTAGCCAAAACCTACATTTTTATGTTGACATTATCAAGGAGTAACAACAGATGGAAAACTAAAAGTAATTAAAGCAAAAAAATATGGAGCCAATCAAGCATGGCATAGTGATGCCTACTCGGATGTAAAATGGAATGCATCGAATTTATATACATCCTTAAATGGAACAGGTAGTACTAACTTTTATGGTTCACTAAATTCAAGAATAAAAGGATTAATAGATAATTATACGTGGAAAATGGAGTATAGTAATAGTTATCCGTGGAATAATAGTCCAACAAGCGAAGGAAATACAACTAATCATATAGGATTAATGTATGTGAGTGATTATGTAAATGCATATCAAAATAGTTCAAAAGACAATTGGTTATTCATAACAAATGGATGGAGCGGAAATACAGCAGAGGCTGAATGGACAATGAGTAGGTATGGCTACGACAGCTATGACGGCGGTTACGGTGCGTGGCGTGTGGGTACAGACGGCAACTTGGACTATAGCTATGTGGACGATGCGCGTGCGGTTCGCCCAGTCTTCTATCTGTTATCCACAGTAGGATTAATAGGAGAAGGTACAACAACACATCCTTACACTGTAACTGGGATATCATGATATAATATATCGCCCAAGGCAATATGGTGATGAACTAAAGGCGTGCCGGTTAGAAATTGTTATATTATATAAATCTATAATACCAGCACCGCCCATCTCAAACAATATATCGTATGATATATCTAGTATATAAATGTTAAAGTAGAAACTGATAAAAATATTAATGTAAAAGTTCTTAGCTCCGGACAGTTTTGAATAAACCCAGTGTTTATAAGGGTTTATAAGTAATAAAGTGCGACCAGCCATTAATAAAAATGGTATCAAAAAACACGCAAAAGAAAAATTAACGAAAATAAAGAAGAAAAAGTAGGCAAAAATAGGCATGTAAAAAAAGTTGCCTACTTTTTTTACAATAAATTTTATAACAAATTATATGTCATATAACTTAAAGGTGAAGGGTAAGCGAATATAATGATAAGAATTAAAGGCAACTTTGAATAAAGTAAGACCAGTATTGAATAAAGACATAACTCTTTTCTTAACACCCTTTCTCATTTTATGGGTTGTAATTTTAATGTTCTTATAGCAATTAGAGTTTTTGGTAAAGTCAGCACCAAGAATAGTTAAGTAAACAATACAAGTACAAATAATGGAATACATATTAGTAAAAGAATGAATGGACATGTTAGAGATTTTATTAAGATTAAAGCCATTACTTTTTTGTTATACAAACTCAATTGAACCAAAACGATAAGAATAATTTAAAATAGCATGTTCTAAATCTTTATTGGAAACAATAATCCAAGGAGTAGAAGTATTTAAAGAATTAGAATAGACAATATTAGTTTTAAATTTTATCAGTAATACATTATGAACAATCTGAGAAGTATAGGTTCAAGTTCTATACTTCTATTTTTATACCTTTCTTTTTTAAGATTATCTTTCTTAAAAATTCAAAGGGTATAACAGTAAAAGCAATAGTAATAACAAATAATAATTCAAATAAAGTCATACCATAAGTTCTAAATAAATTACCACCATTATAGATTAAGAATATTTGAGCAATTATAATAAATAAGAAGATAAAGATAAAGACTTTGTTTTTGGTAATATTAGATAAAATATTTAATCTTTCGGTTCTGGAATTAAAAGCATTAAAGATACCTATAAAGATAAATAGAGCAAAGTAAGAAGTCATGAAGTGAGCTTCATCACTTCTTATAATCTCTTTTATAATTGGTAATTTTAAAAATAAGATACATAATAAAGCCGAGTAAGATGCTGTTAAAATAATTTCGGAATACATATATTTATTAATAATTGGTTCATTAATACTTTTAGGTTTATGATCCATATAGTATTTTAAAGGGGCTTCATAAGAGAATGCTAACCCAGCAAAGGTATCCATAATCATATTAAGCCATAACATTTGAATAATCGTAATTGGGGTACTTACCCCAATATAAGAACCAATTATGGATAAGAATAGAGCGGTAAAATTAACGGTTAATTGATAAGTAACAAAACGTCTGATACTTTTAAAAATAGTTCTACCATAAAGAATAGCTTTACTTATCGATAAAATATTATTATCTAAAATAACTATGTCACTGGCTTCTTTAGATACTTCGGTTCCACTTCCCATGGCAAAACCGACATTAGCTTTCTTTAAAGCCGGTGCATCATTAACTCCATCACCTGTCATTCCGACAATAAGGTTCATATCTTCTAAAATGCTAACTAAACGACTTTTATCTTGAGGAAGAGCTCTTGCTACCACTTTTAATCTTGGCATTATTTTTTTGATATCTTCTTCATCCATTTTATTTAACTCATTACTTGTTAAAATAATATCGGTACTATCTGTGATAATCCCACAATCTTTGGCAATATTCTTGGCGGTATCTTTAGCGTCCCCGGTAATCATAATGACATTAATCCCCGCATTTCTTATTAAACTAATCCCTTCTTTGGCCTCACTTCTTAACTCATCTTTTAAAGTGATAAAACCTAAAAATGTCAAATTATTATCTAAATTAGTTCCTTTAGCAAGAGTAATAACTCTAATGCCTTTTTGAGTATATTTATCTATTTCTTTTAAAATACTTTTGGAATTAAGAATAATTTTTTCTTCGCCATTAGTATTTAAATATTTGGTACATTTGGGAATAATTACTTCGGAGGCTCCTTTTAAATAGATTTCTTTTTCTAAGTAAATAGCGCTATATTTATTTTTACTATCAAAAGGAATTCTTTTATTTATTTTTAAATTTGTATTTTGATAAGGTAGATAATTAATTAAGGCTTGATCGGTGGAGTTACCACCAATTACTTTGTTATCACTAATTACACTTTCATTATTTAAAATTAAAGAGTTATAAATATCATTATATATTTTCGTTCGTTTTAAATCTTTGACTTTGGTAAAAGTTTTTAAATCGCCCGAAATAAAATGGGTTACTTCTAAAATACCTTTGGTAAGAGTACCCGTTTTATCAGTTAATAAATAATTTAAATTACCACTGGTTTCGATACCTATTGGTTTTCTTACTAAAACATTATCTTTAAGCATTCTTTTCATATTGGAAGATAAGACTAAAGTAATCATCATGGGTAGTCCTTCGGGAACAGCCACGATTATAATGGTTACTGATAAAGTTAAAGCATAAATTAAATAATTTAAAATAATCTTCGGTGTCGTAATTGTCGTAATAATTAAATCCATATCAAAGTTATTTTCAATCACTATTTTATTAAAAAGATAAGAAAGTGAAACAACAAAAGCCCCAATGTAACCAATTTTACTAATAATCTTGGCTAGTCCATACAATCTCTTTTTTAAAGGTGATGTGGGTGGCGTTGTTTGAACTTCTAAAGAAATTTTGCCATATTCCGTGTTGTTACCCACACTTTTAACGAGCATTTTTCCATTTCCCGAAGTAACTACTGAACCACGATAAAGGGTGGAATTGTTACTTTTTTTAATATCCTTAGCTTCACCAGTTAAGGATGATTCATTACAAGTTATGGTGCCATTTATAAGGATACCATCAGCAGGAACCGAATCTCCAGTCGTAAGTTTAACAATGTCTCCCACGACAATATCGCCAATCATTACTTCTTTTAAGATATTATCTCTAAAAACTTTAACTTTTATTTTACTGGCTTCTTCCGATAACTTTTTGAAGGCTTCTTCGCTGCCATATTCCGAGATTGTCGAAATTAAAGAGGCCAGCATAACGGCAATGGCAATACCTATTGTTTCATACCAATCATACTTGGAAAAAATAAAAAGTAATTTAATCCCTAGAGCAATGAGTAATATTTTAATGATGGGATCTCCTAGAGACTCTAAAAGAATTTTAAAAAAAGTTTTCTGTTTAACTTTGGTAAGTTCATTTGTACCATATTGATTTCTTTGCTTTTTTACTTCATTTTCACTAAGACCATTATAATTTATCATATTTCACCCGCTAAAATATATGAAGTAAATATATAATATATGCAAAATTAAAAAATTGTTTCTTAAATAATTGTTAATTAAATTAATTTGTGATAAGATAGAAACTTAAAGAAAGAGGTCAATATGACAAAATTAAAATGTGAAAAGTGGCTTTTAAGTGGTTGTTATCAAGAATTAAGTGAAGAAATGGAACCATTTCAAATTTCAGTAGGGCCAATAAAAAGAATTACAAATTATTTTACGGAAGTAAATTACACTAATCAAGATTTTAATGGCATGTATTTTAGAAGCCTTTTATCTTATTTATTAAGTGGAGAAGCAGTACCTAAGAATAATAGTTGGGAAAATACTAAAAATAATAAAATTATTTTAGGAGAAGAATTTTTAGAATTTATTCGTAGTTTTACGAAAAGAGTTTTAACATCTTATGAACTTGGTGAAGAAAAATATAAATGGTTAAAAGAAGAAGCCTTTTTTGTCACCCAAGAACAACTTTTTAATCCTGAAGAGAAATTCTTATATTATTATCATAATAAAACTAATATATATGATGTTTTAGGGGGTATCTTTGATAATGGTTGTAATGTTGGTCTTTTATATTTAATGCCTATCTATGTGCGAAATTTGGCTTGTTCTAGTGATGTTGATGTAAGACCATTTGTTGAAGATATCTTAGAATTTTATCAAAGAGATTTTGTTAATGATAATATAAATTATGTTTTAAGAAATTTAGCCCCTTATTTTATTTTTTATCTTGGTTCTTTTTGCACTAAAGAGGAAAAAGATATGGTGGAAAATTACTTAAGTGTTTTTTGTAAAAATAGAAAAGTTATAGAACAAGTTGAAACTAATTATTTTTATGCGAAATATATTGATGATGCTAATATTGAAATGCATAAGAAAATGATTATGTCTTGTGATTTTTGGAATACGAAAATGATTAATGATTTAAATGAAGTGGCCTTTAAAAAAAGAAGAAAGTAGTTAACTTTCTTCAATAAAATTCTTAGATTTATGAGGCTCATCAAATAAAAGGTTAGGGTATCCTTGTTGTCTTAAGGCTTCATAAACCACAATAGCAACCGTATTAGATAAATTTAAGGCTCTTACATCACTCGTCATCGGAATTCTTAAACATCTATCAATATATGGTTTTAGAATTTGGGGTGGAATACCCGTTGATTCTTTACCAAAGAAAAAATAGATGTTTTTTGATTGGTCACTATAATCAAATGAAGTATGCGGTTTATGGCCATATCTTGTTAAAAAATAATATTCTCCTTTATTTTTTTCAAAAAATTCTTCAATATTTTCATAGACCGTATATTCACATTTATCAATGTAATTGACCCCACTTCTTCTCACATATTTATCCTCTAAACTAAAACCTAAGGGTTTAATTAAATGTAAATGGGTATGAGTAGCAATACAAGTCCGCATAATATTACCTGTATTAGTAGGTATTTCTGGTTCAAATAAAACAACATTAATCATAACATCCTCCATAAAAATAATTATATTAAATATAGAATTAATTGTCAAAAAATAAAAACTAGTTTATAATTAAAATGGTGATAAAAATGGCAAAGCGAAAAAAATCAAAAGAAACATCAAGTAAGGGAATGAGTGTTGAACTTACCGGTTTAATTTTAGCAATTGTTGGTATAATTGGCTTTGGCTTTGGTTATATTGGTACCCTTATTAAAGAGTTTGGCATGTTCTTAATGGGTTCTTGGTGGATTGTTTTTGTAATCTATCTTCTTTTAGTGGGCCTTTTTATGATTTTTAAAAGAAAGATGCCAAAGTTTTTTTCTTCCCGTTTAATTGGTTTTTATTTAATTATGTTAGTTATTTTAGTAGCTAGTCATTTTACCTTTTTAAATGAAATTGAAAATCCGGCTGATATTTTAAAAACAACATTTGACCAATATATGGATCGGATTAATTCCATAGATATGGCGGCCTCAATTTTAAATACGGGTAATACTTCCATATCTATTGGGGGCGGTTTAATCGGGGCTTGTGCCATTAGTGTTTTGTATGCTTTATTTGCCAGAGTTGGCACCATCGTTATTTTAATTGTTATGGCTATTGGTGGCTTAACCTTGTTATTTGATGTTACATTTAGTGATGTTTTAGATAAAATAAAGGGATTTATTAGAAAGAATAAAGAAGAGAGTAAAGATACTGAAGAAGAGGATGGTTTAGTTAAAATTAGTGAGAATGTTCATGAAGAAGTAGAACTAGAACCTAAGCACGATGATAAAATTGTTATTAATAGACTAGAAGATATCAAAAATAAAAATAAAGAAGTATCTCCTAATGAGATAGTAGAAGTAGAACCAATGGTAATTGAACCCATTAATGATGGGAAATATAAATTACCTCCAATTAATATTTTAAAAGATGTTAAAGGACCAAAGAAAACGGAAAATGATGCTCGTATAATGGCTAATAAAGATTTACTAGAAAAAGTATTAGGAGACTTTAAAATAACCGCTAAAGTTGTTAATATTCAAGTGGGACCAGCCTTTACCCAATATGAGGTTTGTGTTCCAGCTGGAACTAAAGTAAGTCATATTTTATCAATTAATAAAGAAATTGCTTTAGCCCTAGCGGCCAAAGATGTGCGTATTCAAGCGCCAATTCCTGGGAAAAGCACGATTGGAGTCGAAATACCTAACGAAACAATTAGTGCGGTACCATTTAGAGAAATTTTAGAAGCTAATTTAAGTGTTAAAAATAAATATGATATTATGATTACTTTAGGAAAGAACTTAATGGGTAAACCTATTGTAGCTGACCTTACCAAGATGCCTCACCTTTTAGTAGCGGGTTCTACTGGTAGTGGTAAATCTGTATGTATTAATTCCATTATTTGTTCTATTTTAATGAATTATACCCCTTATGAAGTAAAACTTATTATGGTTGACCCTAAAAAGGTTGAACTTACGAATTATAATGGGACGCCTCATTTATATTGTCCGGTTGTAAATGATCCAAAGAAAGCCTCTATTATGCTTCAAAATGTGGTTGCCGAAATGGACAGACGTTATGATACTTTTGCCGAACATAAAGTAAAGAAGATTAATGAATACAATGAATATATTGAAAAAGAAAATAAAAAACATCCGGAAAGTCCATTGCCAAAGATGCCTTATTGGGTTGTAATAATTGATGAACTTGCCGATTTAATGTTAGTGGCTTCTAAAGAAGTCGAAAATTCTATTATGCGGATTACCCAACTAGCCAGAGCGGCCGGTATTCATTTAATCGTGGCCACCCAAAGACCATCAACCAATGTTATTACGGGTGTTGTTAAAGCCAATATTCCATCGCGTATTTGTTTTGCTGTCGCAAGTCAAATTGACTCTCGGACAGCCCTTGATATGGGAGGTGCCGAAAAACTTCTAGGAAAAGGTGATATGTTATATTTACCAATGGGTGAAAATACCCCTGAAAGAATTCAAGGCTGCTTTATATCTGATGAAGAAATTGAAAAATTAATTAATTATTGTACGAAACAAATGAAAGCTCAATATACCGAAGATTTAACGGTTTCGAGTGGAACATCTAATTCTTCATCTGGAAGTGGTAATGGCGAAGATGATTATGATGATCCAATGTATAATGAAGTGGTAGACTTTGCTATTTCAACTGGTAAAATTAGTGCATCTTTAATTCAAAGAAAATTCCGTTTTGGCTTTAATAGAGCGGCTAGAATGATTGATTTACTAGAATCAAGAGGCATAGTGGGACCACAAAACGGCAGTAAACCAAGAGAAGTTTTAGTAAAAAGTGAAGACGAAATAGACGAATAAATAGGCATAAGCATATAAAAAAATTTAATTACCTCATACATTACGTTAGGAGGTAATTTTTTTATGTTATTTGATGATAACAATGTCAATTTAGATTTAGCCCTATTTAATTTAGCTAACATAAGTAGTCCCAAGCCTAGTGTTCCAAATTATAATAAAAATAGTAAATTTTTAACAGCCAAAGAAGGATTTTTAAGAGGAAATATTTTTAAAGATGAATATTTACCTTATAAAAATTTAACTTATTTAAATATTCAACCTAAAAGTGATAGAGAAGCCAAACTTTTTAATGTTATGGAATATGCGCACGCTATTACGGATATGAATCTTTTCTTAGATACGCATCCTGATGATAAAGAGGCCCTACATTATTTAGAAGAATTAATTAAAGAAGAAAAAGCAGCCAAGAAAGAATATATGGAAACTTATGGGCCTCTTATGGTAATTAATACTAAAGGGGAAGAATTTAAATGGATTGATAGTCCATGGCCATGGGAAGAATTTAGAGGTGATATCTATGTTTAAATATGTTAAACATACTAACTATCCCATTAGTATTAAGAAAAAAGATTTAAGAATGGCTAAACTTCTTTTAACGCAATTTGGCGGTTCGAATGGGGAACTTGCGGCGGCATTAAGATATTTCAGTCAAAAATATACAATGCCTGATGATAAAGGAAAAGCCTTACTTAATGACATTTCAACTGAGGAACTTGGCCATTGTGAAATGATTTGTACAATGGTCAAACAACTTACCCAAAATGCCACGATTGCCGAATTAAAAGAAGCTGGACTAGATGCTAATTATGCTGAACACAATAAAGGCTTATATCCAGTCGATGCCAATGGTGTTCCTTTTACCGCAACTTATTTTTCCGTAACTGCTGACCCAATTGCCGATTTAATGGAAGATATGGCTGCTGAACAAAAGGCTAGAGCAGTCTATGAAAACTTAATTGATTTAACTGATGATGAAGATGTTTTGGCTCCCTTATTATGGTTAAGACAAAGAGAAGTAGTCCATTTTAATCGTTTTAAAGAATTATATGAAGATTATAAAAGTAAAGGATATTAAAAAAAGACTCTAATTAATTTTCTATTTAAAAAGTCAGTCGTTTTGACTGACTTTGTCTATGCCTATCGGCACCTGTCGTAGTATTATACCATTTAGGTATGATACTGTCTAAGCATTTCTGCTCCTGTATCTATATACTACAATAATATTCTATTCTAGTCAAGTAATTTTATCCAATCTTTTGGAGATTTTTTTTATATACTAGGAAAGTCATGCAAAAAGTGAAATTATGTCTTGACATTCATTTGTTCGTATAGTATAATTATATTGTATGGAGGTAATAGTTGTGTTAGTTAATCGAGCTTATAAATTTAGAATGTATCCAAATGAAGAACAAATAGAATTAATAAATAAAACTATAGGTTGTGCAAGACTTGTATATAATATAATGCTAAGTAAGAAAAAAGATAATTCTAAACTTAGTAAGTTTGATATGATAAAAGAAATACCAAATCTATATAATGAATATCTCTTTTTAAAAGAAGTAGATAGTTGTTCTTTAAGATGTGCAGTATTTGATTTAGAGAATGGATTAAATAAATATTATAAAAGACAATGTGGATATCCAAGATATAAGAGAAAAGGAATAAAAGATAGTTATAGAACTAATTATATAAAAAATACATATAAAGGTAGCCTTTATGAAAACATTAAATTAGATTTAAAAGAAAGAACTATAACATTACCTAAACTAAAAGAAGTAAAGATAAGAGGCTATCGAAATATCGAATATATAAAGGGAAGAATAATAAATGCCACGATAGAACATGTAGCTAATAAATATTATGTATCTATATGTGTCGAAGA
>CANRAA010000044.1 GCA_947628485.1 uncultured Bacilli bacterium | reverse complement strand
GTTTTTTCTTTTTAGTAAATTTATTTTTTAAATTTTCTTTTATTTTTGATTATTTTAATCTATAAATTAACAAGTAAAAAATCATTTAGGAAATTTAACTCCTTTCTTAAGATTATTATACACTTTTTATTTAAAATTGTATAATATTTTATTCATTTCAAAATTTAATTTATTACTTCTTAATTTATATTAATATAAATAGGTATTAATAAATTACTTTTTTGAAGTTCAAGAATTAATTGTACCAATTCATCTAATAATTCAGAATCTAAATGAGCAATCACTTTATATTCTATTTTACTTTTGTCAAAGAAGTATAATTGATTAGCTTTTATATATCCCACTTTATTATTAATTTTTTTTACCTCTACTTATATTATTGTAAAAAAATTGCTGATTTTCTTTTTTTCACGAAATTTCTTTTAAAAAGAACACATTTGTTGTAAAAACACAAAAAAAGCGAAGTAATCTTCGTTTCTTTTAAATTGAATTATTTTTTATTTAGTTAATTTATCATATACTTTCTTTAAAACATTTTCATACTTATAGACTAAACTTTCATAATATAACTTCTTTTGGGCTTCAGTTAATATTGGTAAGTTTTCATAACTTGAAGGAATGCTTGCAAATAATTCTTTTATCTTATTTAAATCTATTTTAGGAACTACTCTAAGAATAGCTCCATTTAAATCTTCATTAGCCATTTTTTCGATAAATTTTAAAGGATTTATTATTTTACCATCTTTCATAAATGATGATACGGCACTGTCATATATAACTTGTTTCATTTTGAATTTATTTTTTAAAATACTTTCTATTCTTTCATCAGATGATTTACTATAAAATGAGGCACCATTATCATATACAGGAGAAACTCTTAAATTCATTGTATTATGGTCTAATATTAAACCCCAGTTGTTATCGTTTCGATCATTATTACTAATAAAGGCATCGACAACAAACATATCCCAAAATCGACTTTTTAATTCAGGCATTTTAGCAAAATAAGCATTATTATTCATAACTATTATAATCTCATCAATATCAGTTCCTAAATGTTCTTTATTTGATGAAGATGATAATTCTTCTATTTCTTTTTCAACTTTTTCATCATAATCATTTTTTAGAGAGTTATAATCTAAAATAGTTTCATTTTTATTTAAGAAATCTTTACAAGCTACAACGACTTTATTATTTGTAATGCCTAGAATAGTATCATGAACATCAAAACCTAATAAATTATATATATGAGAACCCAAATATTCAGAAATTGGAGATGTTGTATAAGACAAACCTTTAACATCCATACTTTTTGTTGATTTAGGATATTTTAAAAACCATCTTTCATTATTTAGAATAATGCCCTTTTTACTACCACTGTGACCACCATAAGTTATCCCACTTGGCATAACATTATCAAAATTTTCAATTTTAATCATATAACCACCCGTACTTTGCAATTAATTTTTTATAATCATATTCTGTTACTCTATTAGCTCTTAAATAACATCTAATTACCATTTCAAACTCATCAAATTTTAAATCATAACTTAACCAATCTTTAGTTTTATCAAACTTTTTTAATTCTTTTATATATTCTTTTAAAGGCCTTGGTAAATTTGATTCATCATATTTAACTGTTTCATCATATAAATGTTTTTTATTGCCTATTATTTTTTTATCTTCTTCACTCATCTCAAAATCATCCCCAATTAATTTATATTAAAATTATACCATATATTATATTTTTTAACAAAAGAAAAGAAAATATTGACATATAGTATCATTTATAGTATCATCACTTTTTCATGAAATTTCTTTTAAAAAAGAACACATTTGTTGTAAAAACACAAAAAAAGTGAGAAGACTCTCACTTAGTTTTTTATTCTTATTACTTATTATTAATCTTTCTTTTTGCAGATACTAATTTTACTTTACTTTTTCCATTTAAAACATTTTCACTCCATTCGAAGGGAATAACATCTTTTAAAGCTTCTTTTAAACTAATAGTGGGTCTAGGTTGAGAAAAAAAGCCTTTAGGAAATTTAGGACGATTTTTTTTGACCATATAACCACCTCTTTCTAACCTTATTATACACAAAACAAACATAAATGTCTAAACATTTATGATGAATTAGACTTTTTCTAAATTTGTTTCAATATTTTTTAATTTGTCTTTTTTACTTAAATCTATTATTAATTGTATTAATTCATCAAATAGTTCATCTTCCATATGGGCAATAACTTTATAGTTTATTTGTTTTTTATCAAAATAATATAATTGATCTGCTTTAATATAACCAGATTTATTGTTTAATTTTTTTCCAGATATTAAATCTTCTTTGATTAAGAAGTTTTCTTTATATCTTAACTTTTTCTTTAAATGTTCTTTACTATGAAAACTACAAAGTATGCTTGCTACAAAATCATATTTAATTCCACTAATACATCCTTTGCTATCAGAAACAACAACAAAGGAATGTTTAGAAATGATTTCTCCATCTTCATCTTTAAACTTATCTATAACTATTATATCTCCAAGTTTACACATAAAATTTTCCTCCTTTCTGTTAATTTTTACTATTATATTTTTGATGTTGCTTTTTCTCCCTTCACTTATATTATTGTAAAAAAATCTCTGATTTCCTTTTTTTTCATGAAATTTCTTTTAAAAAAAGAACACATTTGTTGTAAAAACACAAAAAAAGTGAGAAGACTCTCACTTAGTTTTTTATTCTTATTACTTATTAGTTTTTCTTTTTGCTGATACTATTTTAACTTTACTTTTTCCATTTAAAACATTTTCACTCCATTCAAATGGTAAGTCTTCTTCAAAGTTTTTACTATGATTGATTTTACAAGGTTTAATACTAGCAAAAAATCCTTTAGGAAATTTAGTAATTTTTTTCTTATCATTTTCCAAATTAATCCCCTCTCTCTAAATAAGATTATACATCAAAACAGTTTAAAAAGGAATATTTTTTGTATCATATAAGCAATATGTGATTTAGACAATACAAAAGATGAGATTTCTCTCACCTTTAATCTTTTATTATTTAAATACTTTACTATAGTAATTATTCATTATTATTTTAGTACTCATATTTATTTTATTTAAAACAATTTGATTCATTGTTTTAACATATGTATCATCTACTTCGACACCATCCTTAGGAACAAACTTACCACTGGATGAAAAATATGTTCCTTTATCAGATACCCAAGATTTATTACCAAACATGGCAAGACCACCTTCCGTACTTAAAATATCTTTACCAATAAATAATCTTGAATCGTAATTAATACCGAAGGCATTATAGATAGTAGGAATAACATCTAATTGACTTCCTACTTTACTAACATTTACCGTATCCATTTTATTATTCCATAATATAAATTTACTATGGTTAATTTCCACAACATCATCTTTTTCATAGTCCGCCATTTCATTTACTTCTGATGGATATAAATCATATGGATAATGATCTCCCACTAAAGCAATAACGGTATTATCAAGGATTCCTTTTTCATCTAATTTTTTAATTAAAGAATCTAAGGCTTTATCAAGTTCCATTTGAGCCGCAAGATATGTAGCTACTCTTTCCGAATAATTTAAACCGGATGCTAAATACTCCTCTTTATTTTTCTTAGCCATTTGGTTAGAATTAAAGCCATCATAACTAGAATGCCCAGAGTTAGAAGCATAGAAAACCATAAATTTATTACCTTCAGTCGCATATTCATCTATAGTAGCATTAATCATTTCTAAATCACTTCTTGGCCATAAATTACAATTAATAACTTTTTCTAAGCCCGTATTACAAGCTTTAAAATTATCAAAACCTAAACTTGGTAAATATTTATTTCGACTTTGGAAGGATGCACTATTGTTATGGTAAGCATAAGTATTATAACCGGCTTCTTTAAATTTAGTGGCAATTCCTTGAGGAAATGTCACATTACCGGTTCTAAATCTTCCTAAAACATCCGTACCTGAGGCATAAAGACCCGTAAGTTCTTGAAACTCTCCTCCAATAGTACTAAATATTGTTGGCGTATAAAAATCTTCAAAGACAAACCCACTGTGAGAAAGTTTATATAAGGTTGGGGTAATTTCTTTTTTAACGGCCACTTCATTAAAGGATTCCGCCATAAACAAAATTAAATTTTTATCTTTAAAGAATCCCGTATAATCATTTTGTAAAGTACCCGGATCATTTTTAAAGTATTCGTGCATACTTTTAATGGTACTATTAGATTCATTTGCAATTAAACTATCAAAATCAATATCTAAATTATTATAATCATACACCTTTGGAGTATCATTATCTTTATCCTTATCATTAGATAAAGGATTATCAACATGAACTAATTTCTCTTCAAAACCAAAGATAGCTCTTTTTGTATCTAACATAAAGGTATTTAAAACACCTAAATTTTCCATACTTAAAGAAATATCATTGACTTTATAGTTTAAAACATAAGGTGAATAAGTGGCATCTTTTCCAATAAATAAACTTGCTATATAAACCCCATAAAAACCACCCCCAATGGCAAGTAAGACTAATACTTGTTTGATATTATTATGTTTAAAACAAATTCTTTTACTAAAAATTAAACTAACTACTAAAGGAACAAAGAATAAAATAATCCCTGGTATTCTTCTTAAAGTCTCAATAACGGCTTTTCCCATAAAGTCGGTTACTTGGTCCGCTACCCCAAAAGTAGATAAAGAAATATAAAAGTCAAAGTATGATTTAACGACATATTGCGCACTAAACCAAATCGTAATAAGACTTAATAAAACTATAAAAACTATTTTATTAACCTTTTTATTATTACTTAAAGTACATAGAACTCCTAAAATAAAACTAAAAGAAATTAAGAAGATAAACATATTTAAGAAAGATAATTTAAATATATTTATACCTAATAATAATTTATAAACAATTTCCATAAAAAGAAAACTGAATAAAAAGACTAAACTCAAATTTATTTTTTTCATACTTATCACATCTTTATTGTACAATATTCTTCTAAATTGTTAAATATTTTTATGCTTTTATTTGACAAAAAAGAAGAAAATATTACTTTTCTTCATATAAAACTATTTGTTCTAAACTACATTTATTAAAGATATCTGTCATATTATTTTGAATTAATTCCCCATATTTATTTTTAAAATAGAAAGTATACTTTTTCCCTTTGATTAAAGCTTTAGCACTCTCATCATCCATGGCTCTTTCAATTTTAATGGTATTATCTTCATTATCTTTGATAGTAAGTTCATAAAAATGTTTCTTAACTTTTTCCGTATTACCTTCTTTATCAATCACATTTTCAACTTCTCTTATCCCTAAATCTTTAACATTTGCTAAAGTATAGATTTTGGTAAAACTCTTATCTTCAAAGAAATCTTTTCCACAAGCGCCATTTTTAAAAGCTGTAGTCGTATTCATATTCTTTCCAAAATAGATATCTCTATTTCCTTCTTCCGTATGACATCTAATAATAGTTAAATCATTTTTAAATAAATCTTTGTCTTTCGTTTTATAAATGATTGTGCCCCCATCTTTTAAAGTAGTTTTAACACTTAAATTATTTTCTAAAGAGGTAAATAAATCATCAACACTAGAATATTTAGCAATATATTCTCTTAAATCAAGATAATCTTCATTATCTTTAATAGTTAATTTATCTAAATTATATAAATAAATATGAGAATTATCTAAAAGCATATATTCACTTACGGTATTATCTTTGCTATAACTATCGACTTCTTCTTTTTCATTTTTAAATTTACTAATAATACTAAAAAGTAAAATAATAATTAAAACAATAATTAAAAGACTAAATAAATTAATAATTACTTTATTTAATTTTGAATAATTTTTCTTTTTATTTTTTTTCTTTTTCTTTTGCATATAACCTCCTACTTATTTCTTATATTAATATAGATTATTAAACCTTTCAAGATATTTTTACCATCTTCTTTTAAATCAAGGGTATCAATACTCTCCATAATATCCGTATATAAATCATTTAAATAATTATATGTATATTCTAAAGCGCCACTTTCCTTTAAGATTTCTCTTATATTAAGTAAATCTTTATTACTAACTTCTTTATTGCCATAAATCTTTAAAAATTCTTCTTTATAACTTGTATTAATGACATAAGAATAAAGTAATGTTTGTTTAAATTCACAAATATCTGAGGTATTGGGTTTACCAATGGTGCGTGTTTCCCCAAAAATTTCTAAGATATCATCTTTTATTTGAAAAGAAAGGCCTATTTTATTTAAAATATCTTCCATCTTTTGGTCTATTTTTTTACCACCAAGTAAATATCCTAAAGCAAAAGGACCAATAATAGTATAAGTGCTAGTTTTTAAATGATAAATATTTAAAATATCTTCATTATTAATTTCTTTTAAATCATATTTACCATAAAAAGGTAAAGTTACATCAATAACTTCTCCCTTAATCGTTTTAATAACAATATCATTATATAATTTTAAGATATCAGGAAAATTAGGATGAGTGCCATACTTTTTAACTAAATAGTTTTGGGCCTCATAAAAGAATAAATCACCGGCACAAATAGCTAGAGAGTTAGCTAGTTTCAAAACATCATTAAAATAAATAGGGTTATTGGAATAAGGTCTATATTCCTTACATATTCTTCTTGGAATAGTATCTTTACCTCTCCGAACTTTGGCATTATCAATTATATCATCATGAACCAAAATACTGGTTTCTAAAGTTTCATAAGTTAGAGCTAAATCTAAATAATTATCATAACCAGCAAGTAAGGATGCTAAAGATATAAGAGTTCCTCTTAAGTATTTACCATCTTTATTTAAATCAATAAAATAATCAACAATTTTATTTACTTCTTCAGCATCTTCTAAAGACTTAAATTCTTGATTAAAGGTCGGTTCATAAGTTTTAAATTCTTTTAGTCTATCTTTATAAAATAATAAAAACATTGTTAAGTATTTATAATTATATATTTCTTTAAGGGGTGTTGATGGTCCACCCGTTAGAACAATATTATCGAATGAGGTATAATCACTTTTTAAAAAGAAAGAACTAAAACTATTTAAATCATTAAATTCATAAGTTGAGATAATACTTTTGTATTTTTCGGTTAATTCATGTGTATCTTTCCCATCGCCAATAACAAGTAATAAAGAGGCATTTTTAATTTCTTTTTCAATACTTTTTTCAATATCTTCTAAATAACTTTTATTATGATTATCTTTTAATACCGGATAATATTCAATATGATTGTTATTTAAATAATCTAAATCTTTTTCATTATAAGAACTTAAAATAACAATATCATTACTGTCTATTTTAGCTAAATCATAAATGACATAGATACCTAAATCATTTAATTCTTGCATTACTAAAGAATTATCAATAAAATCTTGATAAATATAAATTTGGCGATCACTATCCATTTGCATTTCGCGTTCATATATTTCATATATTTTATCTAAAATATTATTTACATCTTCATTAGTTCCACAGATACTGGTAATCTTAACCATCTAAACCACCCTTTCATATCAAAAAAGAAATAGAACCCTATTTCTTAAAATGAATCAATATTGATTTTTACTTTGGGCATTTTATTAATTGCTGCAAAAGCTTGAATTAAAGTTCTAATTGATGTTGATGTTTTACCATTTTTTCCAATTACTCGTCCCATATCACTTTCCGGAACTAAGATTTCTAAAATGGTAATATCATCATCAGCTGGAAATAAAGACACTTTAACAAGGTCTGGCTCTTTAGTTATACTTTTTACTAAATATTCCGCAAATTCGACAACACTCATAAATGCCTACCTATTTCTTTTTGGTTTTTGATGCAGCATACTTAGCCATAATACCTTGTTTAGATAGAATATTACGTACAGTTGCGGTTGGCTCTGCTCCATTCTTTAACCAATTTAATGCTTTTTCTTCATCAATTGTAACAACTGAAGCACCTTTAATTGGATTATAAGTTCCTACTGTTTCAATAAAACGACCATCTCTTGGTGAATGTGAATCAGCAGCAACAATTCTATAAAATGGTTTTTGTTTTGAACCCATTCTTTTAAGTCTTAATTTAACTGCCATATAAAGTCCTTCCTTTCTTACTACCAATAGTATAACATTTACTTCTTCTTTATGTCAACATTTTTTCGTTGACAAAGTTATTTTTCAACTTCTTCAGTTTCTAAATAATTTTCGTTGACATCATCTATTTCTTTTTCTAAGTTATCATCAAGTAATTCGATATAGTCATCTTCATCATCTTCAACGGGAACTTTAACCATCGTATTACCGACAACTTCCACTCCTAATTCTTTTTCAATATTAAGTTCGACTAGACCATCTTTAATTTCGACATTCGTAACTGTTGGTTGTTTTAGACTTCTCACTATAATTTCGGAATTATCATTTAAAACCATATCATTTTTTAAAGGAATATTCATTTTGTCAGTATAGTTAAATCTTTTGGTGCTAACAGATGTTTTCGTATCATTATCATAAGAATACCAAACGTTAACATCAAAAGCGCCATCTACTAAAACACTCCCCATATTATTAGAGCCTTTAAAAGCATGATTAATAATCCAACAGCCTAAAATGGTATTCGGTTTTTCACTTGTTTCCATCATAAATTTATTACCACTAGTTTTTTTCGCTTTCCCAATTACCGCTTTAGTTACTATTTCTCTAAAATTAGTCAAATTTATCACTCTCCTAATTTAATCTATGCTAATACCCAAAAAAAGTACACATATTAAATTAGAAGGTATTTAATTTAAAAATCTAGACTATTTTCATTTAATAAAAATTCTTGAATACCAATAACGAGTATTCCTTCTTCAGTATACCAATGTTTCATATTATCTTTTACCACAATAATCTTTTTAAAATTATCGTTTATATTCATTAAAGGTCTTTCTTCTTGAATTGTTTTTTCTCTGGTATCTAAATTTAAAGCTGATTGAATATAATATTTTTTAGTTCCTAAATTACATACAAAATCAATTTCTAATTGTTTCCTTTTGTTATTATCTCTTAATTCTACTATTCCTACATCAACATTATAACCACGCACTAATAATTCATTATATATAATATTTTCCATTATATGATTTTCTTCTAATTGACGAAAATTAATTCTTGCATTACGGAGCCCTATATCAGTAAAATAATATTTACTTGGAGTAGAAATATATTTTTTTCCTTTAATATCATATCTTTCCACTTTTTTAAGTAAAAAAGCCTCCAATAAATAGTTAATATAAGTATTTATAGTTTGTTCATTTACATCTTTTATAGAATTACTTAAAAAAGTATTGGCTAGTTTTGCCGGGTTAGTTAAAGAGCCAATGGAAGAAGATAAAATATTGACAAGGGCATTTAAAACATCAATTCTTTTAATGTTATTTCTTTCAATTATATCTTTTAAATAAGTAGTTTCAAACAAATTACTTAAATAAGCACTTTTTTCTTCATCAGTTTTTTTAGATAAAATTAAGGGCATACCCCCATATAATATATACTCATTCCAAGCCTCATATTTATCACCTTTGAAAGCCTCACAATATTCTTTAAAAGTTAAAGGATAAACTCGAACTTCATCTCCCCTGCCTCTAAACTCAGTTATAATATCTGAAGATAAAAATTTAGAATTACTTCCAGTTACATATACATCAACATTTTTAATATGCAAAAAACCATTTAAAACTGATTCAAAATCATCAATTTTTTGAACTTCATCTAAAATTATATAATACATCTTTTTATCCACAATTAAACTCCGAATGTACTCATCTAAAACATCGGGATTTAAATATTTTTTATTCTTTCTTTCTTCTAAATCCAATTTTATTATGTGATCCTCATCTATTCCACTTTGCATTAAATAATCTTTGAAGATAGGATCTAATAAATAAGACTTTCCACATCTTCTTATTCCAGTTATAATTTTAATCATTCCGTTTTCTCTTCGGCTAACTAATTTATTTAAATATAAATCTCTATTTATCTTTTTCATATTTAACCTCCATTGTATTTTTTTGGCAGAATTGCCACTTTTCTACAATGACAATTATAGCATACTATTCTATATTTATCAATATTCCGTTTTAGATTTTTGCCACTTCTGCCACTTTTCTACAATGAATTATGTTAAGTTTAACATAATTTCTTTTATGTTAAGGATTTAGTTATGTTAAGGAATTGAAAAAAGCCCCATAAAAATAGAGACTCTTTAAATTTTTCCTT